>CAYRIT010000031.1:0-29155 GCA_964424415.1 uncultured Hydrogenophaga sp.
TTCGGCCATCGAGGTGGCCCGATCCCGGGTCACGATGAAATGGTCGAGCACACGCACGTCCACCAGTGCCAGCGCCGCCTTGAGCGACTGGGTCAGTGCCTCATCGGCGCGCGACGGCTGGGCGGTGCCGCTGGGGTGGTTGTGTGCGAGCACCACCGCGGCGGCGTGGTGGTGCAGCGCACGCAGCACAACCTCGCGCGGGTAGACACTGGTCTGGCTGAGCGTGCCGCGAAACAGCTCTTCGAGTGCGAGCAGGCGGTTCTGGCTGTCGAGAAACAGCACCGCAAACACCTCGTGGCTGCGCGCGCCGAGTTGCAGCTGCAGGAAGTCGCGCACGGCGCTGGGGCTGTCGAACAGCGGCTGCTGGCGCAGCTCCTGGGCCAGCGCGCGGCGCGCCAGTTCCAGCACCGCCACCACCTCGGCGCGCTTGGCCGGGCCCAGGCCCTTGACGGTCTTGAGCGCGTCGATGCCGGTGTGCAGCAGGCCGGCCACGCCGCCAAAGCGTTCCAGCAGCTCCTGCGCCAGCTGCAGCACATGTTTGCCCGGCAGACCGGTGCGCAGCAGCAGCGCGAGCAGCTCGGCGTCGCTGAGCGCCGCGGCACCGCGCGCCAGCAGTTTCTCGCGCGGCCGGGAGTCCTCGGGCAGGCTTTTCAGGCCGGTGGTCACAAGGCTGTCCATGGTGCTTTTCCTGTTCGGGTCACTGGGCGCCTCAGCTTTTTACAATAGGCACTGTCGCCCGAGGTGGTGCATCGCCTCGCCCGTGTGCAGTTTGACCACAGCACACCCCCCCATTCCTCCCCAATACGTCCATGGCCCAGGTTCAAGAAGCTTCTTTTCTCACGCTGCACTACCGCATGTCGGGGCCGCAGGGGCAGGTCATCATCGACACCTTCGGGGGCTCGCCGGCCACGCTGAGCCTGGGCGCGGGCGAGCTCTCGCCAGCGATCGAACAGCGCCTGATCGGTCTGGAGGAGGGCAGCCGCACGGTGATCGAGCTGGCCCCCGGCGAGGCGTTTGGTGATCGCCAGCCCGACATGGTGCAGTGGGTGGCGCGCAAGCTGCTGGCCGAGCTGGGGGATCCGAACGAGCGCTACCAGGTGGGTGATGTGGTGCAGTTCCCCACCCCCGATGGCCTGGGCAGCTACGCCGGCTCGGCGCTGGAGGTGCGCGAAGACGGCGCCGTGCTGTTCGATTTCAACCACCCGCTGGCCGGCCAGCCGGTGCGGTTCGAAGTCCAGTTGATCGGGGTGCTGTGATGACCAAAAAAACCTCTCCAGCCGCGGCCGATCCGGCCGACCTGGCCGGCCTGGGTGCCGAGATCCTGCTGGCCGAGCCGCGCGGGTTCTGTGCTGGCGTCGACCGCGCGATCGAGATCGTGGAGCGTGCGCTGGTGAAGTTCGGCCGGCCGATCTACGTGCGCCACGAAATTGTGCACAACACCTACGTGGTCAACGACCTCAAGGCCAAGGGCGCGATCTTCATCGAGGAGCTGTCCGACGTGCCGCCCGGTGCCACGCTGGTGTTTTCGGCCCACGGTGTGAGCAAGGCGGTGCAGGACGAGGCCAAGCGCCGGGGATTTTCCATCTTCGACGCCACCTGCCCGCTGGTGACCAAGGTGCATGTGGAAGTGGCCAAGCTGCACCGCGAAGGTTATGAATTCATCATGATCGGCCACAAGGGCCACCCGGAGGTGGAGGGCACCATGGGGCAGCTCGACGCCGGCATCCACCTGGTGGAAGACGTGGCCGATGTGGCCCGCGTGCGCCCCGCGCAGACCGAGAAGCTCGCGGTGGTGACACAGACCACGCTCTCGGTGGACGACACGGCCGACATCCTGGCTGCGGTGAAGGTGCGGTTCCCCAGCGTGCGCGAGCCCAAGCAGCAAGACATCTGTTACGCCACCCAGAACCGCCAGGACGCTGTCAAGCTGCTCAGCCCGCAGGTGGACGTGGTGATCGTGGTGGGCAGCGCCACCAGCTCCAACAGCAACCGCCTGCGCGAGGTGGCGCTGAAACTCGGCACCAGCAGCTACATGGTCGACAGCGCCGACGAGCTGCAGGCCAGCTGGTTCGCAGGCAAGTCCCGCGTGGGTCTGACCGCCGGCGCGTCGGCGCCGGAAATCCTGGTGCGCCAGGTGATCGATCGCATCAAGGCGCTGGGTGCGATCTCGGTGCGCACCATGGACGGCCTGACCGAATCGGTGAAGTTTCCGCTGCCCAAGGGCCTGAAAATTGACGGCAGCGATGCGGTGCTGATCGATCACCTCCGGTAAGCGACCTGCACCACAAACCTACAATCGCCGCATGCTAGACATTGCCCAACTGAGAAAAGACCTGCACGGCGTGGTTGCCCGGCTGCAAACCCGAAAACAGCCCCAGCCGTATCTGGACGTTGCTGCGTTCGAGGTGCTGGAAGCCGAACGCAAAACGCTGCAGACACACACCGAAGCGCTGCAAAGCCAGCGCAACCAGCTCTCCAAACAGATCGGGATGCTCAAGGGCAAGGGTCAGCATGCCGAGGCGGAAGCTGCGATGGCGCAGGTCAACGCGCTCAAGGTGGAACTGGAGCAGTCGGCGCAGCGCCTGGAGGTGATCCAGGTCGATCTGTCGAGCCTGCTGCTGGCGGTGCCCAACCTGCCGCACGAGAGCGTGCCGGTGGGCAGCGACGAGCAGGGCAACGTGGAGGTGCGCCGCTGGGGCACGCCGCGGGCGTTCGACTTCCCGGTGCGCGACCATGTGGACATTGGCGAGGCCTTGGGACTGGACTTCGAGACCGGCGCGAAGCTGGCCGGCGCCCGTTTCAGTTTCATGCGCGGGCCGATCGCCCGACTGCACCGCGCACTCGCGCAGTTCATGCTCGACGTGCAGACCGAGGAACATGGCTACACCGAGTGCTACACGCCCTATATCGTGAACGCCGACTCGCTGCGCGGAACCGGCCAGTTGCCCAAGTTCGAGGCCGATCTGTTCGCCACCAACAAAGGTGGGCAGGACGGCGCCGAAGACAACCAGCCCCTCTACCTGATTCCCACCTCCGAGGTGCCGCTGACCAATGTGGTGCGCGACACCGTGGTGGCCGAATCGGAGCTGCCGATCCGGCTCACCGCCCACACGCCCTGCTTCCGTTCCGAGGCCGGCAGCGCCGGGCGCGACACCCGCGGCCTGATCCGCCAGCACCAGTTCGACAAGGTCGAGATGGTGCAGATCGTGCACCCCGAGCAGAGCTACGACGCGCTGGAGGCCATGACCGGCCACGCCGAGGCCATCCTGCAGAAGCTGGGCCTGCCGTACCGGGTGATGAGCCTGTGCACCGGCGACATGGGCTTTGGCGCCAGCAAGACCTACGACCTGGAGGTGTGGGTGCCGGCGCAAGGCACCTACCGTGAGATCAGCTCGGTTTCCAATTGCGAAGCGTTCCAGGCGCGCCGTCTGCAGGCACGTTTCAAAAACACCCAGGGCAAGAACGAGCTGGTGCACACGCTCAACGGCTCGGGCCTGGCGGTCGGTCGTGCGCTGGTCGCGGTGCTGGAGAACCACCAGCAGGCCGACGGCAGCGTGAGCGTGCCCGAGGTGTTGCGGCCCTACATGGGCGGTCTCGAGCGCCTCGCGCCGGCCTGAGACGCAGACCGCTTCGGTCGCTCCACCCAGCCCCACCTCGGCGGGGCTTTTTTGTTGGACGTCTGATGCACTACAGGTTGTTCATCTTGGCCAGCAAGCCTTCGTTGGCGGGCGGTTTGTAGGCGCCGGGCAAGGACACGCCTCCGGCCGCGCGGCCGGTGTGGGCCTGCTCGCCCAGGCCGGCGTGGATGTCGGTGGTGCGGTAACGCTCGCGCAGCAGCTGGGCGCGATCGGTCAGCGCCGCCTGATCGGGGATGCGCCCGGTGTAGCGGTGCAACACCAGGTGCGCCGATTCGATGAGCTTGGCGTTGAGCGTGCGCTCGCCGTGTGCCAGCAGGGCCTCGACCGCTTGCTGGGGTTCGCCCTTGAGGCTCATCGACATGGCCTGTTCGGTGAGCTTGAGGATGTCGGTGTGCGCGGTGCGCACGCGCCGGATGTAGTCTTCCCGTCCGTCCGCCGTGCAGGCCAGCAGCTCGGTGAGCGCGCGGCTGGTGCAAAAGCGCAGGCCCATGGTGTCGACCACCGCGTCCACCTCGTAGAGCTGGATCGAGCGCAGGGTGAGCCGCGTCATCAGGCCGAGCAGGTTGCCGGCCGACTCGAAATCGAACGTGGGCTCGTGCACCATCTTGGCCAGTCGCCGCACCTCGTCGAGCGCACGGGCGGTCTGGTAGTCCTGCAAGGCCAGCAGGCACTGCACCACGTCGAGCAGCCGCTGCAGGCGCGGATTTTCGCTCTGGCGCATCCCCAGGCGCTGCAGCTTCTCGGAGCAGCGCAGCAGGCCGCGCTGGTCGTTGTTGTCCAGGTGGTTGAAGGCCAGCAGCACCAGGGCTTGCGGGTCGTAGAGTTTGGACTCCAGGCCGATGCGGGTGGCGCGGTCAAGCAGCTCCACTCCTTCTGCGCGCTCGCCGGCGTGGTAGGCCATCATGCCGTGCTTGAGCAGGCGGTTGACCGAACCCGGTGTGAGCGTGGTGGCCATGCGGAAGGTGTTGAGCGCGCTCTGGAAATTGCCCAGCTCGAACTGTGCGCGGCCCATCAGGTCGTAGGCGTCGGTGTAGCCGGGATCGTTTTCGATCAGGCTCTCCAGCGTGGTCGCGGCCCGTGTTGGGTGGCCCGCTTCCAGCTGGGCACGCGCCACCCCGAGTTTGGCCCAGGGCAGCGTGTTCGCCGCCACCACCGCCTCGTACAGCCGCTGCGCTTCACCGAGCTGTCCGGTTCGCAGCATCAGCTCTGCGCCGATGCGCGCGGCATAGAGCCAGTGGGGTCCGCGCTGGGCGAACCGCTGGGTACACAACACACCGGCTTCTTCGAAGCGTTGCTGCTCGATGGCGGTGAAGATCTCTTTGAGCGAGAGTTTGCGTTCGCGTGCCTGCCCGATGCGCGAGGCCAGTCCGTTGGCGGTGTGGGGCTTGAGCAGGTAGGCGTCAAGCGCGGATTCCGCGGCCTCGGCCACCTTGGCGTACGTCGCCTCGGCGGTGACGATCACGAACACGGTGGTGAACGGCAGCAGCTGGTTGCGCCGCAGGTCATCGAGCAGATCTTGCCCGGTGATGTCCTCGCGTTCGAAATACTGTTCACACAGCACGATGTCGAAGCTGCCCATTTCCAGCCTGGCGCGTGCATCGGCCAGCTTGCCGCACTGCACGACGGTCCCGACACCGAGATCGTGCAGCTGCGAGGCCAGCAGCGAGCGCGATTGCGGGTTGCCGTCCACGATCAGTGCCTTGGCGTCCTGGAGCTCGTTGGGCGTGGCTGACATCGGAAATCGGTGGGGCGTGGATGGGTGGGGCCGTCTGAAGCGCGTGTGATGGTGGCGTGTGGGCACGCTCGGAACGGCACGCAGGTGGCCCGATTGTGTGGTCGGTCGCCGTGGGCCGGTCGCCGGAACTGGAGGGCGATTCCTGGTCTGTTCCCCAGGGTGCCGAATGCCCCCGGGAACGGAGCGGGCAAGTGCGGTGTGTCTTGTGCCGTTCTTTTAATATGCATATCATATGCATGTTTAAAGCCGGGTATGCCGGGCGGCCCCCAACCCCCACATGAGCGGGTGGATGCCCGGCGCCGGATACGCCACGAACCCGAACGCCCACCACCTGGAGTCCCGCCATGACGACCGTTGAACAGGCACCGCCGCTGACCCAGGCGCTGCAACAGCCCTACCGCCACGGTTTCGTCACCGATGTGGAAAGCGATTCCCTGCCGCCCGGGCTGGACGCCGACACGGTGCGCGCCATCTCGAAACGCAAGCGCGAGCCCGCATTCTTGTTGAACTGGCGCCTGGCCGCCTTCGAGCGCTGGCAGACCATGGCCCACCCGCACTGGGGCCAGCTGCGCATGGAGCCGGTGGACTTTCAGGCCCTGAGCTATTACTCGGCACCCAAGTCTCAGAAAGACGGCCCCAAGAGCCTGGCCGAGGTGGACCCCAAGCTGCTGGAAACCTACGAAAAACTCGGTGTGCCGCTGCACGAGCGGGCGCGCCTGGCCGGTGTGGCGGTCGACGCGGTGTTCGACTCGGTGTCGGTTGGCACCACCTTCCGCGAGCAGCTGGCCGAGGTGGGAGTCATCTTCTGTTCGTTCTCGCACGCGGTGCAGCACCACCCGGAACTGATCGAGCGCTACCTGGGCACGGTGGTGCCGCCGGGCGACAACTTCTACGCCGCGCTGAACTCGGCGGTGTTCTCCGACGGTTCCTTCGTCTACATCCCCAAGGGTGTGCGCTGCCCGATGGAGCTGTCTTCCTATTTCCGCATCAACGCGGCCAACACCGGCCAGTTCGAGCGCACGCTCATCATTGCCGAGGAGGGCAGCCACGTGAGCTACCTGGAAGGCTGCACCGCGCCGCAGCGCGACGAACACCAGCTGCACGCCGCGGTGGTCGAGCTGATCGCGCACGACGACGCCCACATCAAGTACTCGACGGTGCAGAACTGGTACCCCGGCGACGAGCAGGGCCGCGGCGGCATCTACAACTTCGTCACCAAACGCGGTCTGTGCGCCGGCCAGCGCGCGCACATCGCCTGGACCCAGATCGAGACCGGCTCGGCCATCACCTGGAAATACCCCAGCGTGGTGCTGCGTGGCGACGACTCGCGCGGCGAGTTCCATTCGATCGCGGTGAGCAACCACTTCCAACAGGCCGACACCGGCACCAAGATGATCCACCTGGGGCGCAACACCAAAAGCCGTATCGTCTCCAAAGGCATCAGCGCCGGCCATGCCCACAACAGCTACCGCGGCCTGGTGCGTGTTGCACCGACTGCGGCCGGCGCACACAACCACACGCAGTGCGATTCGCTGCTGATCGGACCGGACTGCGGCGCGCACACCTTTCCCTACATCGACACCGCGCGCGACGACGCGGTGGTGGAACACGAAGCCACCACCACCCGCATCTCCGAAGAGCGCCTGTTCTATTGCCAGCAACGCGGCATCGACCCGCAAGAAGCCACTGCGCTCATCGTCGGCGGCTTCTGCCAGGCGGTGCTCGATGAGCTGCCAATGGAGTTCGCGCTCGAAGCCAAGGCCTTGCTGGCGGTGTCGCTCGAAGGCGCTGTCGGCTGAACACCCCCATCACCCCCGAAAGACACACCATGACCTCTACCAAATCCCTGTTGCAAGTGCAAGATTTGCGCGTCGATGTGGGCGGGCGCCACGTGCTGAAGTCGGTTTCGCTCGATGTGCCCGCCGGTGCGCTGGTCGTGCTCATGGGTGCCAACGGCAGCGGCAAAAGCACCCTGGGCCTGACGCTGGCGGGTCACCCGCGCTACCGCGTGGCCGGCGGCCAAGCCCGCTTCGGGGGCCAGGATCTGCTGGCGCTGAATCCCGAAGAACGCGCCCGCGCCGGTCTGTTCGTGTCGTTCCAGGCGCCGCCCGAGATTCCGGGCGTGAAGAACAACCTGTTCATCCGCACGGCACTCAACGCGGTGCGCGAAGCGCGTGGCGAGACGCCGCTCGATGCCTTCGATTTTCTGGGCGATGCGCGCGCCACCGCCCAGCGCCTGGGCCTGCCCGAGGCGATGCTCTCGCGCCCGGTGAACGACGGTTTTTCCGGCGGCGAGCGCAAGCGCAACGAGCTGCTGCAGCTGGCCCTGCTGCGTCCCAGGCTGGCGTTGCTTGACGAAATCGATTCCGGCATGGACGTGGACGGAACGCGCGCGGTGGTCGAGCTGGTGCAAGAGCTGCGCGCGCAGGGCACGGCCTTTGTGGTGGTCACACATTACCTGCAGCTGATCGAGTCGCTGCAGCCCGATGCGGTGCTGCGGCTCGATCAGGGCTGCATCGCCGAGACCGGCGGCCTGGAGCTGGCCCAGCAGATTGCCCGCACCGGCTTTGTGCGCGCCGCCGACGCGCAGGAGGCCTGAGCATGGACCACGCACGCGCCGACATCCTGGCCGCCCGCGACCGGCTGACGCGCTTTGGCTGGATCCCGCGCCACGCCGAAGCGTTTCGCCACCTGCCACCACCGCCGGCAGCCGCCTGGCTGGACGAAGAAACCGAACACGCTGCGGCCCACTGCGACGCCCACCCACTGACCGGTGCCGGCTGGACGCTGCACCCGCTGGGTGAAACACCGCAGGGCCGTGTCGATGCCCGCTGGCTCGATGCCGCCGACCCGGCGCAGCGCCGCGAGCTGTTTGCCGATTTGCCGTTACCGATCTACCCCGATGGTGTGGTCGCCCTCAGCGACGTCAGCGAGCGCGATGCCGCGCCGTTTGCCTGGGCGCACCGCGCGCTGTGCCGCCGTGGCCTGCGGCTGCGTGTGGGTGGCGCGGACGGTAGCGGGCGCGGTGCGGCCGAGACGGTGTGGGTGCAGCTGCGGCACCAGCCGCGCAGCACCGTCGAAGCACCGATGCTGGTGATCGAGGTGCAGGACGGGGTGCACTGTGTGCTGGTCGAAACCCACGACCGCGAGGCGGTGGCTTGTGAGCAGCCGGTGGTGCAGAACCTGCGTGCCCACATCCGGCTGGGCGCGGGCGCGACGCTGCAACACCTGCGCTGCGTCACGCCCGGGGTGGCCGATCGTGTTGCCCACCACCTGCAGGTTCGGCTCGGGCCGGGCGCCCGCTACGAGCAGGGCCTGATCGCCACCGGTGGCCGCTACCACCTGCAGCGCCAGGTGATCGAGCTGGCCGGTGACCGCGCGCAGGCCCACACCGCGGGTCTGCTGCTGGCGGCAGGCTCGGATCTTGAGCAGCAGGTGCGCATGCAACACACGCGTGAGCACACCCGCAGCACCGTCGAGGCGCTGGCGCTGGCCAGCGGCGCGGCGCGCGTGGTGGTCAACGCCCACACCCGCATCGCACCGGGCGCAGCCGACGCCGAGGTGCGCCAGCGGCTCAGTGGTGTGCCCACCGGCGGCCAGCCGAAGCTGGTGCTGCGCCCGCACCTGGAAATCCACCACGACCAGGTGCAGGCGGCCCACGGCGCCACCTGGGGCGCCTTGCCAGAAGACGCGCTGTTCTACGCCCGCCAGCGCGGCCTGGACGAGCGCAGCGCGCGCGGTCTGATCATCGAAGGCATGGCGGCTGCGCTGCTCACGCGGGCCTTCGGCGACCCACAGCTGATCGAGACACTGGACCTGGCGGGCCTGTTGCGCCAGACGGTGGCCCGGCACCTGACCGATGCGGCCAGCGCCACGCGGGAGATCCCACATGGGTGATGCCCTTCTGACCGACCCCGGCGCGCTGGAGGCGGTGCGTGCGCAGTTCCCGGTGCTCGCGCAGCGCATCCACGGCGTCGCGCTGGCCTACCTCGACAACGCGGCCACCACCCAGATGGCCTTGCCGGTGCAGGACGCGATGCGTGCGTTCGAACAGCACGACAGGGCGAACATCCACCGCGGTGTGCACACGCTGAGTCAGCGCGCCACCGACGCGTTCGAGCGCGCCCGCCGCGAACTCAAGCGCTTTGTCGGCGCCGGGCCCGACCACGAGCTGGTGTTCAGCTCGGGCACCACCGATGCGCTGAACATGGTGGCCCACGGTCTGTCCACCGCCGGTATCCGGCCCGCCTGGCTGCAAGCTGGCGACGAGATCGTGGTCAGTGGCCTGGAGCACCACGCGAACCTCGTGCCCTGGCAGCAGGTGGCGCGGCGCACCGGTGCGGTGCTGCGGGTGCTGCTGCCCGATGCCCAGGGGCGGCTGCACGCCAGCGACCTCAAGCGCCTGCTCAATGCCCGCACCCGCGTGTTCGCGCTCACCGCTTGCGCCAACGCCACCGGCGAGCGTCCGCCCTTTGATGCCATGCTCGCCCTGGCTTCCGAGGCCGGTGCGCTGACCGTTCTCGACGCGGCCCAGGCCGTGGCCCATGGCGTGCCCGATCTGTCGACGCTGGCCTGCGATCTCATGGCCTTCTCCGGCCACAAGATGTACGGCCCCATGGGCACCGGCGTGCTGGTGGGCAGGCGGACCGCGCTGGAGCGGCTGGAGCCGCTGCGCTACGGTGGTGACATGGTGGCCTGGGTCAGCGCCACCGAGGCCAGTTTTGCCGAACTGCCGGCGCGGCTGGAGGGAGGCACACCCAACGTGGCAGGCGCCATCGGCATGGCGGCCGCGGCCGATTTCATCGACCAGATCGGGCGCGCCCGCATCGACGCCCACCTGAGCGCGTTGCGCGAGCACGCCGCCGCCGGCCTGGCGGCGCTGCCGGGCATCACGGTGCTGGCTGCGGACAGCCGCGATTCGGCCATCGTCTCGTTTGTCGCCGACGGTGTGCACCCACATGACATCGGCACCCTGCTGGACCAACAAGGCATTGCGGTGCGCACCGGCCACCACTGCGCGCAGCCGCTGCTCGAACACCTGGGCCTGGGGCCGACCACCCGCGCCTCGTTTGCGCTCTACAACACCCACGCCGAGGTCGAGCGTTTGCTGGCCGGTGTGTCACACGCATTGAAAGTTCTGCAATGACCACCGAAACCGCCGCCGAACTCGATCTCTACCAGGACGTGGTGATGGACCACAAGCGCGCGCCGCGCCATTTCGGCACGCTGCCCGCACCGACCCACCAGGCGCGCGGACAGAACCCGCAGTGTGGTGACGATCTGCAGGTGGCGCTGGTGGTGGACCACGGGCGGGTGAGCGACATCCGCTTCAACGGCCAGGGCTGCGCGATCTGCATCGCGTCGGCGTCGATGATGACCGAGGCGGTGCTGGGGCAGGAGGTGGCGCTGGCGCAGGAACTGCAGGCGCGCTTTCGGGCCGTGCTCACCGGCCAGCGGGAACCCGAGGACGCACACCTGGGCAAGCTGATCAGCCTGGCCGGCGTGCGCCGCTACCCCAGCCGCATCAAATGTGCGCTGCTGGGCTGGCACGCGCTGATGCATGCGCTGGGCGATCAGGCCGCTGAGGTTGCCGCTGGTGGCGAGCGCCAGAACCACGCGCCGGAGGCCACCCCATGAGAGCACAGCGTGAGCGGGTGATGGTCACGCGCGAGGTGCGCGTGAGCTGTGTGCCGGATGGCCGTCCCGCCGATCTGCCGCCGGGCACGCTGGCGCAGATCACGCAGGCGCTGGGCTCGTCGTTCACCTTGCTGGTCGAAGGCCAGCTGATGCGGTTGGCCGGGGCCGATGCGGACGCCATCGGCAAACCGGTGCCGGTTGGGCCGACGCTGTCGGACGATGTCGGTCCGGAGAATTTGCGCGGGCTGGTCTGGCAGACGCTGAAGACCTGTTACGACCCGGAGATTCCGGTCGACATTGTCGAACTCGGTCTGGTCTATGTCTGCGATGTGCTGCCCATGGCTGACGGTGAGTTCCGCGTCTCGATCAAAATGACCCTGACCGCACCCGGCTGCGGCATGGGCGAGATGATTGCCGAAGAAGTCAACGACAAGGTTCTCGCGCTGCCGCACGTGGGCGAAGCCAGTGTGGAGATCGTTTTTGACCCGCCCTGGGACCGCTCCATGATGTCCGAAGCCGCCCTGCTGACGCTCGGCCTGTGACCACCGGCTTGTGAAGCCACCCGGGTTCCATGTGCCTGGCGTTGCCCATGTCGCCGCCCCTGTTTTCCATCTCCATCCCTGCGAACCTCCATGACCTTGAACATCCTCCTGCTCGAAGACGTCCACGCCAGTGCCACCCCCATTCTCGACACCGTGCCCGGCGCCCACATCGTGCGCCTGAAGCACGCACCCGACGCGGCCGAGCTCGCCTCGCTGCTGCCCGGTGTGCACCTGCTGGGGCTGCGCTCGCGCACCGCGCTCAACCGCGAAATGCTCGCCCACGCGGATTCGCTGATGGCGGTCGGGGCCTATTGCACCGGCACCAACAACATCGACCTGGCGGCGGCCAGCGAGCGCGGCGTCGCGGTGTTCAATGGTCCGTTTTCCAACACCCGCTCGGTGGCCGAGCTGGTGGTCAGCCATGCGATTGCACTGATGCGCCGGGTGCCCGAGCGCCACGCCGCGGCGCGGCGCGGTGTGTGGCTGAAAGACTCACGCGGATCCAACGAGGTGCGCGGCAAGACGCTGGGCATCGTGGGCTACGGCAAGATCGGGATGCAGGTCGGGCTGCTGGCCGAGGCGATCGGCATGCGCGTGATCTACCACGACATCGAAGCGCGCCTGCCGCTGGGCAATGCCAGCGCTGCGCCCTCGCTGGAGGCGCTGCTGCGCGAGGCCGATGTGGTCAGCCTGCATGTGCCACAGACCGAGCGCACCCGGCTGCTGATCGACGCCGAGCGCCTGGCGCAGATGAAGCCCGGTGCGGTGTTCATCAACCTCGCGCGCGGCCATGCGGTCGACATCGCCGCGCTGCACGCCAGCCTGCGGTCCGAGCACCTGCGCGGTGCGGCGATCGACGTGTTCCCGGTTGAGCCTGCGTCCAACGCCGCCGTGTTCGAGTCGCCGCTGCGCGAGCTGGACAACGTGATCCTCACGCCCCACGTGGGCGGCTCCACGGTCGAGGCGCAACGCAATCTCGGGGTCGAGGTGTCGGAGAAGCTGCGCGACTACCTGATACAGGGCGCGGTCAATGGCAGTGTCAACCTGCCCACCCTGGCTGTGGGTGCACGGCGCTCGGCGTCGCGCCTGGTGCATGTGCACCGCGACCAGCCGGGCGTGATGTCGCAGCTCAACCGCGTGCTGGCGGACGCGGACATCAACGTGTCTCAGCTGCATCTGGAAACCGATGCCGGCATGGGCGTGGCGGTGATCGACCTGAGTGTGGTGCCCGACGAGGCCACGCTCGGCGCGCTGCGCGGTGCCGACGGCACGGTGGCGGCTTTTCTGGCGATGGCCACCGCCGGCTGAGCCAGCTCAAGCCGCTGCGCCGTCAACGGGCTTCAGGCAGATCTCGATCTGCTTCCCGTGAGACCTCCAGGCCCGCGGCTGCTCGATGTCCCGGCGCGTGTTGCGAGCTCAGTCGGTGTGCGCGCGCTGCGGCTGATCGCTGCCCACGTCGGCCTGGAAGGCGATCGCCAGGCGATTCCAGCCGTTGATCGCGACGATAGCCAGTGTCAGGTCGACCAGCGCCTGGGCATCGAACTGCCGCTGCGCTTGCGCGTAGGCACCGTCCGAGACACCTTGGCCGGCGATCAGCGTGACCGCCTCGGCCCAGGCCAGCGCGGCCCGTTCGCGTGGTGTGTAGACAGGTGCTTCACGCCAGGCGGACAGCAGATACAAACGCTGTTCGGTCTCGCCTGCGGCGCGTGCGTCCCTGGTGTGCATGTCCAGGCAGTACGCGCAGCCGTTGATTTGCGAGACCCGCGTCTTCACCAGTTCGAGCAATGCGTGTTCCAGCCCGCACTGGCGGGCATGGCCCTCCAGTGCCAGCATCGCCTGGAAGGCAGCGGGTGAGGCCGTTTTGTAGTCGATGCGTTGTGTCATGCCGATACGTCTTCGTTGAACGGTCGCACGTGTGCAAATGTTTCCTGTCGACGTGCGCCCGAAAGGGGCGATGGGGTGATGCCAATTTTCTTGGGAAATGGTGTGGCCTTGTCGTCTTGAGGGCCACTTCGCATGGTACCCAGAGCGCACCGGCGCCGACACAAACCGGCTCGCTTGCGCCGGAAAGTGGATGTGGGTCAAAGACACCCTTGATCCGTCTGCGTATTGTTCGGTGCTCAGCCCGATCGACCTGATTGGGAGGACGGAAGCGAAGGTTCGCGTGTGCGGCATTGCGTCGACCGGGCCGTTGGCGCGATGATCGTTTTTTCGGCAGGAACGACGACTTGGAGAACCGTGATGAACACAGCCCGTCCAACCGACTGGAACCCCAGGGACCCAGACGTTCTTGATGACCAGATCGCCGCCTACGATGCGATGCGCCATCGCTGCCCGGTCGCTCACAGCGACTATTTGTGGTGGTCGCTGTTTCGTCACGCGGATGTGGCGCGTGTGCTGGCGGACCACAAAACCTTCAGCAACGCGGCCTCGAATCACCTCTCTATCCCGAACGCGATGGATCCGCCCGAACACACGGATTACAGGCGCATCATCGAGCGCTACTTCACCCCCGAGCACATGGCGGCGTTCGAGCCTGTGTGCCAGGTGGTTTCCGAGGTGCTGGTCTCGCATCTGCCTCGCGGCGAATCGTTCGAACTGATGGCCGGATTCGCGCAGCCGTTTGCGTTGCGCATACAGTGCGCCTTCATGGGCTGGCCCGACAGCTTGCATGAGCCGCTGAGCCAATGGATCGCCAAGAACCACCGCGCCACGCGGGCGGGTGACCGATCGGCGATGGCGGAGATTGCGGTTGAGTTCGATGGGCACATCAAGCAGCAACTGGTGCTGCGGCGCGATGCGGGTGAGCGGGCGCCCAAGGACGCGACCACGCGGTTGCTGCACGAGCGCATCCACGGCCGGCCGCTGAGCGACGAGGAAATCGTGAGCATCGTGCGCAACTGGACGGTCGGGGAGCTGGGCACGATTGCCGCCAGCGTCGGCATTCTGGTGCACTACCTTGCCACACATGCCGGGCTGCAGGCCGAGTTGCGGCGACAACCCGGCGATCTGCCAGCCGCCATGGACGAAATCCTGCGTCTTCACCCGCCGCTGATCGCCAACCGCCGTATCGCCACCTGCCCCGTCAACATCGGTGGGCGCCAGGTCGACGCGGGCGAACGCCTGACGCTGATCTGGGCCAGCGCCAACCGCGATGAAGCGGTGTTTGGTGATCCCGATACGTTCGACCCGGAACGCAACGCTGCGAACAACCTGCTGTACGGTGCCGGTGTGCATGTCTGCCCGGGAGCGCCGCTGGCGAGGCTCGAACTGCGCCTGCTGATGCAGACGCTCCTGGCCAACACGCGCGACATCGCGCTGGCCTCAGAAAAGGCCCCGGTGCGTGCATCGTTTCCCGCCAGTGGTTTTGTTTCCCTGTTGGTGCGCCTGCAATAGAGTCTGATCCGGCACGGCCGTGCGGTCGCCAACGCTGGCGCCACATTCGTGCCTCACGCGTGCCGGCATGGGCGATCAGGTCATTTTCCGGCAGCGACAGCGGAAGCGGCACGCGCTGCCTTCTCGTCCTCGACGCGCCCGGTCACATCGCGCGCCACCGCCACCGAACCCAGCACCCGGGCGTCATCGTCGCGCACCAGCGCGAAGCTCATTTCGATGTAGAGCTTGCGGCCGGACTTGTGCACGCCGCGGGTCAGGGTGGCGCGGCCGTTCAACCGCAACGCACCACTGTTCACCGCCGCGTTGAAGCCGCGCCAATGCGCGGCGCGCAAGGGCTCGGGGATCATCAGGTCCAGGCTTTGCCCGATGGCCTCGGCGGCGCTGAAGCCGAACAGCTGCGCCGCTGCCGTGTTCCAGCGCTCGATCCGGCCTTCGCGGTTGGCATAGACCACGGCCTCGGCCATCTGCCCGACGATGGCTTCGCCCAATGCCGAGGTGCCTGGCGTCCGGGTGTGCATGTGGGTGGCTCGTTTGGTCGTTCGAGCGTCAGCCCAGCTCGATGGTCAGGGTGGCATCAAAGGCCTTGTTCTCGATTTCGCCCTTGGGCGCGTAACCGCGCGGGTTGGCCACCACCCGTGTGCGACCGAGGTGGTAATCGCAGCTGTCATGCACATGGCCATGCAGCCACAAGTCGGGCTGCCAGCGCTCGATCTGCGCCTGCAGGTCGGACACAAAACAGGCGTTCAGTGGCGACCCGACAAACCGCGTGGCGATGCTGCCGCGTGCCGGTGCGAAGTGGGTGATGACCACCGTCGGCCCGGGGTGGGGGGCCGCGAACTGGCGCTCCAGCCAGGCCACCGAGCGATCGAACAGCAGCTGTGCCACGGCGGGTGTGAACAGGTCGTCGAAGTCCGGCGCCACGCGGATGCGCGAGAAGTCGCGCACCATGGCGCTGGCCTGTTGCAGGCCTTGCTCGCGTTGTTCGGCGGAGTCGAACAAGCGGTAGTCGGACCACAGGGTGCAGCCCAGAAAGCGCACGCCCTGGTGGTGCCAGACATCGTGTTCGAGCACACGCACCGGGCTGCCTTCGGTCTGGCGCCGCAACTCGTGCACGGTGCCGACCAGGTCCCCGCCATAGAACTCGTGGTTGCCGGCGACGAACAGCGTGGGCGTGTCGCCGAACTGCCGCGCCCATTCGATGGCACCGGCCGGTCGGTGCAGGTCGCCGGCGAGCACCAGCACGTCGGCATCGACGCGGGGCGCCGGCATCGAATGCACCGAGAGGTGCAGGTCGGACATCAGGGCAATCTTCATGGCACGGTCTGTCAAGTCAGTGGGCAGCGGAGAATGGATTGTGCAACGGGGTCGCCCGACCACAGGCGGGCGCAGGATCGCGTCCGGCCAGCGCGTTGCCGTGTCTGTCTACCGGTCCGCCGCGCGCAGGCGTGGCGGTGGCGGGGCCGATGGTGAGGGCGGTGTGGCACGGTCTCGGGTGTCTCCCTGCATGGCGCGGCGAATCGCCAGCGCCCCCAGGGCGATGGCCAGCAGCACCAGGCCGATGCCGGTGTGCTGCTGGTCGTCTTGCAGGTAGTTCACACACAGGCGCTGCGGTGTCTCCAGATACAGCATGCCGGCGGTGGCGGTCATCCAGGCGATGTTGCCGACCAGGAACAGCAGCACTTCCGGGTCGAGGCGGCGCCAGCTGCTGGCCAGCCACCAGCCGGCCAGCCACCAGCTGGTGTATTTGACCGCCGCCAGTGCGGGAACCATCAGCGACAGATCAAGCAGCGAAGGCAGCATCCAGCTGGCGGCCACCAGGCTCGTCAGGGTGGCGCCGGTCCAGCCGCGCCAGTCCAGCCACGGCAGCCAGCCGGCGCTCAGGCCCAGGCGCTGCGCCGCCCAGCCGGCCGCAAACAGCAGCGGAAACTCCAGCAGCATGTGCAGCGACATGCGGCTCTCGATCCCCTGGCGCAGCGTCGGCCACAGCAACAGCAGAGGCAGTGCGGCCAGCAGCGCCCATCGTGCTTGGGCCGGCACCGCCCGGCAGGGTGCCATCCTGAGCCGTTTCATCGCAACGCAACCTCGCGGGCCGCCGCCAGGGCCTCAGGCCATTGCTCGAAGGGGAACAGCGCGCGCAACCGGCCTTCGCGGTCCAGCAGGTGGATGTCGCCGTTGTGCACGAAGCCGCCGGCGCCGTCCGGGATCGCCACCACGCCCAGCGCGCGCAGCAGCGTGCGCGAATCGGCTTCGCTGGCCGGCACCGCCCAGCGCCAGTGGGGTGGCTGCGCGGCCAGCAGACGCGCGCTCTGGCGCAGCTGATCCACCCCGTCGTGCGCCACGTCGAAGGACACCGACAGCAGGCGCACCCGGTCGTGGACCGGATCGGGGGCAGCGCTGGCGATCAGCTGGCGCTGCATCTGCTGGTATTCGTTGCCCAGCGCGCGGCACACGCCGGGACAGCGGGTGTAGATGAAGTCGACCAGGTAGGCGGCGGGCGCCGCGCCGGACCAGGGCGCCGCCTCGGGTTCGGCGCCGCCGCCGTCGGCAAGGCGCAGGCGCACCGCCGGGGCTTGCAGTTCTCCGGCGGCCATCTGCCGCTGGCGGCGGCCTTCGAAGGTCCAGACCTCCAGGCCCTCGGTCTGTTGCCAGGCGCCCCAGACGAAGGCCGTGACCAGCGCGAGACACAAGCTGGCGCTGAGCCAGCGTGCCAGCGTCTCGCGGGGGCCGGGGGCGGGCATGGCGAGGCGGTGCCTATTTCATCGCCGCGAGGTCGGCATCGCCCCGGTACGGTGCCGTCTGGACCGCGGTGTCCTTGCGCACCTGGGCGATGGTCTCGGCGGTGATGGCCTCGGCGGCATTGCCCCACTGGCTGCGGATGTGCGTCAGCACCGCGGCAATTTCGGCGTCTTGCAGCTGCGTGCCAAACGCCGGCATGGCGCCGTTGTAGGTGCTGCCCTTGACGGTCAGCGCGCCCTCAATGCCATGCAGCACGATGGCCGCCAGCGTGTGGGCCTTGCCGCCCACCCATTCGGAGGCCGCCAGCGGCGGGAACACGCCAGGCAAACCGGCGCCACTGGCCTGGTGGCAGGCCGCGCAACGCGAGGCGTACACAGCGGCACCGTCCACGTGGGCGCCGGCCGCCACCGGTGCCGGGCCCTGCAGGTCGGCTGCGCTGCGCCCATCGCCCCATTCGGGCGGGCTGGTGATGTCGGACTGGGCGATGTAGACCATTCCGAACGCCAGCAACAGAGCGGTGAGCAGGATCACGAACCAGGGCATGGGGTTGCTGCTTTCCTGGGGCTCCGGGTTCTCGCGCGCCTGTTGCGGATGTGGCTCGTCGGGTGTCATCGCTGCGCTCCCTGGGGGTCGGCCGGCGCTGGCGCCGCGAGGATGGGATAGCTGCGGTCCAGCGAAAGCAGGTACCTGACCATGTCCAGCGCGTCGGGCTTCGCCACGATGACCCTGCCCGGGGGGGCGTAGCCCGCGGGCAGCTTGACCTCCACCTCGTCTTGGTCGGCTTTCTCCTTGGCCTCGAACAGGTAAGGGTAGCTGGGCATGATGCTGCCCGGTGTGTAGGCCCGGGGCTGGTACAGGTGGCCCAGTTGCCATTGCTCGCTGGGCTGGCGCACGCCGATGTTCATCAGGTCGGGCCCGGTGCGCATGGTGCCCAGCAGGTGGGGCTGGTCGTAGGCGTAGTCGCCGGCCACGTTGGCACGGCCCCAGCCGCGCGAGAAGTCGGGCGCAAACGCCTTGGCGCGGGGCTGCTGGGAGTGGCAGTAGACACAGCCGTTGGCGATGTAGACCTCGCGCCCGCGCAGCTCGGCACTGCTGTAGGGCTTGAGTCCTGGCGCCGGCTTGACGTCGTGGATCTGCAGGTAGGGCATGACCACCAGGGCGCTGGTGGCCAGCGCCAGCGTGACCATGGCGCCCGAGATCAGTTTGATTTCGCTGTTCATGCCACAGCACCCTTGCGCCAGAGCTGGCGAAACAGCGCCGGCTGGTTGCGCTGGGGCCCCAGCCCGACCGACAGCGCCAGGAAGTGCGCAGCAAACACCAGGTGGCCCAGCAGCATGAGGGTGCCGCCGACGCTGCGGGCCCGCAGGTAGGGCAGTGTCACGGCCACCGAATCCATGAACGGCTTCGCCGCGTCCAGCATGGTCACGCCCTGCAGCCAGCCGCCGATGGTCAAGCCCACAAAGTAGATCGCAAAACCGATGCTGACCAGCCAGAAATGGGCGGTGATCATGCGGGGCCACGGCCATTCGCGGGTGGTGATGCGTGGCATCACGAAGTACATGGCGCCGAAGAACACGAAGCTCACGAAACCATACAGACCCAGGTGCGCGTGTGCCACGGTGTAGTGGGTGAAATGGGTGATGACGTTCATGCTGCGCAGCGCCTCGAACGAGCCCTGGATCGAGCTGGCGGTGTACATCAGGCCGCCAACGCCGATGAAACGCAGCGTGGGCGACCAGCGCAACGCCGAGAGCCGCCCTTGCAGGGTCTGGTACTGGTTCACGGTGAAGGCCGCCACCGGGATGATCATCATCATGCTCTGCACGATCGACAGCGTGACCATCCACTCGGGCACCGGCCCGCCGATCAGATGGTGGCCACCGACCTGGCCGTAGAAAAACGCCAGGCCCCAGAAACCCAGCAGCGAGAGGTTGTACGACTGGATCGGGCGCCCGATCACCTTGGGCAGGAAGTAGTAGACCGAGGCCAGCGCCAGCGGGGTGTAGAACAGCCCCAGCACGTTGTGGCCGAACCACCAGTTCACCGCGGCCTGCTGCACACCGTGGTGCAGACCGGGCATCTTCGCCACCACAAACAGCACCGGCAACCAGAACAGCGCACAGGCCATGTACCAGACCGACACATACAGGTGCGAGACCCGCCGGTTCACCAGCGTGAACAGCAGCGGCAGGCCGATCAGGCCGCCACCGAGCGCAAACAGGATACCGATCTGCCAGGGGATCTCCAGCCATTCCAGGCCGTCGCTGATGCCGGCGGCAATGCTGCCCAGGCCGGCGATCAGTGCCGCGTTCCACAGCACCGCGCCGGCGAAGGCGAAGCGGGCGCCCATCAGCGGCGTCTTGAGCAGGCGCGGAATGATGAACAGCGCGATGCCCAGCCCGGCCATTGGTGCCCAGCCGTAAGCCACGGCGTTGAGGTGGATGGTGCGAATGCGGCCGAAGGTCAGCCAGGCCTGTTGCACCAGCCAGTCGGGTTCGTGCAGCTTGATGGACGCGGTGAGGCCGGCCGCCGAGGCCACCAGCAACCAGGCGATCGCGCAGCAAAAGAAGAAAAACACCACCGGTGCGGTCGAGGCGTCGGCCCCTTCGCGATCGGCCAGCTCGCGCCCATCGGCGTGTGTCAGCGCGTCATCGCTGGCGCTGTCGATGGTCTCTTGCAGCTGGCCTTGTGCCGCCGGCGCGGCCGCCGGCTCCTCGATCCGTCCGATCTCACCGGGCGCAAAAATGACTTCGGCGCCTTTGCTGTGGCGGTCGAACAGGCCGGTGCGCTGCGACCAGATGAACACCAGCAGTGCGACAAAGGACAGCACGAAGGCAGACAACAGGATGGCAACGGTGCTCATGTTTCTAGTCCTGTTGTTGCTGCACTTTCAGCGTTCGAGCTGGTCGCGTTTGTCCTGGACTTCGCTCCATTCGTCAGCGTCGGACAGGGCCGGCTTGGTCCGGGTGATCGGTTTCCACTTGAGCGCCAGCTCGGCGTTGAGCGGCGTGAAGTCCTGCTGGTCACTCGGCACGTCTTCCTCGGCGTAGATCGCCGAGACCGGGCATTCGGGCACGCAGACGGCGCAGTCGATGCATTCGTCTGGATCGATCACCAGGAAGTTCGGCCCTTCGCGAAACGCGTCGGTCGGGCAGACATCGACGCAGTCGGTGTACTTGCAGCGAATGCACGCCTGGGTCACCACAAAGGTCATGGCCGTTGCTCCCGATCAGCCGCCGCAGGCGCCGCAGCAGGAGTCCACACCATGGACGGGTTTGGTCTCCAGGGGTTTGACGATCTGCACCCGCCATTGCTCGGGCCCGCTTTCCAGCGGGTTCCAGTTGAAGGCACCGAAGAGACCGCTCTCGAACTGACCGAGCAGGGGTTGCGGGTTGTGGTCGTTGATGAGTTCCATTGCCTCGCCAGGCAGCAAGGCTTTGAAGGTCGAGAACACCAGTGGATGGCGCTCGCGGGGAGCCATGGCGCGCAGGTCGACGGTGGGGATGGAAGCGGTGGTGGTGTTCATGAACGTGTGGGTCTGGGGGTTGATAAAAAGGGGAAAGGGGAGAAGAAAAAGGTGAACGGGCGAACGATGGCAGTTGCGGGCGCAACGCCGTGTGCCGGCGTCAGCCGTCCTTGCCGTCGAAGCGGGTTTTGAGCAACCAGGGTGTGTAGATGAAGAGGTAGATCGCAAAGGCCATCGACCAGGCCGCTGCCGCGAACACCAGCGCCAGCGGCAGCCAGGCGGGTACCGCCAGGGGCAGCAGCACGCGCACCGCGGCGGCGGTCATCACCAGGAGATAGGCCACGATTTCCGGGCGGGAAACCTGCAGCACGCGCCCAGTGTGGCCGCGTGCGGTGCGGGTGATCATGCCGATGATGAGGCCGCCGGTGGCGCCGATGGCCAGCGCGTGCACGCCGGCCGAGACACCGGTCCAGCCGAACTGGGCCATCGCCAGCAAGGCCAGGCCAAGCGGAATCCAGGCATAGGCCAGGTGCAGGATCCACAGGATGGGGCGGTGCCGGGTCAGGGCTGGCCGCCACTGCAGCAGCCGCAACACATGGGCCACGGCCGCCAGCGAGAAGACCACACCACCGGCCTGATTCCAGCCGGTGCTGTCGGGCGCAAACACCCACAGCAACATGGCCAGTGCGGTGAGCGCCAGCGTGGCGCGCTCCACCGGCGCACGGACGTTGAGCTTCAGACCCGGGGTCGCACTGATGGTGAAGGCCGGGATCACCCGGCCAGCGATCACAGACTCGATCATCACGATCAGGGCCAAGGCCGCGTACAAGGGGGTCAGCGGCGAGATGCCAACGGTGCCGAGCACCGCCAGGTGGAACATGCCATTGGCCAGCGCGAGCAGCATCAGCATGGCCGCCAACGGCAGGTTGCGCCGGTTGCGGGCGCGCAGCAGCAGATCGGTGAGCACCGCGGCCACCAGCGGCAGCAGCACCAGATCCAGCATGGCGTAGACCGCATACGGTCCGGTTACCGCAGCCACGCGAGCGGCGAGCCACAACAAGGCCAGTGCGCCCAGGAAGGCACCGCGCGGCGTGGCCAGCCCGGTCCAGGCTTTCACCGCGGTCAGCAGGAAACCCAGGATGACCGCGATGGCAAAACCGAACAACATTTCGTGCGCGTGCCACAGCAGCGGTGGCAGCGCCAATGTGGGTTGCCAATGGCCGAGGAAAAGCGCCACCCACAAGGGGATCGCCAGCAGCGCGAACCCCGCCGCCGCCAGATAGAAGGGCCGAAAACCCAGGCGCAGCAAGGGCCATCCGGGCGGTGTGGTGACGGGTTGGACCGAAGGGCCGGCGTGGGCGGCGATGGGCAAAGTGGTGCGGGTCATGGCGGTGTCGGGCGCGCGGCACTTTTTCGCTGCCGGACACCCCTTCAATGAAGTATGTTTGATGCATGTTAAATTCTCCGCCGGTTAAAAGCAATACACTGCATGCATCTTTATGGGGGTTCTATGCGTCTTGCCGAATACACCGACTACACGCTGCGTGTGCTGATGTACTGTGCGGCCCGGCCGCAGCAGCTGGTCACGATCGGCGAGCTCGCCGATCACCACCGCGTGTCGAAGAACCACCTGATGAAGATCGTCAATGACCTGGCGCGCCAGGGGGTGCTGGAGACCACACGGGGCCGGGGGGGCGGTCTGCGGCTGATGAAACCGGCCGATCAGATCCGAGTTGGCGATGTGGTGCGGGCCGCCGAGACCGACTTCCGGCTGGTCGAGTGTTTTGACCCCAGCACCAACCAGTGCACGCTGAGCCCTTCGTGCCGACTCAAAGGGCTGCTCGGTGATGCCTTGAAGGCCTACTTCAATGAGCTCGACCGCGTGACCCTGGCCGAGCTGGCGGTGCCGGCATCGTCGTCCGGGGCTTCGCCGGGCAGCGGGTCGCCGGCGGGCGCGGCGCTGGCCCCGGTGGCCGCCCCGGTGACCCGCCGCCGGGTGCCCGGCCAGTCCACAGCGACCCAAGCCGACAGCTGATCACACGCCGTTTTTTCACCCCAAGGACGCACCATGTCACAACCCCATCTGCACCTCTTGCCCGAGGCCATCTACCCCTTCGACGCCCGCGGCGTGGCCAAGCGTTTCCGACACGCGGCCATCTTCGGCGCGCTGGACACGCTGCAGCCCGGCGAGACCATGCGCTTCGCCAACGACCACGACCCCCTGCCGCTGCTGGCGCAAATTGCGCAACGTTATGGCGATCGTGTCAGCGTCGCCTACCAGCAGCGTGAGCCCGGTGCCATCGTGATCGACTTCAGCGTGCACTGAGCGCCACCGCACGCAACATTCGAACGCCCAAAACAAACAGCCCCTCCGGCGCCTGAGGCGCCGGAGGGGCTGTTTCGTGAGGGAAGGGCGTGGCTCAGTGTGCGTCGGCCTGCTTGGCGGCGTCGATGGCGGCCGAGGTGTCGCCGCTGCTGCCGTTGAAGAAGAGGTTGAGCAACACCGCAGCCATCGAGGCCAGCAGGATGCCCGACTCGATCAGCGGGTGGATGCCGTGCGGCATCCACTGCAGGTACTTGGGCGCAATCAGCGGAATCATGCCGATACCGATCGACAGCGCGACGATGAACAGGTTGTTGCGGTTGCTCTTGAAGTCCACATTGGCCAGGATGCGGATGCCGGTGGCGGCCACCATGCCGAACATCACCAGGCCGGCGCCGCCGAGCACAAAGGTCGGCAGCGACTCGACCAGCGCGGCCATCTTGGGCAGCAGGCCCAGCACGATCAGGATCACACCGCCGGCCACACAGACGAAGCGGCTTTTCACGCCGGTGACACCGACCAGCCCCACGTTTTGCGAGAAGCTGGTGTAGGGGAAGGTATTGAAGATGCCGCCAATCAGCGTGCCCAGGCCGTCGGTGCGCAGACCGGCGGAGAGCATCTTCTGGTCGATCTTTTTGCCTGTCATGTCGCTGAGTGCCAGGAACATGCCGGTTGACTCGATCATCACCACGATCATCACCATGCTCATGGTGAGGATGAGAATGGGATCAAAGATCGGGGTGGCGATTTCAAACGGCAGCACCAGGTCGAACCAGTGGGCCTTGCCCACTTTTTCGAAGGTCATCAGGCCGGCTGCGGTGGCGACAGCGCCGCCGATGATGATGCCGAGCAGCACCGAGATGTTGGCGATGAAGCCGCGCGCGAATTTGGCGATCAGCAGGATGGAGATCAGCACGATGGCGGCGATGCCGATGTGTGTCAGCTGCGCGTACAGCGGATTGGGCACCGTGCCCACGATGCTCAGGCCTTTGGGGATCGCCGGCAGGGCGCCACTGGCGGCGGCCTGTTTCGCCGCTTCCAGCCAGGCCGCACTCTCCGGGCTGACGATGCTCGGTGCGGTGGGGCCAAAAGGGTTGCCAAAGATCCAGTTGATGCCCACCCGCATCAGGTTGATGCCGATCACCGCGATGATGGTGCCGGTGACCACCGGCGGGAAGAACCGCAGCATGCGGCTCACGATGGGCGCGATCAGGATCGAGATGACACCCGCGCCGATGATGGAGCCGAAGATCAGGCCTGCGCCTTGCACGCCGGGGTTGCTGTTGGCCATGGCCACCATGGGTGCGACGGCGGCGAAGGTCACACCCATCATCACCGGCAGTTTGATGCCGAACCACTGGGTGGCGCCCAGCGACTGGATCAGCGTGACCAGACCGCAGCAGAACAGATCGGCCGAGATCAGCATGGCCACCTGCTCGGGACTGAGCTTGAGCGCACGGCCCACGATCAGAGGCACGGCAATCGCGCCGGCGTACATGACCAGCACGTGCTGAAAGCCCAAAGCGGCCAATTTCCCGGTGGGCAGAACTTCGTCGACCGGGTGAACGGTGGAGCTCATGGAGGGTTCTCTTTCTCAGGGTGAAAAGCAGAGCGGCAGGGCAGCGCCGGGTGCGCCACACGCAGTTTTGATGTGATCAAAAACTGTATACAAATTATGTGTACGACCGAATCGGCGTTTTATGGGGAAAACCCTGTGTTTTGCGCTCATCCGCTGAACGGGTGTGAAAAAAAAGGGACGCGTGAGCGTCCCTGGGTGGTCAGCGTGCTGCCTCAGCGCCCGGCGCCGGCCGCAGCCAGTGCGGTCATGTTCAGCACACGGCGCACGGTGGCCGCTGGCGTGAGGATGTGCGCCGTGGCGGCGGTGCCCATGAGCAGCGGTCCGACGGTGACGCCGCCACTGGTGGTGGTTTTCAGCACGTTGTAGAGGATGTTGGCCGCGTCCAGATTGGGGCAGATCAGCAGGTTGGCCGATCCGCTGAGCGTGGTCTCGGCGTTGTAGTGGTTGCGTATCTCCGGCTGCAGCGCGGCATCACCGTGCAGCTCGCCGTCGCACTCGATCTCGGGATGCTGCGCCACGAACAGGTCGCGCGCATGGCGCATCTTCTTGGCCGAGGCGCGTTTGCTGGAGCCGAAACTGGAGTGCGACAGAAAGGCCACTTTGGGTGGCAGGCCGAAGCGCTGCACCTGCTGCGTCGCCATCCAGGCGATCTCGGTCAGCTGTTCGGCGCAAGGCTCTTCGTTGACGTAGGTGTCGGCGATGAAGATCGGGCCCCGGTCGGTCATGAGGGCGTTGACCGCCGCGTAGTTGGTGGCGCCTGCGCGCTTGCCCAGGATGCTGTCGATGCGCTCCAGGTGCGTCATGTAGTTGCCCACCAGGCCGCAAATCAGCGCATCGGCGTCACCCAGCGAGACCATCAGCGAGCCGATGATGGTGTTGGAGCGGCGCACCGCGGCCTTGGCCACCTCGGGGGTGGCGCCGTTGCGCGCCATGAGCCGGTGGTAGTGCTCCCAGTACTGGCGAAAGCGGGGATCGTCTTCCGGGTTGCAGTTCTCGACATCGGCGCCCAGGCGCATGCGCAGTCCGGCCTTTTCGATGCGCGCGGCGATCACCGCCGGGCGCCCGATCAGGATCGGTGTGGCCAGGCCGTCGTCGATGGCCATCTGCGCTGCGCGCAGTGCGCGCTCGTCTTCGCCGTCGGCGTAGGCCACGCGCTTCTTGTCCTTGGGAATGAGCTTGGCGGCGCTGAAGATCGGCCGCATGAGGATGCCGGTCTGGTAGACGAAGCGGCCCAGGCTCTCCTTGTAGGCTGCCATGTCTTCAATCGGTCGGGTGGCGACACCCGAGTCGGCAGCGGCCTGCGCCACGGCCGGCGCGATCTTCAGGATCAGGCGCGAATCGAAGGGTTTGGGGATCAGGTACTCGGGGCCAAACACCAGCTCCTGGCCGGCGTAGGCGTTGGCCACTTCTTCACTGGTTTCGCTTTTCACCAGGTCGGCGATCTGGCGCACGCAGGCCAGCTTCATTTCTTCGGTGATGCGGGTCGCGCCGCAATCCAGGGCGCCACGGAAGATGTAGGGGAAACACAGGACGTTGTTGACCTGGTTCGGATAGTCCGAGCGGCCGGTGGCGATGATGCAGTCGGGCCGCGCGGCCTTGGCCAGCTCGGGCCGGATCTCGGGTTCGGGGTTGGCCAGCGCCAGGATGATGGGTTTGTCGGCCATGGTTTTCACCATTTCCACCGTCATCACGCCGGGGGCCGAGCAGCCGAGGAAGACGTCGGCGCCCTTGACTGCGTCAGCCAGTGAGCGCTCGCTGGCCTGGCGGCAATATCGCTGTTTGGAGGCGTCGAGCTTGCCGGCCTTGGCGTCGTCGCGCTCGGACTGGATCACACCCTTGGAGTCGCAGACCAGGATGTTCTCGGGCTTCACACCCAGCCCGACCATGACGTCCAGGCAGGCGATGGCGGCCGCGCCCGCGC
Source organism: uncultured Hydrogenophaga sp. (assembly GCA_964424415.1). Lineage (GTDB taxonomy): Bacteria > Pseudomonadota > Gammaproteobacteria > Burkholderiales > Burkholderiaceae_C > Hydrogenophaga. Next base: position 26,974 of record CAYRIT010000031.1, read on the forward strand.
CCGACACCGCGACCTTGACCTGACCAATGTCCTTGCCCACCAGCTCCAGGCCGTTGAGCAGGGCGGCGCTGGAGATGATGGCGGTGCCGTGCTGGTCGTCGTGGAACACCGGGATGTTCATGCGCTCGCGCAGCTTCTTCTCGATGTAGAAGCACTCGGGCGCCTTGATGTCTTCCAGGTTGATGCCGCCCAGCGTGGGCTCGAGTGCGGCAATGATCTCGACCAGCTTGTCGGGATCGCGCTCGGCCAGCTCGATGTCGAACACGTCGATGCCGGCAAATTTTTTGAACAGGCAGCCCTTGCCTTCCATCACCGGCTTGGACGCCAGCGGGCCGATGTCGCCCAGACCGAGCACCGCGGTGCCGTTGGTGATCACCCCCACCAGGTTGCCGCGCGAGGTGTATTCGGCCGCGAGACTGGGGTCGGCCTGGATTGCCAGGCAGGGGTAGGCCACGCCCGGCGAATAGGCCAGCGACAGGTCGCGCTGGTTGGACAGCGGTTTGGTCGGGTTGACGGAAATCTTGCCCTTGCCGGGCGTGCGGTGGTATTCGAATGCGGCGTCGCGCAGGGCTTGTTCGGCGGGGGTCATGTCTGTCTCCTCAAATGGATCGGTTTATTGTGTCACTGTCCACAAAACACAAAGCCCGCGCAGGGCATGAGCGGGCGTTGTGATGGGGCGCGGCGGTGGCTGTCAGGCTGGCTGCAGGAGGTCGAACAGGGTGCGTGCCACGACCTTGGTCGCTGCGCGCAGGTCTTTCAAATCGAGGCGCTCATCGGCCCGCTTGGCGTGCGACTCCAGCACGGTGCGCGGGCCGGCGCCGTAGATCACGCCCGGGATGCCGCGCTCCACGTACAGGCGCACGTCGGTGTACAGCGGTGTGCCCAGCGCCGGGATTGCCTCGCCCAGCACCGCCTGTGCGTTTTTCTGGATCGCCTTCACCAGCGGCTGGTTGCCCGGCAACGGCTTCATCGCGCGTGACAGCAACATGCGCCGCACATCCACCGTGATCTGCTTGCCGCCGCGTGGCGGGTTGAAGCTGGCCGCCGCATCAGCAATGGTGCGGCGGATCGATGCTTCGACCTCGGCCGGGTCTTCTTCGGGGATCATGCGGCGGTCGATGTTGAGCACCACCTTGCCGGGGATCACGTTGGTGTTGGTGCCGCCCACGATCTGACCCACGTTGAGGTAGGGGTGGGTGATGCCTTCAACCGCCGAGGAGACCTTGAGGTAGTCGGTGTTGAGCGCGTAGAGCGCGTTGAGGATGTGGGTGGCGGCCTGCAGCGCGTCGGTGCCGGAGTCGGGAATGGCAGCGTGGGCCATGTCGCCGTGCACCGTGGCCTGCAGTTGCAGGCAGCCGTTGTGGGCCACCACCACCTGGTAGCTGAAGCCGGCGGCAATCATCAGGTCGGGCTTGGTCAGGCCGTGGTTGAGCAGCCAGTCGGGGCCGACCACACCGCCGAATTCTTCGTCGTAGGTCACGTGCAGCTCGACGCCGCCGGCGAGCTTGGCGCCGAGCGATTCGAGCGCGCGGATCGCAAAGGTGAAGGTGGCGATGTCGCACTTGCTGACCGCGGTGGCGCGGCCGTAGATCTTGCCGTCCACAATCTCGCCGCCATAGGGGTCGTGGGTCCAGCCTTCGCCGGGCGGCACCACGTCGCCGTGGGCGTTGAGTGCAATCGTCTTGCCACCGTCGCCATAGCGGCGGCGCAGGATCAGGTTGGTCACCGATTCCATGCCCACGGCCTTCACCTCGGCGTCGGGCACCGCGTGTTTTTCGGCGTTCAGGCCCATGGCGGCCAACAGCTCGGCGGTGCGCTCGGCGTGGGGCGCGTTGTTGCCGGGCGGCGTGTCGGTGGGCACGCGCACCAGCTCTTGCAGGAAGCGCACCTCTTCGTCGAAGTGGGCGTCGATCCAGGTGTCGATGTGGTCCAGGGGCGTGGTCATGGTGGGGTGTCTCTCTTGTTGTGGTGAATGGGTTGTGGGGGACTCAGACGTTGTCTTGGGCGAGCTGTTGCAGCAGGTGCGAGAAGGCGCGCACGCTCAGGTCGATGTCGTCGTTGGTGCTGGATTCCAGCGGGTTGTGGCTGATGCCGCTGTTGAGTCCGCGCACGAACAGCATGGCCTGTGGCATCACCTCGTGCAGCTTCATCGCGTCGTGACCGGCGCCACTGGGCAGGCGGT
>CAYRIT010000032.1:0-29123 GCA_964424415.1 uncultured Hydrogenophaga sp.
GACCTGGCTGGTGAAGATCGCGAAGATCGCCGCCAGTTCGGCGCCCAGCACCGAATCGGGGAACAGCGTGATAAACAGCACCACGGTGAAGGACAGGTAGCCGAGCACCGGGACCGACTGCAGCACGTCGAGCATGGGCAGCAGGATCGAGCGCGCGCGCCGGTTGCGCGCCGCCAGCGTGCCGACGACCAGCGTGAACAGCAGCGAGAACACCATGGCCACCAGCATCCGTACCGTTGTGCGCAGCGCATAACCTGGCAGGTGGCCTGGGTCGAGTGATATCGGCGTGGCATCGAGCGCCGCCATCGGCGCGCGCATCTGCTGCCCCGCGACCACAAACAGCGCGATCGCGCCCAGCACAAAAGTGCCAGCGACGAGATCCCACCGGTTTGCGCCGATGCGCGGAGGAAGCAGGAGTTGAAAACGTCGGATCATGTCACCGTGCATTGTCGCGTCTGCGCCGGCTGGCGCTGCACGGACGTGGCCCGGACATTGCACGCGCGAAGGAACCACTGCACCGGATGGCGCAAAGACCGCGCAGAGGATGGGCAGGCCGGCGCCTCCCCGGGCGCTCGAACAATCCGCTCAATGCGCGACGGTGACTTGTCGCGCGGCCACGCGATTGCCGGGCTGGTAGAACTCGCCAGTCCGGCTTTCGAGGAGGGCGCGGTCGAGCACTTCGATATGGCCGCGCCGGTAGCGGATCGCGCCTTGGCCACGCAGTCTGCAGGCTGCTTCGGTGATTCCTTCGCGTTTCACGCCGAGCGCGTCGGCGATCACTTCGTGTGTCATCGCCAATTCGGTGCTCGACACCCGATCCAGGCTCAGCAGCAGCCAGCGGCACAGGCGCTGCTCGACGGTGCCATGGCGGTTGCATGCCGCGGTCTGCACGATCTGTTCGATGTAGGTCGCGGTGTAACGCAGCAGTGCCTGCATCAGGGCCCCGCCGCGGTTCACCTCTTCCAGCAGGGATGCGGCGGGCATCATGAGGCCCGATCCCGCAATTTGCACGCTGGCGCGTACGTTCAGGGTCGAAGCGCCCAACAGGAGCCGCACCCCAACCATGCCTTCGCGCCCGATCAGCGCAACTTCGGCTGATCCGCCGTTCTCCATCACGAAACGCATCGCGACGACCGCGGTTTCGAGAAAGTAGATCCCGCGCATCGGCACACCGGGCTCAAACAGGACGCTGGAGGCGGGCATCTGGACCCGCTGGAGTTTCGGACCCAGTCGCGCCATGACGTCGCCTGGAAGCGCCGCCAACAGGGCGTTCTGCGGTGGGCAGGTCAACAGGGTCACGATGCTTTCTCCCGGTACGCGGCTTCGGACGGTCGCTGTGGTACGACATGTCCGGTGGGCATCACCGACTTGATGTCGGCCCGTCGATTCTAGTCACCCCCCTGCGGCCTGGACGGGCATGGGCTCCAATCCCACTGTTTCGCACGAGGACACCGGGATGGGCGCGTCCGATGCGGATGGGTGCTGGCGGCTCCGGCTCCCGATGAAGTGGCTCGAACGGTGTCCTCCCCTGTCCGCCAAGGCACAGACAGGCAGATCGATCGTCTCCAGACTGAATTCCTTCGACCGTTGTTGCTGTCGGAACAAACCCCGCAGCGGCGGTCGGGACCATGAACCCCATACGGTGAAGGAGCAACAACATGCGTGCCCGAGACATCATGACCAGAGCGGTCGTCAGCGTCACACCCGAGACCTCGGTTCTGGAGGCGGCAGCGCTGATGGTCGACCAACGGATCAACGCTCTCGTGGTGACCAGCGGGGATGCGCTCGTTGGCATCGTCAGCGAGGCCAACCTGTTGCACCGTTACGAACTCGGGACACAACGCGATCCGGCCGCGCGACCGTGGTGGCGGCGGTTATTCGACGCCGATGCCGCCGCGTGGAGCTACGTCGAGGCACATGCAATGAAGATCCGGGACCTGATGACCACCCACGTCATCACGGTCGAAGAGAGCACCCCGGCCGCCGATATCGCGGCACTCTTCGAAGAACACAAGATCAGGCAGGTCCCTGTCGTCAGGACCGGGCTGGTGGTCGGCATCGTCAGCAGAGCCGACTTCGTGCGTGCGCTGGTGGCGCGGACGAAGCCCGGGCACGATCCGCATGCCAGGAGCGATGCGGCGATCCGCCGTGCGCTGCTCGCGGAACTCGAGTCAAAGCCCTGGTGGCACGCCGATCTCAGCAACCTGACCGTCAGTGGCGGCGTCGTGCACTTCTTCGGTCAGATGAGCTCGCAGGACGAGAAAGCACCGGCCCGTGTGGCTGCCGAGAACACGCCCGGTGTGTGTGCTGTCGAGGACAGTCGCTCGCTTGTGCTTCCCGCCACGGGGTATCCGGTGGGAGGCTACCTGTGAAGGCAATACGCGGACCCGCATCTGTCGACGGCTGCCGAATCCGCCAGCGCGACGCTGCTCTCGCCTGCCGCAGGGCTGTGTCCTGTGCCGGACAGACGCAGGCCAGAAGCGGATGGCATGGTTGCTCACCGACATCGAATCAGCCGACAGGAGGTTTTACATGACCCCAGGGCGTTTGCGGTTCCTGGTGTTGTCAGGACCCATCGGCATGGCGACCCCGCCGGTCGCCGGTTTGGCGACCGACACCGCCTGCGGGGCCCATGTGCGCGCGATGAACAGCCCGGTCAGCGGGCTGAGCGCCGGCGGTGATGCCCGCTTCACGGTTGTCGGTGACCAGCTGACGATAGGCATCGACAGGAAGGGCGTGTCACCGGCCAGCACCTTGCCTGATTCGGCCGCGTCGTTGGGTCCCATCCCGGCGCAGGTCACGCGGTCGACCGCCTGTCCAGGTTGTGCACGTCGCGCGGTCGCTCGACCGCACAGGAGAGCGTCATGGCGACACGGCAGCATCCCGTTTTCCTCGATCTGACGAAGATCCGGATGCCGGTGGGTGCTTTGACATCCATCGGCCACCGGATCAGCGGCACCGTGCTCGCGCTGAGCGTTCCGTTCGCGATCTGGCTGCTGGCGCTTTCGCTGCGCGACGATGGCGGCTTCGCGCAAGTGCAAACCCTGTTCGCCCAACCTGGCGTGAAGGGAGGGTCCGTCATCGCGATCTGGGCGCTCGCACACCACGTGCTGGCGGGCACCCGTCACCTGCTGAGCGACTTCAACCTCGGCTCACCGCTGCGCGTGGCGCGCCGCAGCGCGTGGGTTGTCAATCTGGCCGGCGTGCTGATCGCCATCGCCAGCGCGGGAATCCTGCTGTGAGCACGCGCACGCGTTTCACTGGCCTGAAGGCCTGGTGGGTACAGCGGGTCAGCGCCGTTTACATGCTGGCGTTCCTGCTGTTCGGCCTCGGCGTCGTCTGGCTGCAGCCGCCGCCCACGTTCCTGGCGTGGCACGCCGCGCTGGCAAGCCCGGCGCTGTCGGTTGCCGTGCTGGTCTTCTTCGCGTCGCTGTTTTCGCACATGTGGGTCGGCCTGCGCGACGTGCTGCTCGATTACGCGCGCCCGGCCGCGGTGCGTCGCACCCTGCTCGTGCTGGTGGCGCTCGGCCTGCTCGGCATGGCGGCCTGGGTGCTGGTCATCTTCGTGCGGCTGCAGTTCTGAGCCACTCCATCGAGGCCCCCATGAAACTCTCGATCTCACGCTTCGACCCCGATCGCGACCAGCAGCTACACATGCGCGACTACGACATCGCACTTGAGCCGACCGATCGCATGCTGCTCGACGTGCTGCTGCGGGTGAAGGCGCAGGACAACACCTTGTCCTTGCGCAAGTCATGCCACGAGGGTGTCTGCGGATCGGACGCGATGAACATCAACGGGCGCAATGGACTGGCCTGCATCACACCGGTGAAGACCTTGCGCGAACCGGTGGTGGTGCGCCCCTTGCCCGGTTTCCCGATCATTCGCGATCTGATCGTCGACATGACGCAGTTCTTCAAGCAATACCACTCGATCAAACCGCATCTCCTCAATCCGGAGCCGCCACCCGAGAAGGAGCGCCTGCAGTCGCCGGCCGAACGCGAGCAGCTCAACGGCGCTTACGAGTGCATCCTGTGCGCATGCTGCAGCAGCCAATGCCCGTCGTACTGGTGGAACCCGGACAAGTTCGTCGGCCCGGCGGGGCTGATCCAGGCCTATCGGTTCATCTTCGACACCCGGGACCGCGCGACTGCGCAGCGGCTCGACGATCTGAACGATGCGTACCGGCTGTTTCGCTGCCGCACGATCATGAATTGCGCCGAGGTCTGCCCGAAGGGGTTGGAGCCGGTGCACGCGATCGAAAGAATCAGGCTGAAGATGACGGGGATCGACAAAACCGGCGTTGCGCTGCACGTGCACCCACCGATCGTGCCGCGATGACCAGCACGCGGCGCGCCCCTTGTTCAATTGTTGGTCGCTGACGGCCGCAAGGATGCCGTCGGGCGTCTGGGTGCTGGCGTCGACCCCGCGCCCCAACCAACCCATGGCGCTGAACGTACCGGCCTACCCGGGCTTGCTGCGGTCCAGCAGCAGGCTGTGCAGGACGACAGCGTCGTTGTGCGCTTCGTCGTGGGCCGCGTACACGAGCGTGACGCGGCCCCTTTGTGCCAGATCGCGCAACTGCTTGAAAAGCTCGGGGTGCTGGTCCACCTCATCGGCATAACGACGCTGAAACTCTCCCCAGCGCGCCGGATCGTGGCCGAACCACTTTCTCAGCTGGGTGCTCGGTGCCAGATCCTTCAGCCACAGATCGATCGCTGCGTCGTCCTTGCTGACGCCGCGTGGCCACAGCCGGTCGACCAGCACCCGCGTGCCGTCTTCGGCCGCGGCAGGTTCATAGGCCCGCTTCAGCAAGACATTGGCGACGGCGGTGTGTGTGCCCATGGTTCAGGCCTCCTCGGGGTTGGCTTTCCTGGCCGCCACCTGGTTCATCGTGTCGAGTGCCAGGTTCGAATGCGCGTAGGCGCCACCCGCCCGCATCTCGGCGGCGACCCAGATCGCTTCCATCACCTCCTGTTGCGTCGCGCCCTTGCGCAAGGCGCTGGCGGTGTGGCCGCGGATGCAATACGGGCACTGGGTGACATGGGCAACAGCGAGGGCGATCAGGTCCTTTGTCTTGGCGGACAGGGCGCCATCGGCGAAGACGCTGTCGCTGAAGGCCTTGAAGGCGGCCGCGGTGGCCGGCGCCAGCTCCTTGCGCTGCCGATGCAGTTCGATTGAGGGTTCCGGGTACATGAGGTGGTCCATGCTGCTCGCCTTGGAATGAAGGCGCCCGGTCATGCGCTGGCGGCGAGTGCGCGCTCGAATTCGACTTCGCAACGCAGTCCTTCGCGATCGCGGTGGACCACGGCGACGGCCTGCGTCTTGCCGCCTCGGCTGTAGCTGAGCTTGCAGTCGCGCGCCGACAGCGAGCCGTCGATGTCGACCCGATCGAAGCGCTCGGCATGGCCAACGTAGGCGAGACCGAAGTCGTACTGCTCGGTCCAGAAGAACGGCACCATCTCGAAAGGCTCACGCCGGCCCAGCATGTTGCGCGCGGCGACCTGGCCCTGGCGCTCGGCGACAACCCAGTGTTCGACGCGGATTGCCTCGCCGCTCAGGCGATCGGGCCATCGCGCGATGTCACCTGCTGCGTAGATGCCGGCGGCGCTGGTGGCCAGGTAGCGGTCGACGCTGACGCCGCGGTCGATGGCCAGTCCGGCCTGCTCGGCCAGGGCGAGCGCCGGGCGCACGCCGATGCCGACAACGACCAGATCGGCCTCAAGCACGTCGCCGTTGGCCAGTGTCACCGCGTGTTCGCCGATCGCCGCCACCGTTGCGCCCAGGTGGAAACGCACCCCGTGCGCTTCATGCAGCTGACGCAGGAACGCACCGACCTCGACGCCCAGCACGCGCTCCATCAGCACGGTTTCACGCCCGATGACCTGCACGTCGATGCCACGTGCGCGCAGCGAGGAGGCGACTTCAAGTCCGATGAAGCTGGCGCCGATGACCACGGCCTTTTTCGCCTTCGTCGCCGTGGCGATGAGCGCGCGGCTGTCGGCCCAGGTGTGCAGCACATGCACGTGCGGCCGCTCGGCACCCGGCACATCGAGACGCACCGGCTCGGCGCCGGTGGCCAGCAGCAGCGCGTCCCAGGCATGGCGGCTGCCGTCTTCGAGCTGCACCTGGCGCTTCGCGGTGTCGATGGCGACGGCGCGCGCATTCAGCTTCAGGTCGATGCGCTGGTTGCGGTAGAACTCGGCCGAGCGCAGCGCGATCCAGTCTTCCGGGGCGCTGCCGGCAAGGTAGTTTTTCGACAGATTGGGTCGATCGCAGGGCAGTGAGTCGTCGGCACTGAGCAAGGTGATCGTGCCGTCGAACTGTTCGCGCCGCAGCATCTCGGCTGCTGCGTTGCCCGCCGCGCCGCCACCGACAATGACGATGGCCCGGGGCAGGTTGGCCGTGACCGGCGCTTGGGCTGATGGCGTCACGACGGGCTCGATTTTGTCCCCGACGACGACCCTGCCGTCGCGCAGCACGACGTGGCGGCACGAGACCGGGTCCAGCCCGGGCGCGCGCACCGCCTCGCCGGTGCGCAGGCTGAAGGCGGCGTGATGCCAGGGGCAGCGCACCGTGTCACCGACCACCAGCCCTTCGGCCAGTGGCCCGCTGTAATGTGTGCAGACGGCGCCGACGGCGAACAACTGATCGCCGCGGCGCACCACGATCACCGGCTCGCCCTGTGCGTGGCCGAGCAAGGGCACCGCATCGGTCAGTGCCGACATCGGCACACCCTGGCAGAGGTCGGGACCGACCAGCTCGGGGTTCTCATCGCTCATGGCAAACCTCCACGATCCATCAATGCAACGGAGCCCGCTTCACATCCGGCACTTTCAACGCCTGCGCGACATCGAACATCGCCTGGTTGAGAATCTTGTGGGTGGCTTCATCGGCGCCATGGCCGTACCTGGCGTCGATGTCGATCATCACCTTGACGTGAATGGGATTCGACAAGGCTTTGTCGAACAGGTAGCCCGACCACCAGACACCGTCAGGCGCGGTGCCTGCGCTGATCAGGGTCTGGGCCAGCTTGACTCCCTTCAGATCGGCCGGCGCGGCCGGCAGCCTGACACCGGCCTCGGTGGCGCGTTTCAACCCGGCATGGATGGCGAAGGTCATGCCTTCAAGGAAGCTGGCCACGCTCTTCTCGCCGTACTGCTTGTTGAGCTTGGCGATCTCGGCGTTGACGGTCTTCTCACCGAGCATCGACACCAGCGCCTTCGCAAAATCGAAGCCGGTGGCGCCGCCACCAGCCTCGACCAGTGCGGCCGTGACGTCCAGTGCCGGGGCGCCACTGTAGATCGGACCGCCGAACCAGTTCATTCCCGCCATGGCCATCGGTGCGGCGGCCGGCGTTGCAGCCATCGCGAGACCACCAAAGGCCATACCCCCCAGGGTCAATGCGGCCACGAACACCTTCTTGTGGATATTCATTTTCAACTCTCCTGTACGTTGAAGGGAAACGTGACGCCGCTGAAGACGGTGCATCGTTTCGGACAGCTTGATCCCGACCCCGCCATCTCGTCTGTCCGGTTGCAGACAGAAGCAACCTGTGCACGGTGAGAGGTGCGGCCTGACAGCCGACGGCGCCCGGCGTGGCGCGAGATGACCGAAGGCCGACCTGCCTCCTGTGCGTGCATGCCATGTGTGGACTCGCGCCACACCGCAGGCCGGACGGCGTGGGTGGCGCCCAGCCGTGTGCGACGCTCGTTCACGGTGGGTGCACCCAACAAGACTCGGATGACAGCATCACGCACATCCGCACCTGGCGAGGCGGGCTGTGCCTGGTCTTGGTGGTGGATCCGTGTGCGCAGGGTGGTGGGCTGGCCCATGAAGCCGACACCCAGCTGCAGCGTCCTTGTTCAGTCGCCTGAAGAAGGGGGGCATGCGCAAGTGCATTTGCAAGACGCGGGAGATGGCACAGACCGCGGGCGCCAGCCGCCAGCCTTGACCACCATGGAATTCATGAGCTGCCGCCTCGACGGTGTCGGCCGCCGCTGCTGTGGCGGCTAGAAAACACGCGGGCTCCACGGCCCGGAGGAGTTCGAACAAATCTATGGAAGCCGCATGAAACCTCGGTATTCTCTGTTCTGCTTTTCGCGTGTTCCCCTACTTGTTCCCCTTGTGTCTTAAACCAGGTCACTGCAAGCGGCGTTCAATCACATGCCCGCTCGGGCTCAGATCCTCGCACGGGGGGGCTCCTGGATCTGCAACGGCCTTAGGGACAGGCCAGCTGAAGCCACCTTGATTTCTGGACCGTGGCAGCAGAGCGATCTCGAGATCGCTCGCCAGCTGCTTGTTCGATGGGTGCACGATGGGGTTTACACAAAATGAGCCCCGCCTGCCAGGGCAAGCCTCGAACGGAACCTTGGGTGTTGCCTGGTCAACCAAGCGCGACGAGGTACCCAGGTTTGCGTGAATGGGACTCTACGAGGCAGGACCGACGCGAGTGTTTTCGCACAAGCTGTCCGCAAAGTCCGTGTGAAAAGCGCCGTTGCTGCCAGGGTGAACCGGGGTTGTAACCGTCAATCTACTTTGGCTGGGTGTTTTTCAAGAATGCGGCCCACTGCGCTTGCTTCACTGCATCCTGCGCGAATGCATCGCTCAAGCCCGATGCAATGGTGTTGGGCACGACAGCGGGCCGCCGTGCGGACGTGGCCTTGACTGCGCAGCGAAATTCTCCGTACCAGCTCAACAGGTCATGCACACGGTCTTTGATCCCGACCAGTTGCTCAACGGGCCGCTCAGATCCATGCCTCTCCGCAACGCGGTCATTTCGGCCACGATGCTCATGGCGATCTCGGGTGGCGTGAGGGCGCCCAGATTTAAGCCCACGGGGCCGTGCAGGCGGTCGGCTTCGTCGGGACTTACGTCGAATTCCAGCAGCCGCTCTCGGCGCTTGGCGTTGTTTTTCAGCGAGCCGAGTGCGCCCACGTAAAAGGCAGGTGTGCGCAGCGCTTCCATCAGGGCCAGGTCGTCGAGCTTGGGGTCGTGGGTGACTGCGACCACAGCGCTGTTGTGATCCAAGTGCATGCCGATCACGACGTCGTCTGGCATTCCGGTCGACAGCGTCACGCCCGATACTGCGTCCCAGCCTTCGTGGTACTCGACGCGCGGCTCGCAGACGGTGGTCTGGTAGTCGAGCATGACGGCCATGCTGGCCAGATAGCGCGAGAGCTGACCACCACCGATGATAAGCAGGCGCAGGCGCGGGCCGTGGACAGTGGTGAGCGTGACTCCGTCGAAGCCCACGCGGTCGCCTTCATCGGCCGGCACGTGGCGCACCAGTCCGGTGGCCATGTCGAGCTGGCGCTGCACGCGGTTGTTGCCCTGGATGCTGGCCAGTAGTTCGCGCAGTTGTGATTGTGGTGACAGCGGCTCCAGCACGATCTGCACTGTGCCGCCGCATGGCAGGCCGAAGCGGCGCACCTCTTCGGCGGTCTGCCCATAGGTGGTTGCTTCGGGCAGGCGCAGGGCAAGTTCACCCCGGCCCACACGGCCGATCAGGTCGTCTTCAATGCAGCCGCCCGAGACGGAGCCCACCACTTGGCCGTCGTCTCGGACGATCATGAGCGAGCCGGGCGGGCGCGGTGCTGAACCCCAGGTGTGCACCACGGTGCCGAGCACCACGCGGTGGCCAAGGCCGAGCCAGTCGAGTGCGGTACGGATGACGTCGATATCGATGCTGTTCATGAGGCGTCTCCTGTTCGGGGCGTACAGGATGGAGTCAGTCTGTCATGCCGAGTAGCTTCTTGTTTCAGTACCGCTAGCAGGGTGACCAAGGCCAGCGCACCGAGCATGCCGTAAGCGAGCGCGAGGGCTTGTGGGCCCATATAGGGACTCCACACGCCAACGGCAACCAGCAGCGGCGGACCACTCAGAGGAGCCCAGCGCGAGACAGGCCAACGTTCGGTCTGACTGGTGAGAGCGGCGGGCAGCGCGGGCAGCGCCCACGCCAACGCCAACAGCAACATGCCCACCAGGCCGTGCGCAAGTTGTTGTCCCGAAACCAATAGCAGCGCGCCCAGCAAGACCAACATTTGCGGCAGCGCCCGGCTCGCCAGCGGTGACACCTGACGCGGGATGAAATCGAGCCGCACCAGGCCGGGCAGCACGGCCATGAGCAGCAGGTGTAGGCCCACCACGGTTTGCGTGGACCAGCCGGCGCTGGCGCACCAAGCGCTGCCGAGCCAGAGCGATCCCATCATCAGGCCCATGGCGGTCTGGGGAAGGGTGCTGGTGGCGGTCAACGGCGTAGGTCGCCGGCGTGGCATTGCGCGCCTTTCGGGCCCCGTGGCGCTGGCGAGCAGTGCAGCACCCAGTAGCACCAACGAAATGGGCAAGCCAGCAAACGGATGAGAGTCGGGGACGCTCAGCACCGCCCAGCTGATCAGCGCCGCGAGTACCGGTGGCCAGCCGGCCCAGGGGCGCTGGCAACGGGTGGTGTTGACGGCGGTTGCATCGAGCGCGACCGACCACGCAGCCCACAGCGAGGTTAGCGCCATCAGCATCCAGAAAGACGCAGGACCACCGCTATCTGCCCGAGCGACGATGCCCGCACCGGCGGCGGTGAACACACCCAAAGCAAGCCGGGTTCGACGCGCTGTCGCCGCATGCCAGGGCTGTCGGGCGAGGATCAGGCGCAACGTCCACCACAGCGCGACGGCGAGCACGCCGCTGGCCAGCGACCAGCTAAGGCGCTGCCCTTGCGCACCGAGCCAGACCCAGCCCATGAGCAGCGCGGTCCAGCGTGCCAGCGCCAGGGCCGGCGCCCGCAGGCGGGACACGCGGTGGTTCGACGGTTGACGGGCGGATTCAGACATGAGCGTAGGCGTGCAGCTGGTCCGATCCGGAGGCGGCGTGCACGCTGGCGTTGAACGACACGATGATGCGATCGGCCTCGCCCTGGTAGGGCATGGCCTGGTGCGGCAACCACGAGGGGAACACGACCAGCTGGCCGGGCCGGGGCGGTATGTCGACGTGCGCCGACTGCAAGTAGGCGTTGCCGAAATCCATGTGGGCGCCGCCGAGGTGGTTGAAGTGCGGGCCGTAGAAACGTGTGACGCCATTGGCCGCGCCCAGCACCGGATGCGCGCCACGCACCGGGTCGCCATCAACCTGCACGCAGTACACGCCCGACCACGAGCAATTGCCGTGGGTGTGCACGTCGTGGTGGCTGCCCTGGCTGCTGATCTGGAACCAGACGCCGCGCAGGGCGATCTGCAGGCCTGGCTTGGCCTCGGGCCAGGCACCCTGGTTGGCAAGTACCACAGTCTGGCGCAGGCCGTCCACCAGGAAGGCGATCAGTTCCTCCCACTCGGAGAGGCGCACGCGCTGCAACAAGTCGTCTCGGCTGGCGTAGAAGGCGGCGCCGACTTTCGCGTGCGCGTCGGTGGCGCGCATGGAACGGAACACGCGCACCAGCAGCGGATTCACCTCGTCGGCCTGCGAAAAGTGGTGCACCCCCATGGGCGTGCACCAGCGTTGCTGCAGGGGTTCGGGCGTCATGGGCTTGGTGGCTGGTGGGCGCGATCGCTCAGGCGGTCTCGTTGAGGTCGGAGGGCCAGCGCAGCCGGTGGCCGGTGCGCGCGGCCAGGGCGTCGAGGTCTTCCGGGCTGTCCACGTCGATGCGGTATCGCAGGTTGCTGCTGACCCAGCGGTGCACAGCCTCGGGGTGGGTCGCTTGCCATTGCTTGCAGCCGACGCGGGCTTCTCCCGCCAGGATCTGCTCGCGCACTTCGCTGCTGAACATCACCGGGTTGCCGGGCTGGTCGTCCACTGTGGGCTGCACCACCTGGGCACCGTCGGGCCGCTTTTTGTAGGCGCTGATCAGGTCGTTGATGTCTTGCGAGTTGATCAGCGGCTGATCGGCCAGCGCCACCAGCACGGTGTCGATCTTGGGTGAGAGTGCTTGCAGGCCGAGTCGCAGCGAGGAGGCCTGGCCAGCGTCCGGGTCAAGGTTGCGCACCAGCGTGACCGGGAAGTCTTGCACGGCCTGCTCGATTCGTTCGGCGTGATGTCCGAGCACCACCACCAGTTCGTCCACACCCGCGCCCGAGAGCGCAATCAGCTGGCGCCGGATCAGCGGCACACCACCCAGCTCCAGCAAGCTCTTGGGCCGGTTGCCCATGCGCGAACCCGAGCCCGCCGCCAGCAAGACCGCACCCACCACCAGTCGGCTGTACAGACCACCTCCGCCTTTGAGGATGCAGCCCATGTCAGTTTCCGCAGCAGGATTTTTTAACGGGATCAGCAGATTCGATGGCACTTGGTGCTGTCGCTGCAACGGGGGTTGCTGGCGGTGTTGCCGCTGCCGCCTTCTTGGCCCCGCCGCAGCAACTGCCGCCGCCTGACGCAGCTTCCGCCGTGACCGGAGTCTCGGAGACCACAGGTGCAACGTCAGCTGCAGCAGGTTGTGATGCCGGCACACGACCGCGTCGCGCAGCGATCACGGCCGCGAGCACCGACAAGGCAATTTCTTCCGGCGTGTGTGCGCCGATGGACTCGCCGGCGGGCGCGATGATGCGGGCCACGCCGTTGGGATCTTCGCCCGCCGAGATCAGGCTCTGGCGAAGCACGCCAGCCTTGCGCTCGCTGGCCACGAACCACAGTAACTCGGGTTGCAACGCCAGCGCGGCCTTCAGGCCCTGCAGGTCACGGCGACCCTGGGTAGCCACCACCACGTAACCGCCGCTGCCCAGTTGCTCACACACCACTGCGGCATCGTCGTTGTCGAGCACGGTGGCAGCGTCAGGGTGGTCGCTGCTCTGCGCGCCTTCGGCCACCAGGGCCACGCGCAGGCCGACGCGCGGTGCCAGCCCGGCCAGCGCCCGCGCCACTGGCGAATCGCCGAAGACCGTGAGCTGGGTGGCGGGCAGAACGGGATCGATGAAGAGCTCCAGCGTGCCGCCCGAATGGCAGGCCATGCCGAACTCCAGCACGTCGCCGAGCGTGCGCTCGGCAGTGGCATCGATGGGGGCGATGCGAATCGTTTGAGGCTGGCCATTGGCCAGCGCCTGGCGCACGGTTTTCACCACAGCGGGCTGTGCGCAACCGCCACCAATCCAGCCGTGAATCTTGCCATCGGCCGTGACCAGCGCTTTGTCGCCAGCCTTGGCCGAGGTGGGTGCCTCTGCCCGCAGCACAGTCACCAAGGCAAATGCCTGTTGCGCTTGCTGCAGGCGGGCGGCGAGAGCGATCCATTCATTGTGGTTCATGGCGTTTCTCCTTCAATATTCAGTTCAATGCGTGACTGGCGGCTGCCAGATCGGCGACGCTGGCCAGTGGAATGAAGCGGTCGATGCTGCTGCGGGCATGTTGCAGCGCGGCGGCGGCCGGTACATCACGGGTGGGATGAAACCATGTGATGCGGGCACCATGGGCGCGCAGGGCTTGCAGCGCCGTTGCGAGGTGTTCGGGCTCGTCGGTGTCGAAACCGTCAGACAGCACCCAGACCCGGGCGCCGCGCCGCAACTGGGCGCGGGCGTGAACGCGGGCAAATTCGTTCAGGCTGGCGGCAATGCGCGTGCCCGCGCCAAAACCGGCGGTGACCGCATTGACCTTTTCCTGAACGGCGGACGAGTCTCGCTGCATCAGCGGAGTGACTTCGGCCAGTCGCGTGTGAAACACGAACACCCGCGCCTGCGCTTCCACCGCGAAGGCGCGCGCGATGCGCAAGAACAGCGGCGCATGCGCCTCCATTGATCGGCTCACATCGGCCAAGATGAACAGCCTTGGCGGTTCTACGCGGCGCACACGCCAGGCCGGCGCCAGTGGTTCACCGCCCCAGGCTACGCTGCGCCGCAGCGTTTGGCGCAGATCCAGCCTGTGACCTGGCTGGGCTGAGCGCCACCGACGGGTTGTTCTCGGGCGCAGCCGCGCGGTGATTTGTCGCGCCAGCAGCTGCAGCGCGCCCAATTCCTGCGGCAGCCACATCTGTCCATCGCGTTGTTGTAACGGCTCAGTCCGGCTTGCGCCGCCCTGGGCTCTTGGCGTTGAACCGTTGTTCTGCTCTGACTCACCCACGCCGGGCTGATCGCCGGCTGTTTGTGGCGCGGGTTTGCTTTGACCGGTTGGCGGCTGGGCCGCCGCATCAAGCTGCTCATGCATCTGCTGCACGGCCTGGCGTATGTCGCGTGAAGGGCGCATCTGGCCGCTCACGCGCACACCCCCGCGCAAACGGTGCGGATGCCAGTAGCGGTTGAACAAATCGGGCCACAGCCGCCACTCGCGGGCATTGTGGCAAGCGATGGATCGCCAGGCCGCTTGCAGCCGCTGTTCGTTGATGGGGCCCAGTGTGATGGCGGCTCTGAGCATGGCCTGTTGCTCGGGGATGCCCACGGACAAACCATGGTCGCGCAACAAAGCGGCGAAGCCGGCCAGGGCTTCGCTCGGCGCCGTAGCCGGCGTCAGTTTCATGGACTGGCCGCCCGGACCGATGCATGACCGGACGACTTTTCCGCCACGCCCACAGCGCGGTGACCTTCAATGAGCTGGCGCGCGCGGTCGGCGCCGAGCAGGAAGCGGTCCTCGCGCGTCTTGAGCAAGCAGCCCAGGGTGGTGAGCATGACCGTCATCTCCTCCGGCAGCGCGTGGTGTTTCATTCGGTGCAGGGCACATACCCAGTCCAGCGTTTCGGCGATGCCCGGAATCTTGATCAGGTCTTCCTGACGCAGGCGCTGCACGAACTGCACGGCTTCTTCCACCAGCCGCGTGTCGGCCTGGGGTAACGCGCTTTTGACGATGGCCATTTCGCGCGACAGCGTGGGGTAGTCGAGATGGTGATACAGGCAACGCCGGCGCAACGCGTCGGAGAGCTCGCGCGTACCGTTGCTGGTGAGAATGACGCGCGGGATGTGGCGCGCGCGGATGGTGCCGATCTCGGGCACGGTGATCTGGTAGTCGGCCAGCACTTCGAGCAGAAACGCTTCGAAGGCTTCGTCGGCGCGGTCGATCTCATCAATCAACAGCACACAGGGGCCGTCTTGGCTGATGGCTTTCAGCAGCGGGCGTTCCAGCAGGAACTCGCGACCGAAGACATCGGACTCCTTCACGCCACCCGCCTGGCCTTCGTGCAGCCGGATGGCCATGAGCTGGCGGCCGTAGTTCCATTCGTAGGCGGCCTGCGCCATGTCCAGGCCTTCGAAGCACTGCAGGCGCACCAGGTCGGCGTCCAGCGCCTTCGCCAGTCCGGTGGCCAGCGCGGTCTTGCCGACGCCGGCATCGCCTTCGAGCAGCAGCGGGCGCTGCAGTTCACCGGCCAGCCAGACCGTGGTGGCCAGGTCTTCGTCGGCCAGATAGCCCACCCGCTGCAGCGCTTCGCGCAGGGCGCGATCGGCGGGGATCGGAGTCACAGTACTCATGTCCATGATCCATGGGTCACAACGCTACCCACTGCGTACGCCGCAGATCCCAGTCCAGGGGCGCCGAGGAGCCGGGGTTGCCGGACCTCTGGTGCCGTCCCCTCCCGCCGAAGGCGAGAGAGGAGGGTGGCGCGGCGCGATGGGCGCTTCATTTTTCAGCTCTTCTTGCCGAACAGGCCACCGAACCAGTTCTTGATCAGCATCCAGACGATGGCCAGGCCGTTGATTTCCTTCGCCACCTTGGGCGCTGCGCTCGGACGCTCGTTGGCTACCGCAGGCTCAGGCGTGGCTCCCGTTGTAGCGGCGCTGGCGGCCCCGGCGGGTGCGGGCAGGGCGTGCGCGGCCTGACGGAAGTTCTCGACGAACTGTTCGAGCAACATGTCGGACACTTGCACCATCATGCGGCCGCCAAACTGCGCAAACTTGCCGTTGACGATGACGGCGGCGTCGCCGTGCAACACGCTGTGCAACGGGTTGTCCGGGTTGGCTTCGATCTGGGCGTTCATGTCCATCGAGGCGGACGAGCCACCCTTGTCCGCGCCCTTGCCTCGCAGCACCATTTTGCGGCTGGCGTCCTCTTTCTCCAGCACGTCGACCGTGCCGCCGAACTGGGCTACGGCCGGGCCGACCTTCACCTTCACGCCGCCCTTGTATGAGGTGTCGGACAGCTGTTCGGTGAGCTCGGCGCCGGGCATGCAGCTCGCCACGGTTTTCAGATCACCCAGGATGGTCCAGGCTCGCGCCGGGTCCACATCCAGTGGGTAACGTTTGTCGAGTTTGACTTCCATTCGAGCGGTGCTTTCTGGCTTAAAGGTTCTGGCCGTGGGCCTTGAGTTGCTTCCAGACCCGGAAGGCGCTGTGAGGCATGTCCATGTGGGTCATGCCCAGGTGGGCGAAGGCGTCCACCATGGCCGAGGTGAAGGTCGGGATCGAGCCCACGTGAGGCGACTCGGCCACGCCCTTGGCGCCAATCGGGTGGTGAGGCGAAGGGGTGACAGTGTGATCCGTTTCCCATTTCGGGGTTTCCACAAAGGTCGGCAGGAAGTAGTCCATCAGCGTGTTGCCCAGCAGGTTGCCCTGTGCATCGAACGGCATCTGCTGGCCCATGGCCACGGCAAAACCTTCGGTCAGTCCGCCGTGGATCTGGCCCTCGATGATCATCGGGTTGATCCGGGTGCCGCAGTCGTCGAGCGCGTAGAAGCGGCGGATCTTGGTCTCGCCAGTGGCGCGATCGATGTCCACCACGCACAGGTAGATGCCGAAGGGGAAGGTGAAGTTCGGCGGGTCGTAATAGTGCACGGCTTCCAGGCCGGGCTCCATGCCCGGGGGCGCCTGGTGGTAGGCCTGCCAAGCGACTTCGGCCATGGTCTTGAACTTCGCATCGTCGCCCTTGACCTTGAAGCGGTCGACCTCCCAGTCGAGATCGTTCTCGTTCACTTCCAGCATGTGGGCTGCAATCTTCTTCGCTTTCGCGTGTATCTTGCGCGCCGCCATGGCAATGGCCGCACCGGCTACCGGGGTGGAGCGCGAGCCGTAGGTGCCCAGACCATATGGGGCGGTGGAGGTGTCACCCTCTTCGACCTGGATCACTTCGGACGGAATGCCCAGCTCGGTGGCGATGATCTGTGCGTAGGTGGTCTGGTGCCCCTGGCCTTGCGTGATCGTGCCCATGCGGGCCAGCGCCGAGCCGGTGGGGTGGATGCGGATTTCGCACGAGTCGAACATGCCCACGCCGAGGATGTCGCACATCTTGCTCGGGCCTGCGCCCACCACTTCGGTGAACGTGACCAGGCCGATACCCATCAGGGTGGGGCTGCTGGGATCGGCACGCTTGGCCGCCTGCTCGGCACGCAGGGCCGGGTAGTCCACCGCATCGAGCACTTTCTTCAGGGCCGTGTGGTAGTCGCCCGAGTCGTATTCGAAACCGAAGGCGCTGGTGTAGGGGAACTGCTCCTTCTTGATGAAGTTCTTTTCCCGGATGGTCGCCTTGTCCATACCCAACTTCTGCGCCAGTACGTCGACCATGCGCTCCACCAGATACACGGCCTCGGTCACGCGGAAGCTGCAGCGGTAAGCCACGCCACCGGGCGCCTTGTTGGTGTACACGCCCTTGACGCTGGCGTAGGCTGCGGGGATGTCGTAGCTGCCGGAGCAGATGTGGAACAGGCCGGCCGGGAATTTGGTCGGGTCGGCGCAGGCGTCGAACGCACCGTGATCGGCCACCACGCTGACGCGCAGGCCGGTGATCTTGCCGTCGGCCGTGGCGGCGATTTCGCCGTCCATGTGGTAGTCGCGGGCAAAGGCGGTGGAAGAGATGTTCTCGATGCGGTCTTCGACCCATTTCACCGGGCGGCCCAATACGATGGACGCCACGATGGCACACACGTAGCCGGGATAGATGCCGACCTTGTTGCCAAAGCCGCCGCCGATGTCGGGGCTGACGATGCGGACCTTGGATTCGGGAATTCCCGAGAGCATGGACACCACGGTGCGAACCACGTGAGGCGCCTGCGAGGTGATGAAGGTGGTGAGTTCGCCTTTGATCGGATCGAAGCTCGCCACACAGCCACAGGTCTCCAGCGGGCAGGGGTGTACGCGCGGGTAGTGCATGTGTTGCGACACCTTGACTTCGGCACTGTCAAATGCGGCATCGGCCGCGCTTTTGTCGCCCGCGTCCCAGGTAAAAATGTGGTTGTGGTGCTCACGCTTGCCGTGCGCGCCTTCGGTCTTGCCAGCCAGGTCTTCGCGCAACACCGGGGCATCGGGCAGCAACGCGGCATACGGGTCGAGCACCACCGGCAACTCTTCGTATTCCACTTCCACGGCTTCCACGGCATCGGCAGCGATGTAGCGGTCATCGGCGATCACGATGGCCACTTCCTGCATCTGGAAGTGCACCTTTTCGTCGGCCAACACGGCAGCCACATCGCCTGCCAAAGTTGGCATCCAATGCAGCTTCAGGGGTTTCAGGTCGTCGGCGGTCAACACCGCATGCACGCCAGGAATGGCGAGGGCGGCTTCCTTGTTGATCTTGACGATGCGACCGTGGGCGATTGGCGAGCGCACGATGTCCATGTGCAGCATGCCGGCCATCTTGATGTCGTCGACGTAATTGCCTTTGCCCTGGATAAAACGGGCATCTTCTTTGCGTAGACGCGAGGCGCCCATGCCAGCCAGGGCGATCTCACGGGCTTCGGCGCTTTGTACCGGTGCGTTCATATGTGTGTCTCCGTGTGGTTATGACTTCAGGCCGTGGCGGGTTCTTGCAGTTTTTTCGCAGCGTACTGAACTGCCTTGACGATGTTCTGGTAACCGGTGCACCGGCACAGGTTGCCTGCCATGCCGTGGCGAATTTCATCTTCGCTGGGGTTGGGGTTCTCCTGCAGAAAACGGTAGGCGCGCATCAGCATGCCGGGTGTGCAGAAGCCACACTGCAGGCCGTGCTCTTTGTAGAAGCCTTCCTGCACGGCATGCAAAACGCCCTTGTTGGCCAGGCCTTCGACGGTGAGCACCTCGGAGCCGTCGCACTGCACCGCGAGGTGGGTGCAGGACTTGACGGACTGGCCGTCGATGTCGACCGTGCAGGCGCCACAGTGGCTGGTCTCGCAGCCGATGTGGGCGCCAGTGAGGTTGAGTTCTTCACGCAGGAAGTGGATCAGCAGAGTGCGCGGCTCGACTGCTTTTTCCTCTGATTTTCCGTTGACATTGACGGTAATGAGTTTTTTTGCCATGGGGGTGTCTCCTGCGGGTTAAGAGCAAAGCGCCCAGGCTTTGGTGAGGGCACGTTTGACCATCTCGCCAGCCATGGCGGTTTTGTATTCAATGTCGCCACGCAAGTCCTCAGCAGGCTCGCAGGCGGCGGCGGCTGCGCTGGCGGCAGCCTGCAGCGTGGTGGCGTTGAGCGGCTGGTTCATCAGCGCGGCCTCAGCCGCCTCAACGCGCAGTGCGGTTGGTGCCACATTGGTCAGAGCGATACGCACATGGCTCACCTTGTCGCCGGACTTGCGCATCACCACGGCGCAACCGGCCGTGGCCCAGTCGCCGGTCTTTCGCTTGAGCTTTTCGTAGGCCCAGCCCGTACCTTTGGCGAAGGCTGGTGCGTGGATCTCGCACATCACCTCGTCTTCTTGCAAAAGCGTCATATAGGTGCCGAGGAAGAAGCCGTCGGCGGCGACGGTACGGCGCCCCTTGGGGCCTTCGAGCACAAAGGAGGCTTCGATGGCGATGGACAGGGCGGGATGGTCGTTTCCAGGGTCGCCGTGGGCAATGTCGCCGCCAATGGTGCCGCGGTTGCGCACCTGGGGATCGGCAATCAGTTTGGCGGCCTCTGCCAGTAGCGGCAATTTGGCCTGAACGATGGGCGAGTTGATGAGCTCGTTTTCGGATGTCATCGCGCCGATCACCACCGTGTTGCCGCTTTCACTGATGCCGCGAAGTTCGGGAATGCGATTGATATCGATCAGATGCTCGGGCTGGGCAAATCGCAATTTCATCATTGGCAACAGGCTATGGCCGCCGGCGAGCAGCTTGGCATCAGCGCCGTACTGACCCAGCAGGGCCACGGCTTCGCTCACAGAGCGGGGAGCGTGGTACTCGAAACGCGGTGGAATCATGCTTGTCTCCTCTAGACGGGTTCTTCGATTGACATTTGTCAACGACAAGCCAGTGTAGGTAAGCAGAAATTCCCACTCGAATGTCCGGGTTTAGCTTCAGCCGGGCATCAAACGCGGTGTTTCTTGCACGAAACGCATGCAACCATGCATGAACTGCTCAGATCAGCCGCTCGGCGAATGGCAATCCGGGTATGCCCTTAGCTGCTGGAGGGCAAAAAAATTCAGTGGCGATTCAGCAGACCGAGCGCCTCGCGCAGCCGGACGACCTCGCCACGCGAGACCGGAATCGGGACCCGGTGTTTGCCCTGCAGCATCACCTGGGTCTTGCTGCCCTCGCGCTCCAGCGATGCTACGGCGCGCAGGTTCACGATGAAGCAGCGATGCACCCGCATGAACCAGGCGGGGTCGAGCCGCGACTGAAGGTCGCCGATGCTCAGGTTGCAGAAGTGAAAGCCGTCCCGGGTGAGGATGCGCGTGTAGTGGGCTTTGGATTCGAGGCAGAGCACATCGGCCGTGTCAACAAAGGAAACTCTTTGGTTAGCGACCATAGGGATGCGGTTTAGGCGCAGGCTCGGTGCAGGTTTGTCGCTTTCAACCGTTGCGGTTTTCTTGCTCACCACCTGGGTCACGTCGTAGAAAACAAGTACAAAGCCTGTGGTGGCTCCGTCGTGGTTGGCTAGGCGTGTGACCTTGATCAGCAGCACCTGTTCGGGGATGTTGATGATCATAGTCATCGGCACCGCATTCGCCATCGGGCAGCTGGAAGCCTGGTCCAGCATGAAATCGACCTTCGGCTTGGAGCGCTCCGGGTGAAACGACGACACCAACTTGTCGAACGGCTGCTTATCACCGACTGGAAGCACCTTGCGGGCAAAGTCGTTTATAGCCAGCACCTTGCGTTGCTCGTCAAGATGGATCACGCCCACCTCGAACTTTTCGAACAGATACAGTGGCGAATTGCCTTCAGTTGGGACATCCATCAGCAGTCTCCTTTCCAGTCGGAAAGGTGCTGGCGTAAGGTGAGCGTATCGTAAATCAGCACGTTTTGGGCTGCCGCCGGTTCCGTTGACACCGACCTAAGATTTTGCAGCTTCCCCGAACTCTATCGGACTGACATACCCCAGGGTCGAATGGCGGCGCGTGGGGTGGTAGAACCGATCGATGTAGTCGACCACATCGGCGCGTGCCTGTTCCCGGGCCGGGTACGCCTTACTGGCCGTGCGCTCGGTCTTCAGTGAGTTGAGAAGCTCTCCATGGCCGAGTTGGCCCAGATTTCACCGGCCCTGCTCATGCTGCAGGTGATGCCTTGTTCCTTGAGCAACTGCTGGAACTGCTCGCTGGTGCTCTGGGTCTTGGTCCGAGTGATGCAGCAGCGCTACCAGCTTGCCCCGTCACCAGACAGCCATCATCAGTGCGTCGGTCACCAGCTGCGAGGTCATGCTCTCCTGCATCGACCAGCCCACGATGCGCCGCGAGTACAGGTCCAGCACAGCTGCGGCGTAGAGCCAGCCTTCGGCCGTGCAGATGTAGGGGAAGTCGGCCACTCACTTATGGTTCGGCGCATCAGCCTGGAACGGACGGTCCAGCACGTTCTCGACAATCGCGCTGCGTTCACCTTGGTCTTTGGGGAGTCTTCGGCGTCTGGGCCGTGCTTGCAGCGCCGGCTTACGCCTGAGACGCTCAATGCAGTGCAATCCGCATTGACTGCCCCAGTGCCAGCACGTCATGCCAAACGCAACGCGCCCCATACGTCCTGTCGCTGAGGAGAAAGCTCTGGCGTACTTGCGCGCGCAGCACGTCGTCATGACGGCAGCGTTGGCTCCTCGGCCTGGTCAGGCCAGGCGTAAAAACCACGTCGCGAGAAACCGAGCGCCTTGCACATCAGATTGACCGGTCAGACCTCTCGGTGCTTCGCCACAGTGCCGAATTTCACATCGACTCCTTCGCGAAGTAGGTCGGGGCCTTTTTCAGGATGTCGCGCTCCATCCTGAGCTTGGCCACTTCCTTTCGCAGCCGCACGACCTCCGCGTCCTGGGATACCTGTTTGTCGTTGCCAGGGAAAGCCTCCTGCGGCGCGTCTCTCAGCTCTGAACCCACTTGCGCAAAACGTTCTCATGAACGTCCAGGTCCTTGGCCGCCTGGGCCATCGCGACCCCGCGCTGTGTGACCAGCTTCACCGCCACAAGCTTGAACTGTCGGCTGAATTTTCTTCTCATGACCATCTGCCACCTCCAGTTTCACGCTCCACCTCAACAAGGTGTCTTTGAAGCCGGCGGCAGCCCACTCAGGCGGCCTTGGTTGTAGGTTTTTATTCCTTTAAAAGCAAATAGATTGTCATGAATGCCTGATCATTTTGGTGTGTCTCGTGATGTCTTAGTGGCTAGGTTATGACTTGAAACCAGGGTAAACACTTATGTTTAAGCCAAAAACGCTGAAAAAAAAGATAGACACGCTCTCGCTAAACTATGACAATATATTGTCTTAAATGTTTGCATCTGGGAAAAAATCCGAGAGGCTGTTGTCAAAGTTCTTAGGAGCATGGAATGCGCAATCTGAGTGGGAAGACCGTGATCGTGACCGGGGGTGGTGGTGGCATTGGCGGGGCGACAAGTCGCCGTTTTGCCCAAGAGGGCGCCAAGGTCGCCGTGTTCGACATGAACCTAGAGGCTGCGCAAAAGGTGGCCGATGAAATTCGGTCCGCGGGCGGCCTGGCCCAAGCCTTCAAGTGCGACATCACCGACCGTGCCGCGGTGGATGCGGCCGTGGTCGCGACGGAAGCCGCGCTC
This sequence comes from uncultured Hydrogenophaga sp., assembly GCA_964424415.1. Taxonomy (GTDB): domain Bacteria; phylum Pseudomonadota; class Gammaproteobacteria; order Burkholderiales; family Burkholderiaceae_C; genus Hydrogenophaga. The sequence goes on from CAYRIT010000032.1 coordinate 22,765, forward strand.
GGCCCGGTTGACGTTCTGGTCAACAACGCCGGCTGGGATGTGTTCAAACCATTCACCAAGACCGTGCCCGCTGAGTGGGAGAAACTGATCGCCATCAACCTGACCGGCGCCCTGCACATGCTGCACGCGGTGCTGCCCGGCATGGCCGAGCGCAAGACCGGTCGCATCGTGAACGTTGCTTCCGATGCCGCTCGCGGCGGCTCGTCCGGTGAAGCTGTGTATTCCGCATGCAAAGGTGGCCTGGTGGCCTTGTCAAAGACGCTGGCGCGCGAACATGCCCGTCAGAACATCACCGTCAACGTGGTCTGCCCTGGCCCGACCGACACCGCGCTGCTGGCCGGCGTGACCGAAGGCGCGCGTGACCCGGCCAAGCTTCTGGAAGCCTTCCGCAGCGCCATCCCGCTGGGCCGCCTGGGCCAGCCGGATGACCTGGCCAGTGCAATTGTTTTCTTCGGCAGTGACGACGCCAGCTTCATCACCGGCCAGGTCATCTCCGTCTCGGGCGGTCTGACCATGCACGGCTGAATCCACGCCACCCCTTCACCGAGCACCTAAGGAATCCCCCATGAATTTCGAAGACATCCTGTACGAAGTCCGCAACGGCGTGGCCTGGATCACGATCAACCGCGCGGACAAGATGAACGCCTTCCGCGGTACCACCTGCGACGAAATCATCAAGGCGCTGAACAAGGCCGGCTACGACCGTGAGGTCGGCTGCATCGTGCTGGCAGGCGCCGGCGACCGTGCTTTCTGCACCGGTGGCGATCAATCAGCACACGACGGTAACTACGACGGCCGCGGCACCATCGGTCTGCCGATGGAAGAGTTGCACACGGCCATCCGCGACGTGCCCAAGCCGGTGATCGCTCGCGTGCAGGGCTTCGCCATCGGCGGCGGCAACGTGCTGTGCACGATTTGCGACCTGACCATCTGCTCCGAAAAGGCCATATTCGGCCAGGTCGGCCCCAAGATGGGTTCGGTGGACCCCGGCTACGGCACAGCTTTCCTGGCCCGCGTGGTGGGTGAGAAGAAAGCGCGCGAGATCTGGTACCTGAACAAGCGTTACTCAGGCCAGGAGGCTGTCGATATGGGGCTGGCCAACATCTGCGTGCCGCACGAGAAGCTGGACGAGACGGTGCAGGAGTGGGCCGAGACGATCTGCGAACGCAGCCCGACCGCGATCGCGATTGCCAAGCGCAGCTTCAACATGGACACCGCGCACCAAAGCGGCATCGCTGGCATGGGCATGTACGCGCTCAAGCTGTTCTACGACACGGAAGAGTCGCGCGAAGGCGTGAACGCGTTGAAGGAAAAGCGCAAGCCCGAGTTCCGCAAGTACGCCAAGTAAGCCCAGCCCGCCGGAGACAAGAGATGAGCCCGAATCCCTACATCGACGAAGATCTGCAGGCACTGTCCGAGACCGCGCGGCGCTTTGCCGACGAGCGCGTCAAGCCCGGTTTCCTGGAGCGCGACAAGACCCGCGTGCTCGATCGCGCCCTGCTGCGCGAGATGGGTGAACTCGGGTTCATCTGCCCCGAACTGCCCGAGCAGTTCGGCGGTCTGGGCATGGGCTGCCTGGCTGCGGGCGTGATTCACGAAGAAATCGCGCGCGCAGACCTGAGTTTTTCGTACCTGAACCTGCTGGCATCTCTCAACAGCCAGATCCTTTCCAAATACGGCAACCCCGACATCGTCGGCCCCTGGCTGAAGAAAATCGTGCAGGGCGAGGCGATTTGCGCCATCGCGCTGACCGAGCCGCGCGGCGGGTCGGATGCGGCCAACCTGCGTCTGCGCATCGAGCGTGACGGTGATTTTTACGTCATCAACGGCGAGAAGACCTCCATCTCCGCCGCCGACCAGGCCGACATCGCCGTGGTGTTCGGTCGCACCGGCACACCCGAAGACGGTGCCCATGGTGTGACCGCGCTGCTGGTGCCGATGGACACCCCCGGCCTCACCACCAACCGCTTCGACTGCCATGGCCAGCGCGCCATCGGCCGCGGGTCGATCTTTTTCGAGAACGTGCGCGTGCCCGTGAGTCATCGTCTGGGCGACGAGAACAAGGGCTTCGTGCAGGTCATGCACGGCTTCGACTTCTCACGTTCTCTGATTGGTCTGCAGTGCCTGGCCGTGGCGCGTGTGGCGCTGGACGAAACCTGGGAATACATCACCCAGCGCCAAGCCTTCGGCCAGCCGCTTTCGGCTTTTCAGGGTGTGACGCACCCGCTCGCGCAGTTCGACACCGAAGTGGAGGGCGCCCGCCTGGTCTGCCTGCAAGGACTGTGGCTGAAAGACAAGGGCCTGCCGCACTCCGCCGAGGCTGGAATGGCCAAGTGGTGGGGCCCCAAGCTCGCCTACGACGTGATCCACCAGTGCCTGCTGTGTTTTGGTCACGGTGGCTACGACCGCGGCCTGATGGAGCAACGCATGCGAGACGTGCTGGGCTTCCAGATCGGCGACGGCACGGCTCAGATCATGAAAACCATCATCGCCCGCACCCGCGCCGGTCGCAAGTTCGTGCCGGCCTGATCCCGTTCGAACATCCAAACAGACTAGGAGACAAGCATGGAATTTGACGCCGTTCTGCTGCCCGCACGCCGGGCTCGCATGGTCGAACAGGGTTTCTGGCACGACCGCACCATCAACCAGGATCTGGATGCCTGCGTGGCCGCCTGTCCGGACAAACTGGCCCTCACCGCGCTGCGGGTGGAGACCGATGTCACCACGCGCTTCACATACCGCGAGCTGGCGACCATGGCTGACCGAATCGCAGTGGGGCTGGCGCGCCTGGGGGTGGGCAAGAGCGACATCGTGGCCTGCCAGTTGCCTAACTGGTGGCAGTTCACCCTGGTGTACCTGGCCTGCTCGCGCATCGGGGCGGTGATGAACCCGCTGATGCACATCTTTCGCGAGCGTGAACTGAACTTCATGCTCAAGCATGGTGAAGCCAAGGTCATGATCGCGCCCAAGAGCTTCCGCGGTTTCGATTTCGAGCAGATGGTCACCGGCCTGCAGGCCGGTCTGCCCGACCTCAAGCACGTGGTGATCGTCGATGGCGAAGGTGCCAACAGTTTCGAAAAACTGCTCAGTGGCCCAGCCTGGGAGAATGAACCCGACGCGGCCGACATCCTGAGCTGCAGCCGCCCTGGCCCGGACGACATCACCCAGCTGATCTACACCTCGGGCACCACCGGCGAACCCAAGGGCGTCATGCACTCGGCCAATACCGTGATGGCCAACATCATTCCTTACGCCCAGCGACTGCAGCTGGATGCTGAGGACGTGGTGCTCATGGCCTCGCCAATGGCGCACCAGACCGGCTTCATGTACGGGCTGATGATGCCCATCATGCTCAAGGCCAGTGGTGTGCTGCTGGACGTCTGGGATCCGAAGAAGGCGGTCGAATTGATCCGTGCCGAGCAGTGCTCGTTCACCATGGCTTCCACGCCGTTCCTCACTGACCTCACCCACACTGTGGCTGAAACGGTCACGCCGGTGCCCACGCTGCGCATCTTCCTGTGTGCCGGCGCGCCCATCCCCGGCCCGCTGGTGGAACAGGCCCGCAGCGTGCTCGGCACCAAGATCGTGTCGGCCTGGGGCATGACGGAAAACGGTGCCGTGACGCTGATCAAACTCGATGACGAAGACGAGCGCGCCTTCACCACCGATGGTCTGCCGCTGCCGGGGGTGGAGGTGAAGGTGGCCGATGTGGACGGCACGGTGATGCCCGTCGGTGAACCGGGAAAGCTGTACGTTCGCTCGTGCTCCAACTTCGGCGGCTACCTCAGGCGACCACAATGGAATGCCACTGATGCCGACGACTGGTTCGACACTGGAGACTTGGCGCGCATGGACGCGCAGGGCTATATACGCATCACCGGCCGCAGCAAGGACGTGATCATCCGCGGCGGCGAAAACATCCCGGTGGTGGAGATCGAGACCCTGTTGTACCGCCACCCGGCGGTATCGATGGCCGCCATCGTGGCCTACCCCGACGATCGCCTGGGCGAACGTGCTTGTGCGGTGGTGGTGCCCAAGCCCGGCCAGACGCTTGACCTGCCGCGTCTGGTGGATTACTTCAAGTCGCTCAAGGTGGCGGTTCAGTACATCCCCGAGCGCCTGGAAATTCTCGACGCCATGCCGGCCACACCCTCCGGAAAGATCCAGAAGTTCAAGTTGCGCGAGCTGCTGCGCGAGCAGCTGAACCTCCAGCGCTGAACCCCGTGGCGGTCGTGAGGCCGCTGCCCGAACCTTTCAGGAAACGACCATGACCGAAGCACTGGTCCGGGTGGACACCCGGGGCCGGGTGGGCGTGATCACGCTCAACCGACCAAAGCAGCTCAACGCGCTGAACGATGCGCTGATGAACCAGCTGGGCGTTGGCTTGCTGGCATTCGAAGCCGATGCCGGCATCGGCGCCATCGTCATCGCGGGCGGCAGCAAGGCGTTTGCCGCTGGGGCCGACATCGAGGCCATGGCCGACTGGTCGTTTATGGACGTGTACCAAAGCGGCTTCATCACCCGCAACTGGGAAACCATCCGCCAGGTGCGCAAGCCGGTGCTGGCAGGGGTGGCCGGCTACGCAATGGGCGGGGGTTGTGAGCTGGCGCTGGCCTGCGACATCGTCGTGGCTGCCGAGTCGGCGAAGTTCGCGCTGCCCGAAATCAAGCTGGCCATGCTGCCCGGTGCCGGCGGCACGCAGCGTTTGCCGCGCGCCATCGGCAAGGCCAAAGCCATGGATATGTGCCTCTCTGGTCGAATGCTCGATGCGCAGGAGGCTGACCGCTACGGTCTTGTCTCGCGTGTGGTACCCGACGCTGAGCTGCTGGACCGCACGCTGGCCCTGGCCGAGCAGATTGCCGCTTTTTCGCTGCCCGCGCTCATGGCGATCAAGGCATCGGTCAACCGTGCCTGGGAAGGCTCGCTCACCGAAGGCATCTTGTTTGAACGCCATGCGCTTTACGAGCGCTTCGCCAGCGCTGATGCACATGAGGGCATGCACGCCTTCCTGGGTAAACGCAGTCCTGAATTCCAACACCGCTGATCCTCGGAGCGACACACATGGCCCTCGACGCCGAATCCTTTGCCATCCTGCTGCCCACGGTCCAGCGCTTCGTGCTCGAGCGCCTGGTACCGGCTGAGAACCACCTGGAAGAGCACGACGAGGTGCCGGCCGACATCATCGAGGACATGAAAGAGATGGGCCTGTTTGGCCTGACCGTGCCCGAGGAATACGGCGGCATCGGCCTGTCGGTGAGCCAGGAGGTGCTGGTGAACTACGAACTGGGCCGGACCGCAGCGGCGTTCCGCTCGGTGTTTGGCACCAACATCGGCATCGGTTCGCAGGGCATCCTGATGGATGGCACGCCTGAGCAGAAGGCCGAGTACCTGCCCAAGGTGGCCAGCGGCGAACTGGTCATGTCCTTCGCGCTGACCGAGCCCGATGCCGGCACCGACGCCGCCTCGCTCAAGACCAAGGCAGAGCTCGACGGTGACCAGTACGTGCTCAACGGCACCAAGCGCTACATCACCAACGCGCCGCGCGCCGGCGCCTTCACGCTCATGGCGCGGACCGGCGGACCGGGGGCCGGCGGTGTGTCGTCTTTCATCGTGCCCGCCAGCAGCCCGGGACTCAAACTCGGGAAGAACGACAAGAAAATGGGCCAGCGCGGTACCAAGACCTGCGACGTGATCCTGGAAAACGTGCGCGTACCGGCGGCCAACATCATCGGAGGTGTGCCGGGGCAGGGCTTCAAGACCGCGATGAAGGTGCTCGACCGGGGCCGCCTCAACATATCGGCTGTGTCGTGTGGCCTGGCCTCGCGCGTGATCGACGAGTCGCGCCGCTATGCACGCGAGCGCAAGCAGTTCGGCAAGGCCATCGGTGAATTCCAGCTGATCCAGGCCATGCTGGCCGACAGCCAGGCCGAGTTGCTGGCCGGCTGGTCGCTGGTGCAGGACGTGGCCTGGCGCTTCGACCAGAAGCCGGCCCATGTGTCCGATCCGGACATCTCCATGCGCGTCTCCTGCGCCAAGCTCTTCGCCACCGAGATGGTGGGCCGTGTGGCCGACCGCGGCGTGCAAATCCACGGCGGCGCCGGCTACATCAACGAATACCCGGTGGAACGCTTCTACCGCGACGCGCGCCTGCTGCGCCTGTACGAAGGCACGACGCAGGTGCAGCAACTCATCATCGGTCGCGAACTGCTGCGGGCCGATTGAGCGCTGCGCCCCGCTATCAACCCATCCCACAATCAGTAAGAGGTCATCTCATGTCGACATCACCCAGCAAAAACACCTTCAACTGGGAAGACCCGTTTCACCTCAGCGCCCAGCTCACCGACGACGAACGCCAGGTG
>CAYRIT010000033.1:0-27998 GCA_964424415.1 uncultured Hydrogenophaga sp.
CGCCGTGGCAGCTTCATCGTCCTCCTCGCGTCGGGTGTCCTGTGGCTGCCCGCCACCGAGCCAGAGCCACCACACCAGCGCCCCCAGGATCAAGCCCGCCGCATACACCAGCCGCCAGATGCGTGAGCTGGTGAAGCGTTGCTGGTGGAAGTGCGGTGCGCGCAGCAGAAACGACCAGGTCGAACTGAACACGGTGCTCATGCCACCGACCAGGCCGGTCAGCACAAACAGCAGGGCCACGCCGCTGCCGATGATCAGCCCGCCCAACAGATAGTGTTGCCAGCCAAGGGGGAAGAGGGCGGTGAGTGAGTGCATGGCGGAGGATTATCCCGAAGGCCCGCGCCGCCTGTGCGCGGTGGCCGCAATGGCCCGTGCGGCTGCACGTCCTGCCTGGGGCGCTGGACAGGTGATCTGCTGGGGGTTCCAGTACCGCGGCGGTGGGCGTCAGCAGCGCTGGTGGCCGCTGGCGGATTTGTGCGCCGTGTCGATCAGACGTGCTCCACACGCATGCCCTGGTGCACCAGTGTCAGGGTTTCGGTGGCCAGGTCGTTGCCCTGCGCGTGGAGTGGCCCGTACTCCAGCCGCGATGGAAAAGCGGCCATCAGCCGCCAGACCACCACCGGTTCGTGGCGGGCATTGAGCAACGATACCGTCACATCACGTTTTTCGGCTTGCTGAAAGCTCGTGGCGTTCATCCACTCGAAGAAGCCGTTGTCACCCGGCTCGATCGCGCGCGTGAGCACGACCGGGGAGAACTGTTGCAGGCCCGGCAGCGCAATCGACGTGTTGACTTTTGACGCGCCGTCGCGGCTGGCAACCACCTCGACCGAGGTGCCGAGCCCGCTCACCGCCATGAAACCGACGCGCCGTCCGCCCCACTCGACCTGAAAATGGTTGTTGCACAGAGCCTGAGTCATGAGCCGCCTCCGAAGGTAAGCCCAGGCCGAGGCGATGCAAGTTGCGGGGCGCATAGGGCAGGCGGTGCAGCGTGTCGGCGTTTGGGCGGATGCACCCCATGGTAGTGGGCCTGGTGCGCTTTCGGCGCAGCGCCCGACAGGCGACGCTGGGCTGGGCACCTGCCCGAGCCAGGAACATCGTCAGTTCACCAGCACCAGCTTGCCCTTGACCGAACGCGAGCCCATCACCGCAAATGCCTGCGGCAGTTCCCGCATCGGCAGGGTCCGGTCGATCTGCGGCTTGATCTGGCCTTTGAGGTACATGCCGGCCAGGGTGTGCATCATCTCGGCATTGGCCCCGGGCTCGCGGCGGGCGAAATCGCCCCAGAACACGCCGACGATGCTCGCGCCCTTGAGCAAGGTGAGATTCAGCGGCAGACTGGGAATGGGGCCGCTGGCAAAACCCACCACCAGGTAGCGCCCGCGCCAGGCGATGGAGCGGAACGCGGGCTCGGCAAAATCGCCACCGACCGGGTCGTAGATCACGTCCGGGCCTTTGCCATCGGTCAGCCGCTTGATCTCGTCGCGCAGCCCTTGGCCGGTCGTGTGCAGGCTGTAGTTGATGGTTTCATCGGCGCCCAGCGTTTTGCACAGCGCACATTTTTCGTCGCTAGACGCTGCGGCGATCACGCGCGCACCGGCCGCCTTGGCCAGCTGGATCGCCGCCGTGCCCACGCCACCAGCCGCACCCAGGACCAGAACGGTTTCACCGGCTTTGAGCGCCGCGCGGTCCATCAGCGCGTGCCAGGAGGTGGCGTAGATCATGATGAAAGCGGCTGCGTCCACCGGTGCAAAGCCCGGCGGCAGCGGCATGCACAAAGCGGCGGGCGCGATCGTGTGGGTGGCGAAGCCTCCGGTGCCGCTCAGGCAGGCCACGCTCTGGCCGGGCTGCAGGTGTTTCACGCCGTCGCCCACCGCTCGCACCACACCGGCGTACTCCGAGCCAGGGACAAAAGGCAGCGGTGGTTTCATCTGGTATTTGTTCTGCACGATGAGCAGGTCCGGGAAATTCAGGCTCGCGGCCTGGATCTCGATCAGCACCTCACCCGCCTTGGGTTCGGGGGTGGGCAGCTCGGTCCACTTCAGGGCGTCGACGCCCACCGGGTTTTCGCACAGCCAGGCAAACATGGGGTGTCCTCTCAGGTCGGGTTTCAAAGATCGGTCCATGATAGGCAGGCGCCACGACCGGGCGCAGCGGGGCAACCCGCTGCGCTGTCGCTGGCGTGACGGCCTTGCGCCGATGCACTGGCCTCCCGGAGCGCCGGTCGCTTTGAACACCCTCCTTAGAATCGCGCTCATGAAAATTCTCATCTCCAACGACGACGGCTACCAGGCCAGCGGCATCGTTGCCCTGTACGAGGCGATCCGGGCGTTGCCGGGGGTGGAGGTGGAGGTGGTCGCGCCCGAGCACAACAACAGTGCCAAGTCCAACGCGCTCACGCTGCATTCACCGCTGTATGTGCACACCGCGCACAACGGTTTTCGGTATGTGAACGGCACACCGGCCGATTGTGTGCACATCGCCCTGACCGGCTTGCTCGGTTACCGGCCCGACCTGGTGGTCTCGGGCATCAACAACGGCGCCAACATGGGCGACGACACCATTTATTCCGGCACCGTGGGCGCGGCGATGGAAGGCTATCTGTTTGGTGTGCCTGCCATTGCGTTCTCGCAGACCGAGAAAGGCTGGGTCCATCTGGACGCGGCGGCGCAAAAGGCGGCGCAGCTGGTGGCGCAGTTGCTGCCATCCCTGCCCGAATCCGCCGAGCACGCGCTGCCCTGGTTGCTCAATGTGAACATTCCCAACCTGCCCGCCGACCAGCTCAAGGGTTTCAAGGTCGCGCGGCTGGGCCGGCGCCATGCGGCCGAGCAGGTGATTGCGCAGACCAATCCGCGCGGCGACACCATGTACTGGATCGGCAGTGCCGGTGCGGCCAAAGACAGCACCGAAGGCACCGACTTCCACGCCACCGCCCAGGGTTACGCCACCATCACACCGCTGCAGATCGACCTCACCGACCACGAGCGCCTGCCTTACTGGGCGCCAACCGCCGCCCAGCTGTCGGCCCGGCCCCCCAAGGGCACCTTGGCATGAGGCACTCGTCGCCGCCCGGCAAGCCGGGTGCTCCGCGCCCCCGGCCCGCTTTCCCGGCTGCCCTGACGCCTGTGCCGCCCGCGGCCTCAGCGGCGCGGCCGCTGGCCGCGAGGTCGCCCGCCGTGTCGACACAGGTCGCGGCGCGGGCCACGGGTCTGGGCATGGATTCGCAGGCGGTGCGCGCGGCGATGGTGCGCAAGCTGGAAGCGCAGGGGGTGTCCCACCCGATGGTGCTCAGCGCCATGCACGCGGTGGAGCGGCACCGGTTTGTGGACTCGGCCCTGGTGAATCAGGCTTACGAAGACACCAGCCTGCCCATCGGCCTGGGGCAGACCATCTCCAAACCCAACGTGGTCGCGCGCATGGCCGAGCTGCTGTGCCAGGGGCGTGGGGACAAGCTGGGCCGGGTGCTGGAGATCGGCACCGGTTGTGGCTACCAGGCCGCAGTGCTCAGCCACCTGGCGCGCGAGGTGTACAGCATCGAGCGGCTGCGCGGTCTGCACGAGCGCGCGCGCGACAACCTGCGGCCGCTGCGTGTGGCCAACCTGCACCTGCTGCTGGGCGACGGCATGCTCGGGTTTCCCCGCGGCGCGCCTTATGCGGGCATCATCGCGGCGGCAGGGGGTGAAGACATTCCCGCCGCCTGGACCGATCAGCTGGCGGTGGGCGGCCGGCTGGTTGCGCCGGCGGCCAATGGGACTGGCGGTCAGCAACTGGTGGTGATCGACCGGACGGCCACCGGCCTGGTGCGCACCGTGCTGGAAGCCGTTAACTTTGTGCCTCTAAAATCGGGCATCGCCTGAGCGGCGCGGCCTTCGCGCCTGTTGCCGCTTTTCGGGCTTCTGCGGCCCGCCCACTGTCCGGGTCCGCACCACAGATGGGAGTCTTCATGAACGCTTCGATCGGCACAGCTGTTGCCGCTTTCCACCGTCCCGCGCCATCGGCTGTCGGCCGCCTGGCGCTGGCGACGGTGCTTGCCTCGCTGCTGGTCACTGCCGGCTGTTCCACCCGCCGCGTGGCACAACCGGCACCCGTGGTGGACCGCTCAGGCGTTGCCACAACCGGTGTGGTCGCGCTGCCTGGTGCGGAAAATGCGGGCAAGCCGGGTTATTTCACCGTTCGTCCGGGCGACACGCTCTACCGCATCGCCCTCGAATCCGGTCAGAGTCCGCGCGATGTGCAGACCTGGAACAACCTGAGCAATCCGAACCTGATCGAAGTGGGGCAGGTGCTGCGGGTGGTGCCGCCCGTGGTGGCCACGGCGGCGGTGCCTGCCAGCACGCCTGCGGCGAGCGGGGTCACCACCACGCCCGTGGCGCCCGGCGCGGTGGCATCGCGTCCGCTGGACGGTACGGCAGCGACCACGCCGGCACCGGCTGCAGCCACCAGCAGCACGCCTGCACCGGCCAGCGCCGATGACATCACCTTCCTCTGGCCGGCCCAGGGTCCGGTGATCGCGACTTTCGATGAAGCCAAGAACAAGGGGATTTCGATCGGCGGGCGCATCGGTGATCCGGTGGTGGCCGCAGCCGATGGCCGGGTGGTATACGCCGGCGCGGGTCTGCGCGGCTACGGCAACCTGATCATCCTCAAACACAACAACACCTACCTCACCGCCTACGCCCACAACCAGGCCTTGCTGGTTCGCGAAGACCAGGCGGTGCGTCAGGGGCAGAAGATCGCCGAGATGGGCAGCAGCGACGCCGACCGTGTGAAGCTGCATTTCGAGGTGCGCCGCCAGGGCAAGCCGGTCGATCCGCTGGGGTTCCTGCCCAAACGCTGAGGCCGCGGCGATCCTGACGCGCCGAGCCGCCTGCCATGTCCTGGCCCGTTCTGGTTTTTGACATCGAATCGATTCCCGATGTGGCCGGTTTGCGCGCGCTGCGTGGCGAGCCGGCCGAGGTCAGCGACGAGCAGGTCTACGCCACCTGGCTGGCCGAGCGGCGAGAAAAAGGCCAGAGCGAGTTCACGCCGCTGCACCTGCAACGCGTGCTGGTGCTCAGCTGCGTGTTTCGCAACTCGGACGGTTTGCGCATCCACTCTTTTGTGGACCGCGATGGCCAGAGCGAAGGCAAGGTGGTACAGAATTTTTTCCACGTGATCGAAAAACACCAGCCGCAGCTGGTGAGCTGGAACGGCAGCGGTTTCGATTTGCCGGTGCTGCATTACCGCGGCCTGCGCCACGGCGTGGAGGCGAGCAAGTACTGGGACCTGGGCGAAGACGACCGCGAATACAAGTGGAACAACTACATCAGCCGGTACCACATGCGCCATCTGGACCTGATGGACCTGCTGGCGATGTACAGCCCCAAGAACAACGCGCCGCTGGACGCGATGGCCAAACTCTGCGGTTTTCCCGGCAAGCTGGGCATGGACGGCTCGCAGGTGTACACACAATTCCTGGCGGGTGACACCGAAGAGGTGCGCCGCTACTGCGAAACCGATGTGATGAACACCTACCTGGTGTATTGCCGGTTTCAGAAAATGCGCGGTGGTTTCACCGAAGCCGAATACGAGCAGGAAATTGCCTACGTGAAGGACACCCTGGGCAAGCTCGCTACGACCGAGGCGCATTGGGACGAGTACCTGAAGGCCTGGATCTGAAAGGCCGGGACTGAGCCCCCGCGCTCCGCCGCTGCGCGGGTTGCTGCCCCCCTCCAACGGGGACTGATCCGGCTTGGGGCGGCTCGCCGCCTGCTCTGCGGCTCCCACCTTCGCCGTTGAGCGGGTCGCTGGTGGAGGCTGAGACAATCGGGGCATGAGCGCATCCGATTCCCACGAAAACTCCCTGGCGACCACCGCCCACTGCCCCCATCCAGAGCCTGCAGCGGCCGTTTTTCCTGAAGGCTGGCTGGCGGTCGAGTCGATGGACATCGACGCCCAGGGCATCGCTCGCCGGCCTGACGGCAAGGTGGTGTTCATCGAAGGCGCCTTGCCGTTCGAGGTGGTCAGTACCAGCGTGCACCGAAAAAAACCCCACTGGGAGGCGGGCGTGGTCACCGCCATCCACCGGGAATCCTCGCAGCGGGTGCGCCCCGGTTGCCCGCATTTCGGTCTGCACACTGGCGCCTGTGGCGGCTGCAAGATGCAGCACCTGCACGAAACGGCTCAGGTGGCCATCAAACAACGGGTGCTGGAAGACAACCTCTGGCACCTGGGCAAGGTGAAATCCGAGATGATGCTGCGGCCCATCGAAGGCCCGGCCTGGGGCTACCGCTACCGCGCGCGCCTGTCGGTGCGCCATGTACACAAAAAGGGCGAGGTGCTGATCGGTTTTCACGAGCGCAAGAGCCGCTACGTGGCCGACATGCAGGTTTGCCCCGTGTTGCCGCCGCATGTGAGTGCCTTGCTCATGCCCTTGCGTGAGCTGATTTTTGGCATGGACGCCCGCGAAACCTTGCCGCAGATCGAGCTGGCCTGTGGCGACGAGGTGACCGCGATGGTGCTGCGCCACATGGAACCGCTGGGTGAGGACGACATCGTGCGCCTGCGGGCGTTCGCCGAGCAACACGGTGTGCAGTGGTGGCTGCAGTCCAAAGGCCCGGAAACGGTGAAGCTGATGGACGACGGCGGACCGCTGCTGTCCTACGCGCTGCCCGAGTTCGGCATCACCATGCCATTCAAGCCGACCGATTTCACCCAGGTCAACCCGCACATCAACCGCGTGCTGGTCACCCGGGCCTTGCGCTGGCTCGATGCGCAGCAACACGAGCGGGTGATCGACTGGTTCTGTGGTCTGGGCAATTTCACGCTGCCGATCGCCACGCGGGCTGGCGAGGTGCTGGGCATCGAGGGCAGCGAAGCCCTGGTGGCGCGCTCGCGTGAAAACCTGGCGCTCAACCAGGCCGGCCGCGCGCAGCCGCTTGCACCCACCGGCTTCGCCGTGCGCAACCTGTTCGAGATGACACCCGAACAGCTGGTGGCCGACGGTGTGGCGCAGAAATGGCTGGTCGATCCGCCGCGCGAAGGCGCGTTTGCGCTCGCAAAGGCTGTGGCCGACCTGCACCAGAACCCCGCTCTGCGCGGTGGCTGGACGCCGCCGCAGCGCATCGTCTACGTGAGCTGCAACCCGGCCACGCTGGCGCGCGACGCCGGTTTGCTGGTGCACCAGGCGGGATACCGCTGTGTGGCGGCCGGTGTGGTGAACATGTTCCCCCACACCGCACATGTGGAGAGCATGGCGGTGTTTGAGCTGGGGGCTGGTGTGGCCGGCTGAGGCCGCCCCGGGCTCCGCTCAGGAGCGGTTGGTTCGGGCCTCGGTGCGCGCCGCGTCGGGCGCACCGTTGGTCTCGGCGCCGGCGCCGGGCTTGGCCGCGCCACCGTCGGTGGGCATGCCGACCATCTGGTTGTCGCGCATGTACTGGTCCATTTCTTTCCAGCCCTCGAACACCGCAGCCTTGCCCGCCTTGCCATTGCTGGCGAAACAGTCCTCGATACCACGCAGCGCGTAGCGGCAGGCGCTGCCGATGGCCCGCGCCTCGGCCTCTTTCCTGGCGTTGACCTGCGTGGCTGACTCGATGCCCAGCGCGTCGCAGCCCACCAGGGTGCCGGTGGCGACGATCAGGCCGAGGGAGAGAACAAGGTGGCGCATGGTGGATGGCTTGGGTTTGACTTCTGTTTCGGCAGGCGCGGTGAAAACTTGAAGCGCAGAACCGGCGTGCCGTTCAGACGCGCAAAGAAAAAGGGCCCGAAGGCCCTTGAGGGTGAAGCGGATTCGCCTCAATCGTTGTTGCCACCAAAGATGCCGAGCAGGGCCAGCAGGCTCTGGAAGATGTTGAACAGGCTCAGGTACAGGCCAAGGGTGGCGGTGATGTAGTTGGTCTCGCCGCCATCGACGATGCGCTTCAAGTCGTACAGCAGGTACATGCTGAACACGACGATGGCCAGGGTCGCGATTGCCGCCATGCCCGCGGTGCTGCCCACGAACACGTTGATGATGGCGCCGACCATGATGGCGAGTGCGCCCACGAACAGCCACTTGCCCATACCCGAGAGATCGCGCTTGATGAGGGTGGACAGGTTGGCCATCACAAAGAACACGCCGGCGGTGCCGCCAAACGCGGTCATGATCAGGCTCGCGCCGTTGCTGAAGCCCAGCACCCCGGCCAGCAGCCGGGACAGCATCAGGCCCATGAAGAAGGTGAAGCCCAGCAGGACCGGCACACCGGCGGCCGAGTTCTTGGTCTTCTCGATCGCAAACATGAAGCCGAAGGCGCCGCCCAGGAAGACGATCAGGCCCAGGCCGCCCGTCAGGCTGGCGGTGATGCCGGTGGCCACGCCAATCCAGGCGCCCAGCACGGTGGGCAGCATGGACAGGGCCAGCAGCCAGTAGGTGTTGCGCATCACCTTGTTGCGCTGCGCGGCGCTGTCGAGGGCGGAGCCGAAGCGGCCGCTGTGTTGTACCTGGTCGGTCATGGGGGAAGCTCCTTCATCGGGAAAATGGTCCAATACAGCGCGCCGATGGGCACGCCTGCGATGCGTTCATTGTACGGACGGACCTCGGGCGGCGTACGGCCCCGGAAAACCGCGGTTTTGGTGAGGGCACCCATGACCCAAAGGCCACCAAGGTCTGCGGTAAGGTGGGAGGCAGCGCGCTCGCGACGAAATTGTCGTCCGTCCAGCGTTTTCGACAACATTTTCCCGGAAAAGTTCATGAAAAACAAAGCCACTCTCGAATCCGCCGATGTCAAACGCATCCTTGCTGCCGCCGAGGCCGAGGCGCTGAAGAACCAGTGGGCCGTCACCATCGCCATCGTGGACGACGGCGGGCATTTGCTGGCGCTGCACCGACTCGACGGTGCGGCCGCCATTTCCGCGCACATCGCGCCGGCCAAAGCCCACACCGCCGCCCTCGGGTGCCGCGAAAGCAAGGTGTATGAGGACGTGATCAACCAGGGCCGCACGTCGTTCCTGAGCGTGCCGCTGCTCGCCGGCATGCTGGAGGGCGGTGTGCCCATCCTGCAGGACGGCCAGTGCATCGGCGCGGTGGGGGTGAGCGGGGTGAAATCGTCGGAAGACGCGCAGGTGGCGCGCGCCGGTATCGCTGCGCTGTAAGAAAAAAAGGCTGGCTAACGGAGCTGACGCTCCCTGGCTGGGCCCAAAACGACACCGGGTGATGGACACCCGGGTCGCCTCACGAGTGGTCGGTGATGCAGCGCCATCATTTGGTCAGGATGAGCTTGCCCTGGCGGGTGGTCTGCAGTCGGTAGATCGCCCCCTGGTGGGTGATCGCCACCGACGGTTGTCCCCGCAGCAGGGCCTCGCTGCTGATGACACAGGGGATGCTGGCCTCGACCGCTTGCGGCGCACACCAGGCGGTGTCAATGCCCGTGTCGCTGCTGGTCAGGCTGTCTGACGGGGGGCTCGCTGGGTTCATGGTGTTTGCGGCTCGGTGACGAAGCCGATCTTTTGTACGCCCAGGCGCTGCGCAGCGGCCAAGGCCTGGGCCACCCGCTCGTAACGCACCGCGCGGTCGCCGCGGATGTGCAGCTCGGGCTGAGGCTGCTGAGCCGCCACAGCCAACAGCCGCTGCTCGAACACCGCGTCGGTCACCGCCTCGTCGTTCCAGAAATAGGCCCCGTCGGCGTTCACCGTGAGCCGCACGTTCTGCGGTTTGTCGATCAGCTTGTTGTTGCTGGCGCGTGGCAGCTCCACGCTGACCGCGTGTTTGATCACCGGCACGGTGATGATGAAGATGATGAGCAGCACCAGCATCACGTCGATGAACGGGATCATGTTGATCTCACTCAGCATCTGGTCGCTGTCGTCCTGGGTTCCGATGGCCATGGCGTGTTCTCCGGGAGGCCGTGTCAGCCGCGCTTGAGCGGCAGCACCTTGGCGTCGCTGCCGCTGGTGACACGCGCGCCGGTGACGAAATAGGCGTGCAGATCGTTGGCGAAGCGGTTGAGCTGGTGGACCAGCGCCTTGTTGCCACGCACCAGCGTGTTGTAGCCGAGCACCGCGGGGATGGCCACCAGCAGGCCCAGGGCGGTCATGATCAGTGCCTCGCCGATCGGGCCGGCGACCTGGTCGATGCCCACCGTGCCGGCCGCGCTGATGCCCAGCAGGGCGTGGTAGATGCCCCAGACAGTGCCAAACAGGCCCACGAAGGGCGCGGTGGAGGCGATGGACGCCAGCACTGTCAGGCCACTTTGAGCGCGCGCGGTGAAGTCGTCCAGGCTGTTGCGCAGGCTGCGCTCGATCCAGTCGCTGAGGTCGAGCTGGTCGTGCAGCTGGGGTGTGTTGCGGCCGTCCTGGTGCAGGATGTGGCGCGCGGCCTCCCGGCCTTCGGTGGCCAGGGCTCGGAACGGGTTGCCGTCGCTGGGACCCAGCTTGTCCAGGCCCTCGGCAAAATCGGCGCTGTGCCAGAAACCTTCACAGGCGCGGGCCTGGCGCCGCTGCGCGCGCTGATCGAGTGCTTTCCACAGGATGATGACCCAGGTCGCGAGCGACATGGCCAGCAGCACCAGGGCCACGGTGCGGGTGACGGCGTCGCCCTGGGTCCAGACGTGGGCGATGCCCGATGAGGTGAGTTGGGGGTCCATGAATCAAAAACTCCGGGAAAACGGGGATGAGGTGACAGCAAAAATGAGGGCGTGGCGAGGCGGACGGCGCGCCGCTACTCGAGCACGAAGTGGATCGGGATGTTGAACCACATGGCCTCGGGCACGCCGCCGCGTTTGCCGGGCACATAGCGCCAGCGCTTGACGGTTTGCAGCGCGGCCTGGTCGAGCCGCTCATAGCCGCTGGAGGTCCGGATCTCGGCCTGGCTGGCTGTGCCGTCGGTCTCGATCCGGGCACGGATCACGACCCGGCCTTGCTCGCCCAGGCGCTTGGAGAGTGGTGGGTAGGGTGGCGGTGGGTTGTTCAGGTACTCGGCGCTGCTGGACGGCAGGTCGATGCGGGGCGGGGCAGGGGGTGCCGGGGGCGCTGGCGTGGCGACCTCGGGTGTTGGCGGCGCTGTGTCGGTGGTGATGGGCTGCGGGGTCGTGACAGCGCTGGGTGGCTGCGGTGCCGGATCGGGTGTGGCGGGTGCCACCGGCTGCGGCGCCGGGCGGACCACCGGCTTGGGGGCAGGGGGCTGGCGCGGGATGGGCACCGGCGGCGCGGGCGGTGCCGGTGCGGGTTCGACCCGTGGTTGAGGCGCCTCGATGAGCTCGGCCAGCACCTGCACCGGAATCACCAGCTCCACCGCCCGGCGCAGCAGTCCGGTCTGCAGGGCCCACAGGCCGAGCAGGTGAAAACCGACCACGGCGGTCACGATCAGGAAGCGGCGGTCCATGGGGAGGGGCAAAACGGGGCGTCGGGCAGCGCCAGCGTACGCAAGCGCGGCGGGGCTGATGGCAAGGGCGCTGGCGGAGGCCATAGTCTAGGGCGTGAGAATCGGTGCGACAAAGAGGCGGGTCAGCGGTGCAGTGCCCACCATGCCGAACCCAGGATCAGGAGCAGGCTGCCACCGAGGATGAGAAGGCTGGTGGTCATGGCGTTCTTTCTTCAGAAGGGGAAAAGATTCAAGCGGTCTGAAAGTATAAATAAGAATCGATCGCATTCAAGTCAGATGAGATAAAAATCGGCTCAACTTGACATCCCGGTGGGGGCACCGATCACTTCGGCGCAGTCACGCAGATCCCGACAGCCACACAAAGCCATTGCGATCTCGAGTTCGTCGCGCAACAGGCGCAGCACATGCGCCACGCCCATGGCACCGGCATTGGCCAGGCCGTGCAGCACCGGCCGGCCCACCAGCACCGCAGACGCGCCCAGGGCCATGGCCTTGAGCACGTCGGTGCCGCGGCGGATGCCGCCGTCCACCAGCACCGGCACCTGACTCTCCACCGCCTGCACCACCGCGGGCAGCAGTTCGGCGGTGGCGGGCAGGGTGTCCAGCGTGCGCCCACCGTGGTTGGAGACGATGATGCCGGCCGCACCGTGCTGGATCGCCAGACGCGCATCCTGTGGGTGTGTGACGCCTTTGAGCAGCACCGGCAATCTTGAGAGGGAGCGCAGCCAGGTGATGTCGTCCCAGGTCGGCGCATGGGCAAGCAGGTCGTCGAAGAGGGCACTCTGGCCGGGCTGCAGCTCGCGTGGTGGCGGCACCACCCGCCCCGCGAGGTTGACGGCTTTGAAGCCGGCTGGGCGTCGGTAACCGGCGCGCCGCTCGCGGTCGCGAGCCCCCTGCACCGGTGCGTCCACAGTCAGCACCAGGGCCTCGTAGCCGGCTTGTTCGACGCGTTGCACCAGATCCCTGACAAAGCGCCGGTCGGGCAGCATGTAAAGCTGAAACCACAAGGGGCCCCGGTCTGCATCTCCCTGCACCCGCTGGGCCACGTCCTCCAGCGGGGCGGTGGACTGGGTGCTGAGCACCAGGCCGGCGCCCTGTGCGGCGCAAGCCATCGCCGTCGCCATTTCGCCATGGGGATGGGCCATGCACTGGTAGGCCATGGGCGCGACCAGGATGGGGTGAGCCAGTGTGCGCCCCAGCAATGGCACGCGGGTGTGGCCGCCCGCGAGGGGCCGCAGCACCCGTGAGCTCAGGCGGATGCGCTGCCAGGCCAGCGCGTTTTCGCGCAGCGTGATTTCGTCCGCTGCCCCGCCGTCAAAATACGCCAGCACACGCGGATCCAGGGTTTGGCCAGCGTGCGCTTCGTGGTCGGCGAGGCTCACCACGCCTTCGGGAATGCTGCTTCTGAGCGGCAACTGCGACCTGCCGGCGGGCGGCGGCGCGTGGGGGCTCATGCGATCCGGCGCCGGGCCGTCCCAAGCCGGATCGGCCCCCTCGGGGGGCAGCGACCCGCGCAGCGGTGGAGTGTGGGGGCTCATGTCTCAGCCCACATGCGCAGCAGGTTGTGGTAGGCACCGGTCAGGGCTGTGGTCTCGGCCGTTTCACCGTGCTGCTGGCGCAGGGTCAGCAGGTTCATGTCCAGCTCGTAGAGCAGGCGCCGCTGATCGTCGCTGCGCACCATGCTTTGCACCCAGAAGAAGCAGGCCAGGCGCTCGCCGCGGGTGACGGGTGTGACCTGGTGCAGGCTGGTGCCCGGGTAGAGCACCGCATGGCCGGCCGGCAGCTTCACGCCGCGTGTGCCGTAGGTGTCGCTCACCGTGAGCTCGCCGCCATCGTAGTCCGCCGGATCGTTCAGGAACACCGTGCACGACACATCGGTCCGCACGTATTCGGTGCCGCCGGCCTCGGTGGCCTGCAGGCGGATCGCGTTGTCGATGTGGTTGCCGTAGGTGTTGGTGTCACCGCCGTAGCGGTTGACGCGCGGCGTGAAGATGCGCAACGGCAGGGCCGCACTGAAGAACAGCGGTGAGCGGTTCAGGCCATTCAAGACCAGCTGGCGGATGGTGGTGGCGGCCTGCGATTCGTGTGGAAGTTGCTGGTTGTTTTTCACCGTGCGCGCCTGCGGGCCGGCGCTCTCGCGACCGTCGACCCAGGACGCCCGGGACAGGAGCTCGCGGGCGCGGACGAGGTCGGCGGGGCTGAGGATGTCGGGCAGCGTGAGCAGCACGGTGTTTTGGAATAGGTGGTCGCGGGGCGCGGTCTGCTGGTCTGGGGCTGCTGCCGGGCGGCAGAGAAGCCCCGGACCGGGGAGGTCAGAACTTCAGGTTGGCCGTCACCTGGAGCATGCGACCCGCACCGGGGATGTAGTGGCCGGAGTAGAGCTGGTCGGCATACAGCTTGTTGGTGATGTTGGTGAGGTTGGCCTTGAGGGTGAGCTGATCGAAGTCGAACTTGTACTCGGCCATCAGGTCGGCCGTGACCCAGGCCGGCACCTCCCAGCCCGGGTTGCGGTTCGGCGTCTGGCGTCCACGGAAGTTGAGTCCGCCGCCCAGCCGCACCCTGGGCGTGACCTGGTAGGTGCTCCACAAGGAGCCGGAGTGGATGGGGGTGAGCG
Source organism: uncultured Hydrogenophaga sp. (assembly GCA_964424415.1). GTDB lineage: Bacteria > Pseudomonadota > Gammaproteobacteria > Burkholderiales > Burkholderiaceae_C > Hydrogenophaga. The sequence continues at coordinate 13,947 of CAYRIT010000033.1, forward strand.
AAGGCCGGGTGCCCTGGCCTTCGGCACCGGGCACGCCCTGATCGATGTTGGCCACCGGCATCCAGACGTAGTTGGCAAACATCTCCCATTGCGGCGTCAGGCGACCCGCCACCTCGGCCTCAAAGCCGGCGACGTGGCGTTTGCCCGAGAGCGTCACCAGATTGACCAGGGGATCGGTGTTGCGTTCGTGCAGCTTGGTCGAACGGAACAGCGCCAGGCGGGTGGTCCATTGGCGGTCACTGGAATCGAGTTTGGCCCCCAATTCGAGGTTGATCGACTTCTCCGGCGCGATGTCCACGTTGCTTGCGCCCAGCGAGTAGGCATCACCGGAGGTGTTGAACGAGGTGGCGGCCGAAACGTGATAGGAGTGCCGTGTGTTGGGCTGGAACAGCACGCCCAGACGCTGGCTCCACTCGGAGACCTTCATGGTGTAGCCGGTGGTGGTGACCGGGCCGGGCGCGTTGTTGGGAATGGCGAAGGTGTCGTAGTCGCCGCGCAGCCGGTCGTAACGCAGGCCGGCAAGCAGTTTCCATTGCGGCGCCAGCTGTACCAGGTCTTGTGCGTAGAGGCCGAACCCTTTGGAGGTGTACTGGTTGGTGGTGCGCAGCACACGTGTGCTTTCATCGATGAAGGCACCGTCGTTTGGCGTGCCCACGGTGGTGGGTGGCTTGACGAGGTCGACACCCCCTTGGGCGGCGTTGCGCGCACCGTAGACGCTGCGTTTTTCAATCGCCATGTCGACCCCGGCCTGCACCTCGTGTCGCATGCCCAGCGCATCGAACTTGCCGCTGTAGTCGCTTTGTGCGTAGAAGGAACCGAGGTCTTGGATCTTGAGTTGTGTGCCGCGGTTGATCACGGTGGCGGGACCGAAGGTGGCCAGACTCACCGCCTGTCCACCGGGTTGGGACGCCGCGCCCGCGAAGCGCACCGTGCCTGCACGCTGATCGCGTTCATACCCGCCAACCCGAAGCTTGGTCGTGAGTTCGTTGTCGCGGTCGAAGCGGTGCGTGTGGCCCAGGCTGAGGGTGGTGGCCGAGCCGGCGTTGTAATCGCTGGCCATGCCGAAGTAGGCCTTGGGGTCGATCGGCAACACGGTGGTGGTGGCTGGCGGCGATCCGGTCGGGTTGCTGGCGGACTGGTTGGGCGTGGGCCGGATCCAGGGCATGCCGTAGTTCATGCCGTTGTTGTTGTCCAGGTGGTACAGGCTGGCCTGGAACTCGTCGCGTTCGCCAATGCCCCAGCGGTACGCGGCGGCCACACCCTTCTTGTCGATGCTGCTGCCGCTGCCGTTGTTCCTGGCCTGCGTGACCATGGCGCCCAGCCGCAGGGCGGCGCTCCCGCCCGTTTGAATGTTGAAGTCGCCCACCGCGCGCCGGTAGGCATGGCTGCCCAGCGTCAGGTCAACCTGGTGCTCGGTGATCAGACGCGGCGGCTTGTTCACCATGTTGACCGCGCCGCCGGTGGAGCCGCGGCCGAACAGCAGCGAAGCCGAGCCGCGCAGGATTTCGATGCGGTCGAGGTTGAAGGTGTCCCGATCGTAGAAGGCCGGGTCGCGCATGCCGTCGACAAAAATATCGCCCGTCTGCTGCAGCGAGAAGCCGCGCAGGCGAATGTCTTCTTCGCCGCCCTCGGCGGCCAGGAAGCTGATGCCGCCGGTGGTCTTGAGCACCTCTTTCATGGTGTCGAGGTTGCGGTCGTCCATGATTTTTTCGGTCACCACGGTGATCGACTGCGGAATGTCGCGCAGCTTCTGCCGGCCCTTGCCGATGGTGGTGTCGGTGGCGCGAACGCTGTCCTTGCCCTCGGGCGCTTCGGCCTGCTCACGCACCGTCACGGTTTTGAGGGTGGTCTCGTCGGGTGTGTTTTGCGCCAGGGCGCTGAGCGAACCGGCCAGCAACATCGCACCCAGCGGCAGCACCACCGGGGTCGAGTGGGCGGCATGGCTGCCAGGTGCAGCGGGCTGGGTTGGGCGTCGGATGGGACGGGCAGGGGAGGGACGGTTTGACATGGAAGCAGCGGGCCTGGATCGGAGGTTGTCGGCTGGCTGCATCGCATGTGCGGTGGTGGCTGGCTGGGAGTGTTCAGTATAAAGCAGAATGCGAACGATTCCCGTTAACGTTGATCAAACCTGAGCCCGCCGTGCTGCGCAGCAACAAAATACCTATCGATCCGATATTAACTATCAATCCAGTGTAATGATAGTTATCGACTATGATTCACCCCGTCGCTGCAAAAAACAGCCACCACAGTTTCATCAACCCTCCGAAAAAAGGAAAACACCATGTCCATCATCAACGCCCTCTCCCTGATCAACACCAAGGTCCAGCCGTTCAAGGCGCAGGCTTTCAAACAGGGCAAGTTCATCGAGGTCACCGAGAAAAACCTGGCCGGCAAGTGGTCGGTGCTGATCTTCATGCCCGCTGCCTTCACCTTCAACTGCCCGACCGAAGTGGAAGACGCGGCCGACAACTACGCCGAGTTCCAGAAGGCCGGTGCCGAGGTCTACATCGTCACCACCGACACCCACTTTTCGCACAAGGTGTGGCACGAGACCTCGCCCGCCGTGGGCAAGGCCCAGTTCCCGCTGGTGGGTGACCCGACGCACCAGCTGACCCGCAGCTTCGGTGTGCACATCGAAGAAGAAGGTCTGGCGCTGCGCGGCACCTTCATCATCAACCCCGACGGCGAGATCAAGACGATGGAAGTGCACGACAACGCCATCGCCCGCGACGTGAAGGAAACCCTGCGCAAGCTCAAGGCCGCCCAGTACGTGGCCAAGAACCCCGGCCAGGTGTGCCCGGCCAAGTGGAACGAAGGCGCCAAGACCATCGCTCCTTCGCTGGAGCTGGTCGGGAAGATCTGACCCACCCCCGCGCCGCGCTGTCAGCGCGTCACCCCCTCAAGGGGGCAACGCTGGCGGGCCGGCAGAGCCGGACCCGCGGCGTTCTGGTAGGAGACATCGCTCTTCGCCAACGCCTTCGTACCGCAGACCCATGGGCTTCCAAGAGGCCCATGCACCAGCGGCACTGTTGAGTGCACCCATTTTTTGATGCTTGAAGGAGTTCGACATGCTTGATACCACCCTGAAGACCCAGTTGTCGTCTTACCTGGACATGCTGCGCCAGCCGATCCGCCTGATCGCATCGCTGGACGGCGGTGCCGCGTCGGCCGAAATGCGCGAGCTGCTGAGCGAGATTGCCGGCCTGTCCGACCAGGTCTCCTTTGAAGACTCGGGCACCGATGCGCGCAAGCCCTCGTTCGTGATTGCCCGCGAGGGCGAGACCACCGGGGTGCGTTTTGCCGCGATTCCGCTCGGCCACGAATTCACCTCGCTGGTGCTGGCGCTGCTGTGGACCGGCGGGCACCCGCCCAAGGTGGAGGCCGAGCTGATCGAGCAGATCAAGGGCCTGGAAGGCGAGCACCGCTTCGAGATCTACATGAGCCTGTCCTGCCACAACTGCCCGGACGTGGTGCAGGCCGCGAGCCTGATGGCGATCGTCAACCCGAAAATCCAGACCGTGGTGATCGACGGCGCGCTGTTCCAGGACGAGGTCGAGCGGCGTCAGGTGCTGGCGGTGCCGCTGATGTACCGCAACGACGAGGTGTTCGGCTCGGGCCGCATGCTGCTCGAAGAGATCGTGGCCAAGCTCGATGTGAAGTCCGATGAGCGCGAGGCCGCCAAACTGAACGAAAAAGACCCGTTCGACGTGTTGATCGTCGGCGGTGGCCCGGCCGGTGCCGCCGCTGCGGTCTACGCCGCGCGCAAAGGCATCCGCGTGGGTCTGGCAGCCGAGCGTTTTGGTGGTCAGACCAACGACACGATGGCGATCGAAAACTACATCAGCGTGATCGAGACCGACGGACCGAAGTTCGCCGCGGCACTCGAAGCCCAGGTGCGCCACTACGAGGTGGATCTGATGAACCTGCAGCGGGCCGACCGCCTGGTTCCGGCGAGCGAGCCGGGTGGGCTGATCGAACTGCAGATGGCCAACGGTGGCACGCTCAAGAGCCGCACCGTCATCCTCTCCACCGGGGCGCGCTGGCGCAACGTCAACGTGCCCGGCGAGCAGGCGTACCGCAACAAAGGCGTGGCCTACTGCCCGCACTGCGATGGCCCGCTGTTCAAGGGCAAGCGGGTGGCCGTGATCGGGGGTGGCAACTCGGGCGTGGAGGCGGCGATCGACCTCGCGGGCATCGTTCAGCACGTGACGCTGGTCGAGTTCGCGGACACCCTCAAGGCCGACGCGGTGCTGGTGAGCAAGCTCAAGAGCCTGCCCAACGTGGACATCCACGTGAACGCACAGACCACCGAGATCACCGGTGCGGACGGCAAGGTCAACGGCCTGCGCTATCAGGACCGCGCCACTGGCCAGGAGCACCTGGTGGAGCTGGCCGGGGTGTTTGTTCAGATCGGCCTGGTGCCCAACACCGAGTGGCTCAAGGGCACGCTGGAGCTGAGCCGCTTCGGCGAGATCGAGGTGGACGCCAAAGGCCACACCAGCCTGCCCGGGGTGTTTGCCGCCGGTGACTGCACCACGGTGCCGTACAAGCAGATCGTGATCGCCGCCGGCGATGGCTCCAAGGCGGCGCTCAGTGCCTTCGATTACCTGATCCGCCAGCCGGTGCCGGCCAGCGAAGTCGCCACCGCCTGAGGCGTCGGCGACACCGCTGCTCAGGCCTGCTGCGCGTAACGCCGCAGGCGGGCCAGCAGGCTGCGGGCGGCCACCGCCTCGGCGCCGCGGCGGACCTGCCAACCATCCAGCACAAATCCGAGCTGGTCGGCCACCGGAACCCACAGCAGCGGCGCGGCCGCGCGCTGGTGCAGGTCTTCGTAGGCCAGCACCAGCGCTGGCAGGCGCGCCGCAAGTTCGCCCTTGGCCAGCGCCTCGTAGACCTCAAGCTCGGGCAGGCCCACCGTGCTCCAGAAATCGGGGTCGTCGCGACGCAGCCGCTGCAGGCCCTCGCGCACCCGGTCCACCAGGTTGGCATCGAGCGGCGGCACCGTGCGGGCGTTGGCGTGTGCCAGCAGACGGGCCGCCAGCAGCTTGAGGGCCGGTGCCAGGAAACCCGGGTGGCCGGTCTGGTCGGCCAGGGTCAGCGCCTGCTGGTAGTGCGCGGCCATCTGCGCGATGGCCAGCGCCTCGGCTTGGGCATCACCCGCGGCGCGCTCGATCAGCGCCTGCTGCTGGTGGACCGAGCCGAGCAGGCTTTCGCGCTCCAGGGTGGGCGCCACGGCGAGCAACGCCTGCAGCATGTGAATGGCCCCGAGCACGGCCACGCGGGCCTGTTCGATCACGGGCTTTGGTGCACCAGCCTGGGCCTTGAGGTGCTGCGCCTTGTTGACACGGGACCAGGCTTCGCCGGCGCGCAGTCGGGCCAGCTGCTCGCTGGATTTGACCGACCCGCTGCCGTCGTTGGCGGCCACCGCCCGCGCATACCACCGGATGGCCTGCTCGGTGTCGCCAGCGGCCGCGCAGGCGACACCGAAGGATTCGGCCACCGCGCCCATGTCGCCCCAGTCGTCGCCAAAACGGGCCTGGAGGTAGGCGATCTTTTCGCGCTGGCGCGACGCGGCTGCACCTTGTGTGCTGCTCTCCACCGCCAGCGTTTCCAGCGCCAGCGTGAGCGCCACCGGCGAGGCAATGCCGGCGTAGGCCTGTCCCACTGGCGGCGGCAGGCGGGACTGGTTGCGGTTGTCGGCCTGCCAGACCCACTCGGGGTCGCCGTAGCACTGGTAGGCGGCCCAGGTGTTGCCCTGGGGACTGGCCTCGTAGGCGGCCACGCGGGCGGCGTGCACCGCGTCCATGAAGCGCTGGCCCCCCATCAGGGCCTGGTAGAACGCGATGGCAAAGACGTTGGCCGCGTGGTCTTCCACCGCCCAGCCGGCGGCGATCACGCAGCGCACACCGATACGGATCAGCTGCTTGGCCACGCCAGCGGCGAAGCTGGCGCGGTCGTAGCCTTTGAGCAGGCTTTGTGGGTCGGCCGCGAGGTGGCAGCAGTTGAGGAAGACCAGCTCGGGCACCACACGCATTGCCTCGACCTCGCGCGGACCCAGAAAGGTGCCGTCGCTCAGGACCACGCCCCGCAGCTGCGGGGGCTGGCCCTCGCGCAGCAGCTCGGGCTCGCCGTGGCCGGCGATGTGCACGATGCGGTAGGGGCGCGCGAGCAAGGCGTTGGTGACGGCCGCGGCGTCTGGACCGAGGTTGTCGTCTGGCGCAATCAAGGCGTGCACCCGCTCGGGCTCCAGGCCCTCGGGGCCAGACAGCGCCTCGCGCACCGCCTCGGCTTCGCTGCGCGCGGATGGCAGAGGCGGGTAGAGGGTCGGGTCGCACAGCGGTTCGCCGATCACCAGCACCGCGTCTTCGCGCCGCGCGTCGATCACCTGGCCGCGGAACTGCACCGTGCGCAGCTTGCGCAGCAGTTTGTGGCGGATCGCCCAGGGGCTGGTCGGGCCACCCCGGCCATCTTGTGGCGCATCGAGCAGCTCCCAGGGAATCGGGGCGGTGCCATCGTTGAGCTCCAGCAGCAGCTCGTTGGTGCCGCGCAGGTTGGCTTCCATCTCCACCGGGACCAGCAACTGGAACAGCGTGCGGCCGATCTGCGGATCGCGGTTGGCCTCGTTGGAGGCGCGCTGGACCATCTCGGTCACCAGGCGCGTCTGGGTCGCCTGCACACGGGCCTCCGAGCGGGCGCGCTGGGTGTCCAGGGTGTACATGATGGCGGGCTCGCCGTTGTCGTCCCGCGTCGAGATGGCGCTGATGAAATCGTGACCGGTGCCGCGGTAGCTGGTCTCCAGTGGCCTGCGCAAAGCGCCTGCACCGGCCATCACCTGGGGCGTGAGAACGTAGTGCTCGGGTGCGGTGGCGGCCAGCAGCCGCAGCGCATCCCAGGCTTCGGTGGCCCGGTCGAGGTAGATCTCGATCAGACGCAGATGCCCGATTTGCGGCCAGCCGCCGCCTTGCAGCCGCTCGTTGGCCTCGCGCACGCCTTGCACCAGAGCCTGCGCCGAGTCGCACACGCTCACGCCCACACCGCCGCTGCCGATCAGGGTGGCGCAGAGCTCGAACTGCACACTGCCATCGCCAGGCGTCTCCGCCACGCGCTGGGCCCAGGCCATCGTGGCCTGACGCACGGTGAGCACGAGATCTGCAGCCTGCAGCTTGCCTTCTTCACCGAGCCCGGCCACCACCACATACGGCGGGCGGGGCAGGGCAAACGGGCGCTGCGGGTCCTGCTGGTGGTTGAGGAAAATCTGGTGTGTTCCCGGTGCTTCCGGGTACAGGCCCGCGGCCAGAGAAGCCGACATGGCGCCTCCCAGAAAGCCGTCGACCACGCGCTCGGTACCGGTCAGGGTGGAGGCGCCATAGTGGCCCACCAGCAAAGGTGCTCTGACAAAACGCAGGTTGCCGTTGTGCACGCTCACGCGCAGCGCCGCCAGTGTGCTGACCGCCCGGGCCGGCGGCGCGCTCTGGCCGGACTGGAACAGCTCCGGCAAGCTCACCGGAGGCCCGAGCGGCTCGCTGCGCTCGCGCGAAGGGCGGCTGCGCACCAGCGGCGCGGCGGGTGCGCCGGAGGGTGCCACCACTTTCAGGCGCTGCGTGTCGCCGCGTTCGAGCAGGTCGAGGTAGGCGCCGAAGGTGTCGGTGTGGCTGGGCAGGTCGCCGTGTTCGCACGGCACCGTCCAGGCCTTGACGCCGGGCAGCAGCGCGCCGTCCTGGGTGACACGGCCATCGCCGGTGTCGGGTGCGTTCAGGTAGATCAGGCCGTCGTTGCTGTCGAGCTCGAAGCTGGCGGGCGTGAAACGGGCCTGTCCCAGGACCATCAGCAGCCGGTCGCTGCAGTCGGGCAGGGCGTTGTGGCGCTGCTGGTCGAGCCGCTGGCGCAGGGCCACCGCCTGGTCGAGCACCGACTGCGGCGGGATGCCCCACCGGTAGACGTTGCGTTGCACATCGAGGTTGTGCCAGCGGTTGGCTTCCTTGAGCAAGGCCATGTCCTGTTCGGCCAGGGCCTGCCAGCGCTGGCTGTCCTGCAGGCCGAGCGCGGGCTCCAGCAGTCCGGCCTGCAGTTGCAGCAGGCCCGGCATCTCGGCGATGAGCTGGCGAAAGCGGTGGTCCTGGAACGGCATGCCCAGGCCGCCGATGGCGTTGCTCAGCGGGTCGTCGCCTGAGAGCACCTGCATCGGTGCAAAGGTGCCCGCGTTGGGCGTGCCCAGCAGCAGCAGCCGCGAACCAGGGCGCTGCAGCCAGCGCTGCCACACCTCGGGTTGCTCCAGCTGCACGGTTCTGGCCACCAGGCCACCCATGGAATGTGCAAGCAGGCGCACCGGCTGGCCGCTGCCCTGGCGCTCGGCCAGCGCCTGATCGAGGCGCTGGGCCAGGCGCTGCGCCTCCTGTTCGATCGGACGGCGCCAGTCGAATGAAAATTCGATCACCTCGTGGCTGGCACTCAGGTACTCGGCCAACGCGCCGTAGACGCTGCCGATGACGCCGTCGGCTTGCACATTGGTCGCGCCCTCGTGGTACGCGATGCGCCCGAGTCCACCGATCAGGCGCAGCCCCAGCCACACGCGCTGCCCGTCCACGCTCAGGTGGCTGCCCAGCATGCCGGGCAGCACGATCACCGCCGGGCGCTGCGCCGGCGGCAGTTGCTGGGCCACGCGCGGCGCGGCGCGCAGGCCGTCGCTGCTGCTGCCGGCCCAGGACAGGGGACCGATGGGCTGGAAACCGCTGGGCGCATCCTGCACCAGGGCGCTGCACACCGCCTCGGCGGTGCGGGGGTTGGTGAAGTAGGCGAAATGGGTCACCTCGCCGCCGCGATCGAGCACGAAGCTGGCGCTGGCCTGGGCGCCTGAGGTCGCGCGCGGTGTGCCGCCGTACATGGAGCGTGTCTGCACCACCAGGTCGTTGTCGGTCCAGTAGAAGGCATCGGCGAGCAGGGTCTTGATCCAGCTGGTGAGCGAGTCGCCCTGGATGTCGCCCGCCACCACGCGCAGCTGGCCGGGCAGCGTGTCGCGCCCGCGCGCCTCGGTGTCGTGCAGCCACTGCACCAGCGGACTCTGTGGCGTCATGGCCTCCAGGCCCGGCAGCAGGGTCGGGTCGGTGCGCTGGGTGGCCACTTCGCCCAGGAAATCGACCAGCGCACTGCTCACCGGCATCGCGGCCAGTTGCAGCGACCATCTGAGCACCGACACATAGGCGTCGAGCCGCTTGGAGGCGAGCAGCGTGCCGCGCGCCGGGCAGGCCACACGCACCACCCGTTCGACCCGGATGTCGCGCCCTTGCAGCTCGGCCCCCAGCGCGCGCAGCGCCTGGGCCTGCTGGTGGTAGGCCGGGTCCTGAAACGGGGCCAGATCGTTCGCGTCGAGCTCGGGCCGCGCGCACATCCGGGCCAGCACCTCGGCCACCAGACCACCCCGCGAATGGGTGAGCAGGTGCAGCCGCGTCCCGTTGGGCAAGGCGCGCGCCAGCATGAGTGCGTTCTCGATCGGACTCTCCCCCAGGGTGGGGTGGTCGAAGCCATACACCCGCTGCCCGTAGTGGGCAAACAGATCGTGTACCCGGCCGGGATGGTGCTGCCACAGCTTGCCGAAGGTGCCCTGGGTGTGGGAGAAGGTGCCGTGCAACAGGACCAGCACCGGGTCGCCCGCGGCCGGCGGCGGGCTCAGGCGGGCCAGTTTTTGGCCGTTGCCTTTGAGCGGCTGGCCGAAAGCCTGCTGGGGCAGCAGGTACAGACCCGGGTCGACCTGCTGGTCGACGCGGGCCGCGATCTGGGCCGCGGTGTAGCGGGCGGCGGGGCCGCTGAGCAGGTCGCTGACGATGTCGATGCCGCTGAGCAGGGCCTGGCCCAGGCGTCCGCGGCTCGCACCACGCGAGGCGCCACCCGGGGCACTGCTGGCCGCGACGTCCTGCCAGGCGAGCTCGGTCGGCACCACGATGCCCCCGCCGCTCGATGTGCCGCGCGACGCCGGGCGTGCCGCGCCGCCGGCCTGCGCCAGCATCAGGTCGCGCGCGGTCTCCGGGTGCAGCACGAGGGAGGGGCCGTTGGCCATGTGCAGCACCACCACGTCCAGGCCAGGCCGGGCGCTGAGTTGCACCGTTTCGCTGCTGCCGCGGCTGGCAGCGACCCGCACCGACTGCGCCACCCGCCCGCGACCGAACCCGGCGCCCAGCGCCAGAGAGTCCTGGGTCGCGCCCCGCGTGCCGCCCGCCTGGCCGCGCACGGCAAAGATGATGGCGTCGGTGGGTGTGGTGTTGGGCATCGGGTGCTTTCGGTGGTGGCCAGAGGTGTGCGCCGGTGAGGGTCACCCGGCGCGGGGGCGGCGTGAGGGCGGGGTTTTGTGCGGTGCAGGTCCAGCGGTGGTGATGCCGGACGCGGTGCTCGCGGCACGGCGCCGCGCGGGTGGTTTTCGGGCTTTTGCCGCTGCGGGCGAGGTGCAACGCTGGCTGCGCGGCAGGGGAGCGGCAGCGCCCGAGCGCGGCAGGGGCAGAGGTTCGATGAAATCGTTGCTGACCCAGCCCTCCAGGTCGGTGCCTCCGACCACCTCGACCCGGCTCCAGCGGTCCTGGGCTTCGAGGCGAATCAGCTCGGTGCCCTTGGGCAGCGCGGTCCCCAGCGTGTCGAAGCCCGCGCCGGGTCCGCTGCGGATGTTCAGGCGGCTGGCCGTGACGACCCACCGCTGCTCGGCGTCGCTGGCGCGACCCAGCGCCCGGGCGCGCACGGCGGACAGGGGAAACGCTGGCCCAGGATCTGTCTTGCGGCCGCGGGCCACATCCTCATGGCCGAGCACGTCCCGCAGAGCGTAGTGCGCCACCAGCAGCTCACACAGCTCCAGCGTGCGCGCGATCTGCACCTCGGTGTAGGCGTGCCAGGGCTGCACCCCACCGCCATGGCGGTGCGCGGCCTGCACCACCTCGCGCGGCGGGTAAGCCTGTCCGAACCAGGACACAAAACGGTCACCTTCCAGATGCAGCAGGCCGGCGTTGTCCATTTCGATGCCGATCGCGTGTGCGTTCATCCCCTGGAGGCCGTTCCACTGGCTCACGCCCGCGTGCCAGGCCTGCACATCGAACGCCGCGAGCTGAACGATACGGCCATCGCGCCCGATGACCACGTGCGCCGACGCATTGCCCTGGGGCTTGTGGGTGCACAGCGATCGCACCGCGCTCTCCAGATCGCGACCCGCGGTGTAGTGCAGGATCAGGAACCCCGGCCGCAACGCGCCGCCCACATTGGGTGTCTGCTGAAAGCCCACCTGAGACCCGACCAGCCGGTGATTCCGAAGTTGCAACATGGGACCCTCCTGGATTGACCGGTACCTCCCCGTTTTTGTCCGTGCTCAAAGGCTGAACGCCTGCTGCCTGATCAGGGCCGCGGCCGGACCCAGGGTGAACAGGTTGGGCGACTGTGTGTCAGGCAGGCCGCCACGCACCCTGGCATGGAGCGTCGCGTAACTGCCGCGAAAGGCGCCGTGGTTCCAGACCCGCAGCACCTGCTCGGTGAACGCGCCGTTGTGGTCCCCGTCCATGGAAGACTGGTTGTCCTGACAGCCCGAGATCAGCAGCAGCGACGGCTGGAAGTCTTTCACGATGGCGCCCAGGCGCGCGCTCACGGCCACCTGGGCGAGTGCGGTGTCGGGATCGGCCACCGGCCCGCCAGCGGCTTTGGCAGCGTCTTGCTGCAGCTGGTCGTAGAACGCCTTGTGTTCGCTGTAAACCCGCATCGCCACGGCGCCGGGCATGGCGCGCGGGCGCTGCGCCGTGCTGCCGCTCTGGGGCAGGCGACCGCGCACCACACTGCCGCTGTGGCAGCTGTCGGACAACACCACCACGCGCACGCCGGCACGGAACCGGCTCAGCAGCAGGTACAGCTCGTCGTCGATCAGCTGCCCGTCGTACAGGCACCAGGTTTCGTCGAGCTTGTCGGGCTCCTCGCCGCTCACGTCGGGCACCTGGCCACCGTGCCCTGAATAGGTCAGCAGAAACAGATCACCCGCCGCAAGTGCCTTGGCCGCACCGCGCAAACCGGCAAGCACTTTGGCGCGGGTGGCCTTGCGGGTCAGCAAGAGGGTGGCACTCAGGCCGCGCCCGCTGGCCAGCGAGGCCATGTCGTTGGCGTCGAACTCGCAAGCGGCCAAGGGCCCGGACCAGCCCGAGTAAGCCGCTGCCTTGACTTCGTTGAGGCCGATGTGCAGCGACAAACCTTTGGCCTTGCGACGGCTCGGGGTGGATGTGACCATGGTGTGCTCCCTCCGGCTGAACCTCAGACTGGGCGGTTCGTCACATTCTGGACCGCGCTGTGGGGTCAGGCAAGGGCTGCACGCGGCCTTCTTGGCTTCTGACGCCCCTGGGAAGCGCCACCGGTTCCGCCGCAGCAAAAAGGCAGGGGCTGCACAGCTTTCGCCGTGCAGCCCCTGGGCCGGTTCTCCGGGCCTGTCGGGTGCCGGGCGCTGTCAGTGGCCGGATGCGCCCGAGGCGCCGATGCCGGTTTCCGAGCGCACCTGCTGGGCGATGAAACCCGCGCGATCGATCTTGGCGCGTGCGCTGTTGTCCAGGATGGAGAACAGCCAGATGCCGACGAAGCCGATCGTCATCGAGAACAGGGCCGGCGAGGTGTAGGGGAACAGCGCCGAACCCTTGGGGTTGCCCAGCGTGGCCTCCCAGACCGAGGGCGAGACAACGGTCAGCACCACGGAGGAGATGAGGCCGAGGAAGCCGCCGATCACCGCGCCTTTGGTGGTGCAGTCTTTCCACAGCACGCTCATGAACAGCACCGGGAAGTTGGCCGAGGCCGCGATCGCAAAAGCCAGCGATACCATGAAAGCGATGTTCTGCTTTTCGAACGCAATGCCCAGCACCACCGCCACGATGCCCAGCGCAACCGTGGTCATGCGCGAGACTTTGAGCTCGGACTTGCTGTCGGCCTTGCCCTTCTTGAACACGGTGGCGTAGAGATCGTGCGAGACGGCCGAGGCGCCCGAGAGCGTGAGACCGGCGACCACCGCGAGGATGGTTGCGAACGCCACCGCCGAGATGAAGCCAAGGAACACGTTGCCGCCCACCGCTTTGGCCAGGTGCACCGCCGCCATGTTGTTGCCGCCGAGCAGGCCGCCCTTGGCGTCCAGGAAGTCGGGGTTGGTCAGCACGAAGGTGATGGCACCGAAACCGATGATGAAGGTCAGCAGATAGAAGTAGCCGATCCAGCCGGTGGCCCACATCACCGACTTGCGCGCTTCCTTGGCGCTGGGCACGGTGAAGAAGCGCATCAGGATGTGGGGCAGGCCGGCGGTACCGAACATCAGTGCCATGCCGAAGCTGATGGCCGAAATCGGATCTTTCACGAAGTTGCCCGGCCCCATGATGGACTGACCGGCCGCGGCTGCTGCCGTGGCGATCTTGCCGTCCTTGAGCGCCAGGTCGGTCTTGATCTGCACCGCGCCGGCAAACATGGCTTCCGGGCTGAAACCGTAGTGCCACATCACCGACAGCGCCATGAAGGACGCCCCGCCCAGCAGCAGGCAGGCCTTGATGATCTGCACCCAGGTGGTGGCCGTCATGCCACCGAACAGCACATAAACCATCATCAGCGCGCCGACGATGATCACCGCGATGTAGTACTCCAGCCCGAACAGCAGCTTGATCAGCTGGCCGGCACCGACCATCTGGGCGATCAGGTAGAAGGCCACCACCACCAAGGTGCCGGAGGCGGCAAACACGCGGATCGGCGTCTGGTTGAAGCGGAATGCGGCGACGTCGGCGAAGGTGAACTTGCCCAGGTTGCGCAACCTTTCGGCCATCAGGAAGGTGAGGATGGGCCAGCCCACCAGAAAGCCGATCGAGTAGATCAGGCCGTCAAAGCCGCTGGCCATCACCGCGGCCGAAATGCCGAGGAACGACGCCGCCGACATGTAGTCGCCCGCAATGGCCAGACCGTTCTGGAAGCCGGTGATGCCGCCGCCGGCGGTGTAGAAATCGGACGCCGACTTGGTCTTGGACGCGGCCCATTTGGTGATGAACAGCGTGAACACCACGAACGCGCCAAACATGCCGATGG
>CAYRIT010000034.1:0-27694 GCA_964424415.1 uncultured Hydrogenophaga sp.
TCGACCGCCTGCGAGAGCACCGGCACCATGTTGGCGTAGGCGGCGGCGCCCATCCAGGTTTCGGCGCCGTCGATCAGGCCTTGCTTCAGACCGTCGAGCGTTTCTTCCCAGGCGATCGGCACCGGGTTGAGGTTGAGCAGCGTCATGGCGATGCGGCCAAGCTGGGTGCCGGTGACGCGGTTCTTGGTGCCCGCGAGCTGGTCCACGCTGGTCACCAGCGGCTTGCTCTCGTACTTCTTGCCCAGCATCAGGCCACGCAATTCGCAGTGCGTGAACAGGAACTGGATGTTGTGCAGCCGGCGCATGGGCTCGCGGAACAGCTTCTCGCTCTTGGGGCTGTAGAAGAAGTGGTGCATGGACGCCCGGCTGGGGAACATGTAGGCGAAATCGAGCACGTTGTAGTAGGGCGCGGAGCCGGCCGAGTTCTGGGTGCTGGCCGAGAACAGGTCGACGATGCCTTGCTGCGCTTTCTTCACGCAGTCGCCCTGGTTGCAGATGGCGTTGCTGCCGATGAACTCGACCTTGATCTCGCCGTTGCTGCGCTTCTCGACTTCTTGCGCAAACCAGATCTGGCCCGACTCCTGGATTTTCAGGTTGGCCTCGTTGAAGCCGGAGGCGCCGAACTTCAGCGTCACGGCTGCGGGGCCGCTGCGTGCGGCGGCGGTCTGCGCGGCCGCGTTGCCCAGGCGTTCCAGGGTCAGCGGACCGAACATGCCGGCCGCCGCGAACGCGGTAGAGCTCAGGCCATAGGTGCCGGCGATTCGAAAGAAGCCGCGACGGTCGAGAGGGATTTGCTTTGCCATGGTGTGTCTCCGGTTGGAATGGGTATGAGGTGCGGCCATCGGCGTGGCCGTTTTGCGTCGGCAGGCACAGGCGCCAAGTGCACCAGACCGACAGCGTGTCTGGTGCGGCGCGGGAAACGTTTCAGCGGCGGCGGGCGTCTTCGCGGATCATGTCGACCGCTTTTTCGGCCATCATCACGGCCGGTGCGTTGGTGTTGCCCGAGACCAGGGTGGGCATGGAAGAGCAGTCGATCACGCGCAGACCTGCGATGCCATGCACCCGCAGACGCTCGTCGAGAACCGCGCCCTGTGCCGGGTCCAGACCCATCTGGCAGGTGCCGGTGGGGTGGAAGATGGTGGCGCCGTTGTTGCGGCAGAACTCCAGCAGAGCCGCGTCGTCCAGTGTGTCTTTGCCGGGCTTGACTTCCCGCTTGACCATGCCGCGCATGGCTTGGGAGCCGGTGATGGCCCGCACCGCTTTCAGCGCCGCCACGTTGGTGCGGCGGTCGCGGTCGGTGGCCAGGTAGTTGGGCTGCATCTCGGGCGGCTGGAACGGATCGGTCGACTTGATGCGGATGTGTCCGCGCGACTCGGGTCGCAGCTGGCAGACCGACATGGTCATGCCCGAGAAGTTGTGCACCTTGGCGCCGGCCATTTCGGCTGAGAGCGCAGCCACATGGAACTGGATGTCGGGCGTGGCCGACTCCTCAGGCAGGGCCTTCATGAAGCAACCGCCCTGGTTGATGCCCACGGCCAGCGGCCCGCTGCGTTTGAAGAACCATTGCATGCCCAGCTTGGCCTGGCCGAAGAGTGAGTTCAGGTCGTCGTTGGTGGTGCGCTGGTTCATCTCGAAAATCATGCGGATCTGCAGGTGGTCCTGCAGGTTCTCGCCGACGCCGGGCAGGTCGTGCACCACCGGGATGCCGTGTTTTTGCAGCAAGGCCGCCGGGCCGATGCCCGAGAGTTGCAGCAGCTGCGGCGACTGGATCGCGCCGGCCGACAGGAGCACCTCGGCGCTGGCTTTGGCCACTTTGTCGACGCCGCCCTGGCGGTAACGCACACCGACCGCGCGCTTGCCCTCCATCACCACGCCAGTGGCCTGCGCTTCCGTCTCGATGCGCAGGTTGGCGCGCTTGCGGGCGGGCTTCAGGTAGCCCGTGGCGGTGCTCCAGCGCCAGCCTTTCCAGGTGGTGAGTTGGTAGTAACCCGCGCCTTCCTGCCGGGCACCGTTGAAGTCGTCGGTGCGGGGCACGCCGTTTTCCCCTGCGCCGGCAATGAAGGCTTCGATGATCGGGTTTTTAGCGCCGATGTCCGACACCGAGAGCGGGCCGTTGCCGCCGTGAAACGCGCTGGCGCCGCGCTGGTTGCGCTCGGACTTGATGAAGTAGGGCAGGCAGTCGTCGTAACTCCAGCCCTTCAGACCCAGGCTGGCCCAGTGGTCGTAGTCCTCGCGCTGGCCGCGGATGTAGATCAGGCCGTTGATCGAGCTCGAGCCACCCAGTGTCTTGCCGCGCGGCCAGTAGATCTGGCGCCCATTCATGTTCGGGTCCGGGTCGGTGTGGAAGCACCAGTTGAGCTTTTTGTCCCACATGGTCTTGCCATAGCCGATGGGCAGGTGGATCCAGAACGAGTTGTCCTTGGGACCGGCTTCGAGCAGCAACACCTTCACCGACGGGTCTTCGCTCAGACGCCCCGCCAGGACCGCCCCGGCGGAGCCAGCCCCCACCACGATGTAGTCATACGTGTCCGTCATTGCCATATTCCTTAGTGGTACGTTGTGTGTCGAAACATCGAATTTTTTGCTGGCTGCCAGTGTATGAATAACAAAAATGGAACGCAACGTCCCGTTATTGGTGGTTACCCTGAATGAGCAGACCTTTCGACAGAAGGTGAGCTGACGGGCCGGGCCTGTGGGCGGTTGCGCGGACCCCGCTGGATCTCGGTTTGATCCCGATCAGCTACCGGCGACGCCACCGAAACCCCCGCCAGTTCCCTGGGCTACACTTCGGCGCGACCGGTGCCGAGGGGTTTCGTTTGGACGGGCCACGCGGCACACCCGCTGGTACTGCGCTCGCCCCGCCGCGGGGCTTGCCCTGTGCCACCGGGCATTTTTCTGCCGTCCCTCTCTCCATGCCCACTGCTTCCCCACCCGCCGCCGACGCGTCCGCGCCCTCATCCTCCGCCGAGCGCAGCCTGCGCCTGCTGTCCACCCTGGCCGACAGCGGTCGCCCGATGTCGCTGGCCGATCTGGTGGCTGCGCTCGACGTGCCCAAGGCCACGGTGCACCGCATCTGCAATCAGCTGCTTGACTGCGGTTATGTCGCGCGCGACCTCAACGAGCGCGACTTTGTGGTCGGTCCGGCGCTGCACCAGCTCGCGCTTGACACGCTCAACCACGGCAGCCTGCGCGGTCTGCGCCACGAGGTGCTGTCCGCACTGGTGGCCCAGATCGGTGAGACCTGCAACTTCACCACGCTGGATGGCGCGCGGGTGCTGTATCTGGACCGGGTGGAGGCGCCCTGGCCCTGGCGGCTCACCCTGGACGTGGGATCCCATGTGCCGCTGCACTGCACCGCCAGCGGCAAGCTGTTTCTGGCCTTCATGCCCGACCAGCAGCGCGAGACGATGCTGAAGACGATCAGCCTGCAGCCCATCACCGAGCACAGCATCACCACCGTGGAGGGACTGCGCGCCGAGTGCGAGACGATCCGCGCGCAGGGTTACTCGCTGGATCGCGAAGAATTTGTGCTCGGCCTGGTGGCCATGGCGGTGCCGGTGCAAGATGCCGCCGGCGAGGTGCGTGCTGCGGTGGCGGTGCACGCCCCGGCGCCACGCCTGCCGCTGGAGCAGGCGCTGGAGCGGCTGCCGCTGATGCAGCGCGCCGCCGAGCTCATGGCGCGGCTGCTCTGAACAGCCCCCGACGAAACGCTAGCCGAAGCGCCGGCGCGGCCCGGCGGCGAGCATCGCCACGATCTCGCGCAGCACCTGGTTGCTCACCGAATTCGACAGGTCGAACGCGCGGTTCTGCCGGTAGTAGGGGCTGAGGTCCAGGCCGACGCCCACGCCGTAGATTTCGACCTCGCCCTGGGCCGACAGCTGGGCCACCACATGGCTCAGGTGGTGGTCGAGGTAGTGGGCGTCGTTGGCCAGCGCGGTGGCGCCGTCGGTGGGGCTTCCGTCGGAGAACACCAGCAACAGGCGGCGGCCGTCGCAGCGTTCCACCAGCCGCCGCGCGGCCCACAGCACCGCCTCGCCGTCCACGCCTTCGCGAAACAGGTCGGCCTTGAGCAGCGCGGCGATCGAGCGGCGTGCGCGCCGCCATGAGGTGTCGCTGTCCTTGAACACCAGGTGGCAGGTTTCGTTCAGCCGGCCCGGGTGCGCCGGGCGCCCGGCGCGCAGCCAGGCCTTCTGGGCACGCCCGCCGTTCCAGCTGCCGGTGGTGAAGCCCAGCACCTCGCTGGTCACACCGATCTGGTCGAGCGCACGCACCATGACATCGATCAGCGTGGCCACCGCCTCGATGTGCTGGCGCATCGAGCCCGAGCAGTCGATCAGAAAACCCACCGCGGCGTCGGACTGGGGAGTGAATTGCTCCTGCTGGAACAGCCGGCGCTCCGAGGGCGAGGTGATCAGGCGGCTGAGCTGGCGGCCGTCGATGTGGCCTTCCTCCTGGCCGCCTTGCCAGCCGTCGCGCTGCGGCATCGCCAGCACCGCCTGCAGCTCGCGCGTCAGCCGCGCCTGCTGGATCGCCTGCTGGGCGATGCGCTGGTCCATGCGCTCGCGGTACTCGTCAAGCTGGGCGGCACGCACCAGGCTGGCGGCCTCGACCTCGGTGTCGAACTCGTCGGTGAACACGCGGTAGGACTCGCCCGACTCGACCAGCAACCGGCTCTGGCCGCTGCTGGCGGCCACAAAACCTTCGTCGCCTTCGGCGTCGAAGTCCATCCAGAGATTGAACAGCTCGGGTTTCTCGTCGGCCTCGGCTTCGTTGGCCGCGTCGTCGGCTTCGTCACCCTCGTCACCGGCGGTCAGCATGGCGTCGATCGCCTGCACGATGGACAGCGCGTGGGTCGCGTAGGCGGCCTGGTCGTGCCGCGTGCGGCGCAGGCCGGCCAGCGCCGTGCCCAGCGTTGGCACCACCGACATGCGTGTGGCCTCGATGGCGTCTTCGCTGGCCTCCACCACCGGTTGAGCCGTGACGCGCGAGCGGGTGATCTGCGCCACCGTGTAGAGCAGGATGCCGCGCGAGGTTTCGGTCAGTCCGCTGTTGAAAAACGCGAGGGACCAGGCCTCGAAGCGGTGCCTGAGGTTGTGCACCATGCCCGGCATGTCGGCCGGCGCCAGCGCCTCGACGCGGAACTGCTCCATCATTTCGAACAGCATGCGCGGCAGCGGCTCGTTCGGGCGCAGGCGCTTGTGCAGCTCGGCGTCGCTCAAGCGCACCCGCAGCGCCATCGCGTCGGCGGCGCCGCGGAAAGACCCGAAATCGTCGGTGACCGGTGCCGGGTTGAGGTGGGGGGCGAACGGCGGCAGTGCCTTGTCCCCGCGGTAGAGCCGGCGGCCGCGAAAGTGCAGTCCGGCGTCGCCGCTGAGCGCGCGGATCGAGGCCGCGCACAGGTCGTCGATGCGCTGCTGCTGGCGGGTGGCGCTGGCCGCGCCGGCCGGGGGCTGGGTCATGGCGTGCGCCTCAGGCGACCAGCGCGTGGGATTCGTCGAGCTCGCGGTGGAAACAGCGCTGGAAGTACTCGGCCACGATGGGGCGCTCGGACTCGTCGCACTTGTTGACGAAGGACAGCTTGAACGCCAGCCCGGGGTCGCGGAAGATCTCCACGTTCTCGGCCCAGGTGATCACCGTGCGCGGCGACATCAGCGTGGACAGATCACCGACGCGGAAACCCTGGCGGGTCAGCTCGGCCACCGCCACCATGGCGTTGATCATGTCCTGGCCGGCGGCGTCGGCGTAGGCCGGCACACGGGCGGTCACGATCGCCACTTCTTCCTTGCGCTCCAGGTAGTTGAGGGCAACCACGATATTCCAGCGGTCGATCTGCGCGTGGTTCAGGCGCTGCGCGCCGTGGTAGAGGCCGTTCAGGTTGCCCTGGCCCACGGTGTTGGCGGTGGCAAACAGGCGGAAATACGGGTTGGGCGTCAGGACGCGGTTCTGGTCCATCAGGGTGAACTTGCCGTCGCGCTCCAGGATGCGCTGGATCACGAACATCACGTCGGGGCGGCCGGCATCGTACTCGTCAAAAATCAGCGCCATCGGACGTTGCAGCGACCAGGGCACGATGCCCTCCTGGAATTCGGTCACCTGCTGGCCGTCGCGCAAGACCACCGCGTCCTTGCCCACCAGGTCAAGCCGGCTCACGTGGCCGTCGAGGTTGACGCGCACACAGGGCCAGTTCAGCCGCGCGGCCACCTGCTCGATGTGGGTCGACTTGCCGGTGCCGTGCAGGCCCTGCACCATCACGCGGCGGTCGCGGCTGAAGCCGGCCAGCAGCGCCAGCGTGACCGCCGGGTTGAAGCGGTAGTTGGCGTCGACATCGGGCACGTGTTCGTCGCGCTCGGCGAATGCCGGCACCTTGAGCTCGGTGTCGATGCCAAACAGGTCGCGAACCGACACCATCTCGGTGGGTCGCAGGGAGGTCAGTTCGGTCATGGGTTGTCTCCTGGGTGGATCAAATGAGCCGGGTTGGCAGGCGCTCTGTCAGGCGCTTTCACTGTCGTCAAAGGGATGGTTGGCGTCGCGCTCGATGAGGCTGAGCGCCTCGGCCGCGCGCTGCAGGGCGGGCAAAAGCTTCAAGGCTTTGTCGGGACCGAGCCGCATGATCGGCGCCTGCACCGCCACACACAGGTTGGAGCGGCCGCTGTCGCTGGGCACCAGCACCGCCACACACAACAGGCCAGGCAGAAATTCTTCGTTGTCAAATGCAAAGCCCTGGCGCTTGACCTGTTTGATCTCATCCTCCAGCGCGTCCATGTCGGTCAAGGTCTTGGGCGTGAAGGCTTCCAGCGGCGCGTGTGCCAGCAGGCGCTGGCGCTGCGCCGGGGTCATGCCGGCGAGGAACAGCTTGCCGCTGGCCGAGCAGTGCACCGGCACCCGCGAGCCCGAGTGCAGATAAAAGCGCAGTGGCGCCGCCGTGTCCACGCGATCGAGGTAGATCACCTCGCTGCCGCTGAGCGCGGTGAGGTTGCAGCTCTCGCCCACCTCGTTGACCAGGGCGCGCAACACGCCGTGGCGCGCGCCGTGGAAGGTGTCGTTGAGCAACAGGTTTTCGGCCAGTTTGCGCAGGCGCACGCCGGTGCCGTATTGCCGGTTGTCCGAGCCGCGCGCGAGCAGGCCCGCGCTCTCCAGCTGCTGGAGCATGCGGTGCAGGGTGGGTTTGGGCATGCCGGTCTCTTCGGCCAGACCTTGCAGGGAGAAGAACTGGTCTTTCGACGCGATCACCTCCAGCAGCGCAAACAGACGCAGCGTGGGGGTGTCACCATTGATCTCGACCGGCGCCGCAGCGGGCGAAGGGATGGGTGTGGGCACGCTTTTCATGGCTGCATCATAGCTCTATTCCGAAAAATGACAAAAAATATTCCGAAAAATGAAATATCGGTTGACGATGGGTCAAAACCGGCCTACAGTCGCCACACATTCCAAAAACGGAATGTGTTGTTTCAAAATTCACCCCACCCCGATCGGCCCAGGCCACAGGAGACATCGATGAGCAAGACCCCCTCTGATACCCGCACCGTCGTCAGCGGCGTCCAGAAAATGACGCCTTCCGAGGCATTTGTGGAAACCCTGGTCGCCAACGGCGTGACCGACATGTTTGGCATCATGGGCTCCGCCTTCATGGACGCCATGGACATTTTTGCCCCCGCCGGCATCCGCCTGATTCCCGTGGTGCACGAGCAGGGCGCGGCCCACATGGCCGACGGTTATGCCCGCGTGTCCGGCCGCCACGGCGTGACCATCGGCCAAAACGGCCCCGGCATCAGCAACTGCGTGACCGCCATCGCCGCAGCCTACTGGGCGCACAGCCCGGTGGTGATCATCACCCCCGAGACCGGTACCACCGGCATCGGCCTGGGTGGCTTCCAGGAAGCCAACCAGCTGCCCATGTTCGAGGAGTTCACCAAGTACCAGGGCCACGTGACCCACCCCAAGCGCATGGCCGAATACACGGCGCGCTGCTTCGACCGCGCCATGAGCGACAACGGCCCGACCCAGCTCAACATTCCCCGCGACTATTTCTACGGCGAAATCGAGTGCGAAATTCCCCAGCCACAGCGCGTGGACCGCGGCCCCGGTGGTGAAGCCAGCCTGGCCGCTGCGGCCGAGCTGCTGGCCACGGCCAAATTCCCCGTGATCCTGGCCGGTGGCGGCGTGGTGATGGGCAATGCCGTGGAAGAGTGCAAGGCCTTGGCCGAGCGCCTGGGCGCCCCTGTGGTGACCGGCTACCTGCGCAACGACGCCTTCCCCGCCAGCCACCCGCTGTGGGCCGGCCCCTTGGGTTACCAGGGCTCCAAAGCCGGCATGAAGCTGATCGCCCAGGCTGACGTGGTGATCGCTCTCGGTTCGCGCATGGGCCCCTTCGGCACCTTGCCACAGCACGGCATGGACTACTGGCCCAAGAACGCCAAGATCATCCAGGTGGAAGCCGATCACACCAACCTGGGTCTGGTCAAGAAAATCTCGGTCGGCATTTGCGGCGACGCCAAGGCCACCGCGGCCGAACTCACCAAGCGTCTGACCGGCAAGACCCTGGCCTGTGATGCCACCAAGGCCGAGCGCGCCAAGACCATCGCCAGCGAAAAAGCGGCCTGGGAAAAAGAACTCGACGAGTGGACCCACGAGAAGGACGCGTTCAGCCTCGACATGATCGAGGAAAACAAGAAGGAAAAAACTTTCAACGGCGGCGACTACTTGCACCCACGTCAGGTTCTGCGCGAGCTGGAAAAAGCCATGCCTCCCCGCGCCATGGTCTCCACCGACATCGGCAACATCAACTCGGTGGCCAACAGCTACCTGCGTTTTGAAGAGCCGCGCAGCTTCTTCGCCCCCATGAGCTTCGGCAACTGCGGTTACGCACTGCCGACCATGATCGGCGCCAAGCTGGCCGCGCCAGACCGCCCAGCCATTGCCTACGCCGGTGACGGCGCCTGGGCCATGAGCATGGTCGAGATCCTGACCGCCGTGCGCCACGACATTCCTGTGACGGCCGTGGTCTTCCACAACCGCCAGTGGGGTGCCGAGAAGAAGAACCAGGTGGATTTCTACAACCGCCGTTTTGTGGCCGCCGAGCTGGAAAACGAGAGCTGGTCCGGGATGGCCAAAGCCATGGGTGCTGAAGCCATCGTGGTCGACAAGCTGGAAGACGTGGGCCCGGCACTCAAGAAGGCGGTGGACATGCAGATGAACGAAGGCAAGACCTGCGTCATCGAAATCATGTGCACCCGCGAACTGGGCGACCCGTTCCGCCGCGACGCCCTGGCCAAGCCGGTGCGTTTCCTGGAGAAGTACAAAGACTACGTGTGATCACGCAGCGTCTTTGAGCCCCGCGGCGCTGCGCAGGTTGTTCCCGCACAGCGCCGCCTTTTTTGACCCTGTCTGCCTTTCGCCGCAACGGTTTCCCCGCGGTGCGGGCAGACCCCCGATCCGGAGGCTTCATGGCTTCTTCCCAGGTTTCGCCGGCCGGTGCATCGGCATCGGCATCCGTGCAGGTGGCCAACGCGCCTGCCCACCCCCATTTGAAATCGCTGGTCGACGCAGCCAAGGCCTGTGGCCCGCTGCGTGTGGCCATCGCCTATCCCTGTGATGCGGCCTCGCTTGGCGCCGCCATCGAAGCGGCTCGCGCAGGGCTGATCACACCGCTGCTGGTGGGTCCCGCTGCCCGCATGCAGGCGGCGGCCAGTCAGGGCGGCCTGGACCTCGCCGGCCTGGAGATCGTGGACACCCCCGACAACCCGCGCACCGCCGCCGCCCAGGCGGCCAGCCTGTGCCGCGAAGGCACGGCCGCGGCGTTGATGAAGGGCAGCCTGCACACCGACGAGCTGCTTGGCGCCGCCGTTTCGCGCGAGGCCGGCCTGCGCGGCGGCTCGCGCGCCAGCCACGCGTTTGTGCTCGACGTGCCCGGCGTGGAGCGCCCGCTGGTGCTGACCGACTGTGTGGTCAACATCGAGCCAGGCCTGATGGAGAAGCGCGATATCGTGCAAAACGCCATCCACTTCGCCCAGGCCATCGGCATAGCGCGTCCGCGCGTGGCCATCCTGTCCGCGGTGGAGAACATCAACCCCGCGATCGCCAGCACGCTGGACGCCGCCGCCCTGTGCAAGATGGCCGACCGCGGCCAGATCACCGGCGCGGTGCTCGACGGCCCGCTGGCCTACGACAACGCGGTGTCCGCCGCCTCGGCCAAAAACAAGGGCATCGTCTCCGAGGTCGCTGGCCGCCCCGACATCCTGTTGCTGCCCAACCTGGAGGCCGGCAACATGGTCTACAAACAGCTCGTCTACATGGCCGGTGCCGAATGCGCGGGCCTGGTGCTGGGCATGAAGGTGCCAATCATCCTGACCAGCCGCTCCGACTCGATCACCGCGCGCATCACCTCGTGTGCGCTCGCGGTGCTGGTCGCAGCCCGCGCCTCAAGCCGTGGGGCAACAGCATGACCGCGGCCGCCTCCGGCGGGCTGCAGCCGATGAAGTTCGCGATGCACGTGCTGCCCGGCACGCTGCTGGCCGGTGTGGTGGCCATGGCCGCCACCCTGGTCTCCACCCTGCACGGTGGGCCGCAGCTGCTCTACGCGCTGTTTTTCGGCGTCGCCTTTCACTACCTGAGCTCGGACCCCAAGGCCAAGCCCGGCATCGAGTTCTGCTCCCGCACCGTGTTGCGCCTGGGCGTGGGCTTGCTGGGTGCACGCATCACCGCTTCGCAGATCGCCGGCCTGGGCTGGTCGACGGCGGCGATCGTGATCGTCGCGGTCATCACCACCCTGCTGGTCGGTTACTTCCTGGGCAAGCGCCTGGGACTCGACCGCGCCCAGGGTGTGCTCTCCGGCGGTTCGGTGGCGATCTGCGGCGCCTCCGCCGCGCTGGCGATCTCGTCGGTGCTGCCGCGGACCAAGGAAAGCGAGCGCTTCACGCTGATGGTGGTGGTCACGGTGACGGTGTTGTCCACCGTGGCCATGGTGATATACCCGCTGATCGCGCGTGGGCTCAACCTGCCTCCCGAACTGGCCGGCCTGTTCCTGGGGGGCACCATCCACGACGTGGCCCAGGTGGTCGGTGCGGGCTACATGATCGACCACCCCACGGGCGACTACGCCACCATTGTCAAACTGTTCCGCGTCTCCATGCTGGCGGTGGTGGTGGTGGTGGTCTCGGCCATGTTCAAGACCGAACGCGAGCATACCGAGCGCGAGATCGCGGCCAGCGGTGGCCACGCCGCGACCAAGAAGCAGCCGCTGGTGCCATGGTTCCTCTGGGTGTTTGTGGTCCTGGTGGCGATCAACTCGCTGGGTTTTGTGCCGGCCGAGGTCGGCAAAGGCCTGGGCGACTTCTCGCGCCTGTGTCTGGTGGTGGCCATTTCGGCGCTGGGCATCAAGACCTCGTTCCAGCAACTGGCCAAGGCCGGCTGGCGGCCGTTCTCCCTGCTGCTGGTGGAGACCATCTGGATGGCTGGCTTCGTGCTGGCGGTGATCCTGATTCGCCACTGAGTGTTGTGGTGCAGCGCTGGTGCCGAGGCCTAAGCCAACGGTGCCAGCGCAGGCATGTCGGCCTGCCTACAATGGTCCGATGATTGCTCGTGAACCCACCATTGCCCGCCTCGCCAGCGCCCAGTCACTGCTGCTGGACCCGTTTGGCCTCACGCCCACGCACCTGCAGCGCGCGCTCGGCGAGATCATGTCCCACGGCGTCGATGACGCCGACCTCTACTTCCAGACCACCCGCAGCGAGGGCTGGAGTCTGGAAGAGGGCATCGTCAAGACCGGCAGCTTCAGCATCGACCAGGGTGTCGGGGTGCGTGCGGTCAGCGGCGAAAAAACCGCGTTTGCCTACTCCGACGACCTGTCGTGGGACTCGCTGATCGACGCGGCACACACCGTGCGCACCATTTCCGGCCAAGGCCAGAACCGGCGCGTGCGGCGCGCGCCCGCGACCAAGATCGCGAAATCGCGTTCGCTCTACGCCGGCCTCGATCCGATCGCCACCCTGGACAGCACCGCCAAGGTCGCGCTGCTGGAGAAGGTGGAAAAACTCGCCAAAGCCAAGGACCCGCGTGTGGTGCAGGTGATGGCGGGGCTGGCGGCCGAGCACGACGTGGTGCTGGTGGCGCGCGCCGATGGCACCCTGGCGGCCGACGTGCGCCCGCTGATCCGCCTCTCGGTCACCGTGATCGCCGAGCAGAAGGGCCGCCGCGAAGTCGGCTCCTCGGGCGGCGGCGGCCGTTTCGGGCTTGCCTATTTCGACGACGCCATGGTGCAGACCTATGTGGACGAGGCGGTGGCCAACGCGCTGACCAACCTGGAGGCGCGCCCGGCGCCGGCTGGCGAGATGGTGGTGGTGCTCGGTTCGGGCTGGCCCGGCATCCTGCTGCACGAGGCGGTGGGTCACGGCCTGGAGGGCGATTTCAACCGCAAGGGCTCGAGTGCGTTCGCCGGCAAGGTCGGCAAGCGGGTGGCGGCCAAGGGTGTCACCGTGCTCGACGACGGCACCATTGCCGACCGGCGCGGCTCGCTCAATGTGGACGACGAAGGCCACCCGTCGCAACGCAACGTGCTGATCGAAGACGGCATCCTGCGTGGCTACATCCAGGACGCGATGAACGCGCGCCTGATGGGTGTCAAGCCCACCGGCAACGGCCGGCGCGAAAGCTACGCCCATGTGCCGATGCCACGCATGACCAACACCTACATGATCGGTGGCGACAAAAGCCCGGACGAGATCGTGGCCAGCATCAAGAAGGGCTTGTACGCCACCAACTTCGGCGGCGGCCAGGTCGACATCACCAGCGGAAAATTCGTGTTCTCGGCCAGTCAAGCCTACTGGGTGGAAAACGGTCAGATCCAGTACCCGGTGAAAGGCGCCACGCTGGTCGGCAACGGCCCGGACGCACTGACCCGCGTCAGCATGATCGGCAACGACATGAAGCTTGACAGCGGCGTCGGCACCTGCGGCAAAGAGGGCCAGAGCGTGCCGGTGGGCGTGGGCCAGCCCACGCTGCGCATCGATGGCCTGACCGTCGGCGGCACCGCCTGAGCGCACGCGCGCGCCGGGCAGCGCCCGGATCGTCACAAGGGGATGTGCGTGTTTCTGGCGGGGGTTCGATCGTCCTGACCGCGCCGCCACCGAGTCGGCTGGGCCGAGATATCTGTCAGCCAGCTGTGGCCGGTGTTGTGCTACATTGCCAGCTCATGAAAACGCACAGCCGCTTCGGTTTTTACTTTTGGTTCTCGGTCCCTGGCGGACGAGAGGCGATGCTGTAAGCGTTAAACCCCATCTCGATCAAACCGCCGGTGCCCTCAGCCCGGCGGTTTTTTTTGGCCTGTTGTCCCCCGTTTTTTCCAAAACCGTTTTTCAGGAGCCCCGCGATGAATGCCAAGACCCCCACCGCCAGCCAGGATGCCTGGCATGCCCGTCCTGTCGACAGAACCAGCCAGACCGACGACGCACGCATCAAGGACATCACCGTGTTGCCTCCTCCCGAACACCTGATCCGCTTCTTCCCGATCGGCGGCACGCCGGTGGAACGCCTGATCACCCGCACCCGCCAGCGCATCCACCAGATCGTGCATGGCCAAGACGACCGCCTGCTGGTCGTGATCGGTCCCTGCTCCATCCACGATCCGGCCGCGGCGCTCGACTACGCACGTCGCCTGCAGCCGCTGCGCGAGAAATACGCCGACACGCTGGAGATCGTGATGCGGGTCTACTTCGAAAAGCCGCGCACCACGGTGGGCTGGAAAGGCCTGATCAACGACCCCTACCTCGACGAGAGCTACCGCATCGACGAAGGCCTGCGCATCGCGCGCCAGCTGCTGATCGAGATCAACCGCATCGGCCTGCCTGCGGGCAGCGAGTTCCTCGACGTGATCTCGCCCCAGTACATTGGCGACCTGATCAGCTGGGGCGCGATCGGCGCGCGCACCACCGAAAGCCAGGTGCACCGGGAGCTCGCGTCCGGCCTGTCGGCGCCAATCGGCTTCAAGAACGGCACCGACGGCAACATCAAGATCGCGACCGACGCGATCCAGGCAGCCGCCCGGGGCCACCATTTCCTGTCGGTGCACAAGAACGGTCAGGTGGCGGTGGTGCAGACCCAGGGCAACCCGGACTGCCACGTCATCCTGCGCGGCGGCAAGGCGCCCAACTACGACGCTTCCCACGTGGCCGCCGCGGTGAAAGAACTTGAAGCCGCCAAGCTCTCGCCGCGCCTCATGGTCGATTGCAGCCACGCCAACAGCAGCAAGCAGCACGAGAAGCAGCTCGATGTGGCGCGCGACATCGCCGCGCAGATCGAGGGTGGATCGCGCAGCGTGTTTGGCCTGATGATCGAGAGCCACATCGAAGCAGGCGCGCAGAAATTCACCCCCGGCAAGGACGATATGCACAAGCTCGCCTACGGCCAGAGCATCACCGACGCCTGCCTGGGCTGGAGTGACTCCGAGCAGGCACTGGCCCTGTTGTCGCAGGCCGTGGGCCGCGCACGCCAGCGCTGAGGCGAGACGGCGCGGACTTTGTCACGGTTGCCCCTGTCGGTGGCGATCGCGGTGCGCAATGCCTGGATGCTGGTCGGCAAGCTTGTTATTCTGGCCAGCAGATCGATTCGGGTGGCTGCTGTCTGAGGCCCCACCGGGGGCATGTCAACGTGGCGTATTCAGGGGGCGCGCTTGGAACAACCGGTCTTGGGCCTGGGTTTGCTGGGATTCCCGGCGCCATTGCAGCAGCAGGTGGTGGCCTGGGCGGGGCAGCCGCAGCCGGGCTGGCCGGTGTGGCGCGCATGCGATCCGTTGCGCGCCGACGCCTGGATGATCTACGGGCCGGCGGTCGAATTGCCGGGCCGCGACGCCCTCGTGATCTGCCACCCTGCTGCCACGGGCGAGTGCGTCAGCCTGAACCGCACCGAGGTGGACCGCCCGCTGGCCTTTGCCAGCCCGTTGCCGTCCGGTTTCGCATCGACCGAGTTTTTCGACGTGCACAGCGAGAAAGATGTGCGTCAGCGCCTGCAGCGTTTCGAAGCCTGGCTGCGGCCGCTGCGCGCCCAGTTTGTGCTTGGTGGCCAGCTGGTGGAACGGGTGGCGCAATACCGGGGGGGTGTGGTCCACGTCACCCACAAAGGCCGGCTGCTCGCTGTGGTCGACCTGGATCGGTGGGTGGCCGGGCTGTTCATCCCGGCCCGGCCGGTCGACCTGGCGATGGCCGACTGGGTCCGGCGGCCGGCACGTGCCAATGACATCCCGACCGCGTTCATCCGGTTGCCGGTTCATCGGCTGATGTGGCTGTACACGGTGCGCACCAGCCGCGACGTGCTGCCGGCACGCTACCGGACGCGCACGATCCACCTGCGGCGGATTCCCCAGGCGCCAGCCCACGGATTTGACGAGCTGCACGGATTGTTGATGCGCGAGCTGATGAACGCACCCGGCACGTTGGGCGCGCTGGTCGAGCGCACCGGTGCCACACCGACCGAGGTGGTGAACCGCCTGGCCACCCTGTTCTTCGCTGGCGGCCTCACCACCGACGCACAGAGTGCCCGGCGTGCCGAGATCCGGATCCGGCACGACTGGCTGGCATTGCAGCTGTCGCCAGGTGGACTGGGGGGTTCTGGGCGCTCGGCTGCTGCCGGCAACGGTGCAGCGTCGGATTTCGGCGTGCCGTCCAGCCTGTTGCGTGACGGTGCCCCGGCACCCCTGCGGCCACCGGGGCCGCTGTGATCCGATGCGCCGACGATCGCCAGAACAGGCGGCGCCTGCTGACATTCAGATGTCTGGCCCGACGCGGCGCTGGTGCTGGCGGCACAATGGGGCCGTGTCCGAATCCTCACCTGTTTTGCCCGAAGGAGTTACCGCATGCGCAGCCAAGTCACCGTGAGCTGGAGCGAATCTTCCACTTACCGCTTCGATCTCGAAGAGGTGCAACCCATGCCGCATGAGCAGGCGCGTGTCTGGCTCGATGAGCAATTCACCACCCTCGAATGCGAGCCGATCCGGCTCACCGGCAAGGTGCTCACCGCCGACAAGGTGCTGGCGGTGGCCCAGGGCGCTGGCGAGCAGCAGTTCCGCGATGCCGCGCACAAAGAATGGGCCTGGGCGTACGCGCGGGCGGTGAGCGCCGCGCTGGCCAAGCCGGTGGTGCGGGTGGACCTGGCGACGGCATCGGTTGGCTACTGAGCAGGTCCCAGGCACCTGCGCGGCAGAAGCAGGTGCGGGCCGTTGCTGCGACGCCCGCTGCCGCGCCGACGCCTAGCGCGTGGTCAGGGCGCTCAGCAGCTTGGCGTGCACACCGCCGAAGCCGCCGTTGCTCATGCACACGATGTGATCACCGGCGCGCGCGGCTTGCGCCACCCGGGCCACCAGATCGTCGATGTTGTGTGCCACCTGGGCGCGCGCGCCCATGGGTGTGAGGACGTCAACCGCATCCCAGTCGAGCCCGCCGTTGTGGCAGAAGGCCAGATCGGCGGCTTCCAGGCTCCACGGCAGTTGCGCCTTCATCGTGCCCAGTTTCATGGTGTTGCTGCGGGGCTCAAACACCGCGAGGATGCGACCCCGCGCGCCCTCGGTCTGATCGAGGCGGCGGCGCAGGCCGTCGAGGGTGGTGCGGATCGCAGTCGGGTGGTGAGCGAAATCGTCGTACACCGTGATCGCACCCCCCTCGCGCGCCACCGTACCGCGCAGCTCCATGCGCCGGCGCACGTTTTCGAAGCTGGCCAGTGCCTGCGCCGCCACGGCGGGGGACACACCGACATGCTCGGCCGCGGCGATCGCCGCCAGCGCGTTGAGCTGGTTGTGCACACCCGTCAGCGACCATTCGACGCGTGCCACCGTCTGGCCCTGATGCAGCACATCGAACGCATGGGGTTCGCCCTGGGCGGTGAAGTCACTCACCGCCGCGCCGAAGCTGCGCACCTCGCTCCACAGGCCCTGGTGCAGCACGCGCTCCAGCGCATCCTCCAGCCCGTTGACCACCACCCGGCCGCTGCCGGGCACGGTGCGCACCAGGTGGTGGAACTGGCGCTCGATTGCGGCCAAGTCGTCGAAGATGTCCGCGTGATCGAACTCCAGGTTGTTCAGGACTGCGGTGCGTGGCCGGTAGTGCACAAACTTGCTGCGCTTGTCGAAGAAGGCGGTGTCGTACTCGTCCGCTTCAATGACGAAGAGACGTGGCCCCACGCTCTCCACGGCGCGTGGCTCGCTGCCCCCCGAGGGGGTTGATTCGCCTTGGGGCTGCCCGGCGGCGACTCCCTGGCGCCACGCGCCACCGCTGTGCGGGTCGTTGCCCCCCAGGCGGGCAGAAACGCCAAAATTCATCGGCACACCGCCGATCAGAAAGCCCGGTTCGAGCCCTGCGCAGTCGAGGATCCAGCCGAGCATGGCGGTGGTGGTCGTCTTGCCGTGGGTGCCGGCCACCGCCAGCACATGGCGCCCCTGCAGCACGTTTTCGGCCAGCCACTGCGGACCACTTGTGTAGGGCGCGCCCGCGTCCAGAATCGCTTCCATCAGCGGAAATTTCGGCGATCCGTCGGGCTGGCGCACGCGGCTCACCACGTTGCCCACCACAAACATGTCCGGCGCCAGCGCCAGCTGGTCGGCACCAAAACCTTCGATCAGGTCGATGCCCAAGGCGCGCAGCTGATCGCTCATTGGTGGATACACCCCGGCGTCGCAACCGGTGACCCGGTGTCCCGCCTCGCGCGCCAGTGCGGCGAGTCCGCCCATGAAGGTGCCGCAAATCCCCAGTATGTGTATGTGCATCGCCCAATTCTAGGTGTGCCGTGCCAGCCTTTTTGTACCAGCCCCGATGCCAGCGCGCCGAATGGGACAAACGCCGCGCGGGCACAATCGGTCCATGGATACGACCCGAGACGCCGTCATCGCCGAACTGGCCCAGGTGGCGGCCCGTCTGGTGGTGGAAGATGGCATGGAATACGCGGCGGCCAAGCGGCGCGCGGTCAGGCAACTGGGCCTGTCCCCGCGCACCGCGTTGCCCGACAACGCAGCGATCGACGCCGCGGTGCGTGAACACATCGCCATCTTTTGTGCCGACACCCAACCTGCGGAGCTCGCAGCCTTGCGCGAAATCGCCCTGGCCTGGATGGAGCGCCTGAACGCCTTTCGCCCGCATCTGGGCGGCGCGGTCTGGCACGGCACGGCCACGCGCCACAGCGACGTGTACCTACAGCTGTTCTGTGACGATCCCAAGGCTCCGGAATGGGCCCTGCTGGACCATCGCGTCGATTACCACCCGGGCGAGGTGAATGGGTGGAGGGGCGAGCCGGTGCAGGCGCTTACTTTGCGTGTTCGCTGCGAGCCGCTCGAGCAGTGGGTTCTGGTGCATCTCATGGTGCACGATCTTGACGATGTGCGCGGCGCGCTCAAGCCTGATGGCCAGGGCCGCAAGCCGCGTGGTGACGCGGCCGCCGTGCGCCGGCTGTTGGCCCCGAGCCAGCCGGAGGTTTCGCCATGAACCGGCGGCGCTGGCTGATGGCGGGCGTCGCCGGGGCGGCGGCGGCTACCGGCGCGGGCGTGGCCTGGTGGCGGCTGCAACCTCACGCGGTGCAAGGTGGCGCAGAAACCGCCTTCTGGGCCAGCCAGTTTGAAGGGCCAAACGGTGAGGTGGTCGATCTTCAGGCTTGGCGCGGAAAGCCCCTGCTGGTCAATTTCTGGGCCACCTGGTGCCCGCCCTGTGTCGAGGAATTGCCGCTGCTGAACGCATTTCATCGGCAACATGCGGCCCATGGCTGGCAGGTGCTGGGTCTGGCGGTGGATCAGCCCAACGCGGTGCGGCGATTCATGGAGAAGCTTCCGCTGGACTTTCCTGTGGGCATGGCGGGGCTGGCTGGCACCGAACTCAGCCGCGCCCTGGGCAACGCCAGTGGAGCCCTGCCGTTCACCGTGGTGATGGGTCGAGATGGGACAGTGCGGCAGCGCAAGCTTGGCAAGGTGGATGTTTCCGATCTGAACCGGTGGGTCAAGGAGGTATGACAGCGTGCTGCCGACCCGCTGAACGGCCTTGCCGGAGTTGACCAGGTACAGAGTGAGCGCTGTGCACTGATAGTCAGGCAAAAGCGGTTAAAGTCGCCGGCGGGAATGACTTTTCCCATGCACACGGTGCCACAGGCCTGTGACGCTAAGAGTGAATCAGGGGTCTCACCCGTCTCAGATTTCGAGTACACTGCGCCACCCTTTCGGCTTAATTGGGAGAAATTGGTTGAAATTAGCCAATTTTGAGATCAAATTGGCCGATGTTTGCAGGAGAAGTCATGGATTTAAGAAAACTGAAAACACTGATCGATCTGGTTTCGGAGTCGAACGTATCCGAGCTGGAAATCACCGAAGCTGAAGGCAAGGTGCGCATCGTCAAGAGCCTGCCCGTGAGCATGGCCGCGCCGGTCACCTACACCATGGCGCCGTCTGCGGCGCCGGTTGCGCCCGCTACGGCCCCCGCAGTGGAACTGGCACCGGCCAGCGCAGCGCCAGCGCAGCCCGCCGGCCACGTGGTGAAGTCACCCATGGTGGGCACCTTCTACCGCGCCTCGAGCCCGGACGCCAAGCCGTTTGTGGAGATCGGCGACACGATCAAGGAAGGCGAGACGATCTGTATCGTTGAGGCGATGAAGATCCTCAATGAAATCGAGGCCGACAAGAGCGGCACGGTCACCCAGGTCCTGGTGGAAAACGGCCAGGCGGTCGAATACGGCCAACCGCTGTACGTGATCGAATAAGGGCTCGTCGCGCATGTTCAAAAAAATCCTGATCGCTAACCGGGGTGAGATCGCCCTGCGGGTGCAGCGCGCCTGCCGCGAGATGGGCATCAAGGCGGTGATGGTGTATTCCGAGGCCGACCGCGATGCGAAATACATCCGTCTGGCCGACGAAGCCGTTTGTATCGGCCCCGCACCCTCGGCGCAAAGCTACCTCAACATGCCGGCCATCATCTCGGCTGCCGAAGTGACCGATGCGGAGGCCATCCACCCCGGTTATGGCTTCCTGAGCGAAAACGCCGATTTTGCCGAGCGGGTGGAGAAAAGTGGCTTCACCTTCATCGGGCCTTCGCCCGAGTCGATCCGGCTCATGGGCGACAAGGTGTCGGCCAAGCAGGCCATGATCCGCGCCGGTGTGCCCTGTGTGCCGGGCTCGGAAGGCGCGTTGCCAGCCGATGCGGCGGTGATCAAACGGACCGCCAAAGCGATTGGCTACCCGGTGATCATCAAGGCAGCTGGCGGCGGCGGCGGGCGCGGGATGCGGGTGGTGCACACCGAGGCGGCTTTGCTGCACGCGGTCCAGACCACCAAGGCCGAAGCGGGTGCTGCGTTTGGCAACCCCGAGGTCTACATGGAGAAGTTTCTCCAGAACCCGCGCCACATCGAAATCCAGATTCTGGCCGATACCCACCGCAACGCCGTCTACCTCGGCGAGCGCGACTGCTCGATGCAGCGGCGCCACCAGAAGGTGATCGAGGAAGCGCCGGCGCCCGGCATTGCGCGCCGCCTGATCGAGAAGATCGGTGAGCGTTGTGCCGCCGCCTGCAAAAAAATCGGCTATCGCGGTGCCGGCACCTTCGAATTTCTGTTCGAGAACGGCGAGTTCTACTTCATCGAGATGAACACCCGTGTGCAGGTCGAGCACCCGGTGACGGAGTGGATCACAGGCGTGGACATCGTGCGCACACAGATTGCGGTGGCCGCCGGCGAGAAGCTGCCATTCACCCAGCGCCAGATCCAGCTGCGTGGTCACGCCATCGAGGTTCGCATCAACGCCGAGGACGCCTACAAGTTCACACCGTCTCCGGGCCGTGTGACCTCGTGGCACATGCCTGGTGGTCCCGGCGTGCGGGTGGATTCACACGTTTATGCCAACTATGTGGTGCCGCCCAACTACGACTCGATGATCGGCAAGCTCATCGTGCATGGCGACACGCGCGAACAGGCGCTCGCGCGCATGCGCACCGCTTTGGCCGAATCGGTGATCGAAGGCATCAAAACCAACATTCCGCTGCACCGCGAGTTGATGGTGGACGCCAGTTTTGTCGCCGGTGGCACCAACATCCACTACCTGGAGGAGTGGTTGTCGCAGCGGGAGCGTTGAGCCAGCACGTCAGCTTCTCCGCCACTCCCAAGGAGGCCACACCAGCGGCCCGCCCGGCACAGTCGGTGTCACGGTGTTCACGGATGAACTCCCGCTCGACAGATCTTCTGAGCGGTTACTTTTCTTTATCTGATTGATGTCTTCCCTGTTCGAACTGGTTCTGATGGTGCCTGAGGCATCGGTCGAGGCGGTGAGTGACGCGCTGGACGCGCTCGATGCGTTGAGCACCTCGGTGGAAGATGCGGACGCGATGACGCCTGCCGAGCAGGCCTTGTTCGGCGAGCCGGGCATGCCGCCGCCGAAAGAGGGATGGCAGCGTTCGCGGGTCGTCGCCTTGTTCAGCACCGAGGCCGAGGCGCGCGAAACGGCGAGCCTGCTCCAGGCGCAGGACTTCTTTGTCGGCTGTGCGGTGTTGGGCGTGCAGACGGTGCCCGAGCAGGACTGGGTGCGTCTGACCCAGTCGCAGTTTGCGCCGGTGGACATCACGCCCAGTTTCTGGATCGTTCCGACCTGGCACGAACCACCCGCTGCCGCGAAACAGGTGATACGCCTCGATCCGGGGCTGGCATTTGGCACCGGTACCCATCCCACCACCCGCATGTGTCTGCGCTGGACCGCAGCGCGGCGCTGGGATGGCCAGCGTGTGCTCGACTACGGATGCGGTTCCGGCATCCTGGCCATGGGCGCCGCGCGCTTCGGTGCGGCCGAGATCGTGGCGGTGGACATCGATCCGGCGGCGGTCGAGTCGACCCGTCTCAACGCCCAGGCGAACCATGTGGTGCTCCAGGCTGGCTTGCCCGATCTGGCGCGGGGCGCATTCGACCTGGTGCTGGCCAACATCCTGGCGACACCGCTGAAGGTGCTTGCGCCGCTGTTGTGCGCCCATGTGGCGCCCGGGGGGTGTTTGGTGCTCGCGGGGATTCTGTCGCGTCAGGCCGACGAGTTGCGCGAGGCCTTCGCACCCTGGGTCGATCTCGCCGTCGGTGATGAGGAAGACGGCTGGGTGCTGATGACGGCGCACAAGGCCTGATCCGCTGCACCGTCCATGATCCCATCCGTTCGACCGGTGCAGCATCGGGTCGCCTGGTGGCGCCTGCAATAATTGCCGCATGAGTCTCATCACCCGCTGCCCGGCCTGTGCGACGCTGTTCAAGGTCGTCCCCGATCAGCTCAAGCTCTCCGACGGTTGGGTGCGTTGTGGCCATTGCTCGGACGTGTTCGACGCCACCCGCTATCTGGAGAACTGGGCGCTTGGCACGGCCGAACAGCCGCCTTCGGGCGGTCGGCAGGCATCACCCGGTTCGGAGACCGAAAAACCCATTGCGCCACATGAGCTGGTGCACCAGGCCGCTGGGGTGGAGTCGGTTGCGCCGCCCCAACAGGCCGCGAGGGAGTCAGCGTTTCCCTTCGACGCCGACGCTGTTCCCGCGCCCCTTCAAGTCGATGAGAACGAGCTGGCTCTGGCGCTCGAAGAGCCCGAGCTGCCGCCCGACACCAATCGGAGCCAGTTCAGCGAGGCAAGTCCGTCGATCACCCGCGGGTTGGGTGAACCGGTGCCTGAACATGACGATCGCGACACAGGGGAAGTGTCCGATTTCCACACCGAACTGAAGCGGTTTGCCGAAGGCCTTGGAAAACCGCTGGCAAGCGATCTGGAGGCCACTTCTGCGGGTGCCGCCGTGTCCTCGCCAGCGAAGGTATCGGTACCAGCCGAGACCCAGGCAGTGCAGCAGACCGAGGAGGAGCTTGAACAGCTGTCGGACCGTGAGGCGGCGGGGCTGGAGCCCAGCTTCGTGCGCCAGGCCAGGCGGCGTGCATTCTGGCGCTCTCCCGGCGTGCGGGTGCTGCTCACGCTGGTGGCGCTGTTGCTCTCGGTCTTGCTGGCGACGCAATGGGCGTTGCACGAGCGCAATCGCCTCGCGGCGCGTCACCCCGACTGGCGGCCACTGCTGGCAAGCCTGTGCGAGCCGCTGGGTTGCCGGATCGGCGCGGTGCGCGATATCCACGCGGTCGTGATCGACAGCTCCACCCTGACGCGAAGAATCGGCGATTTCTATTCGTTCGATCTGGTGCTCAAGAACAATGCCGCGATGCCGTTGGCGGTCCCCGCGCTGGAGCTCAGCCTGACCGACACCGCCGACACCGTGATCTCGCGCCGGGTCTTCTTACCCGAGGAGCTGCCGGGTGTCCCGCCCTTGCTGCCGCCCCAAAGTACGGTGCCTGTGAGCCTGCGGCTGGCGCTTGCGGTGGGCAGCGATCTGCCCATGACCGGCTACCGCGCCCTGGTCTTTTACCCTTGAAACCTCCCCTCTGGAAACGGTATGTCTGTTCTTGTTTGTGGCTCGCTGGCGTTCGACACCATCATGAATTTCGAAGGTCGCTTTGCCGAGCAGATCCTGCCGAGCCAGCTGCACATCCTCAATGTGTCTTTTCTGGTTCCAGGGTTGCGGCGCGAGTACGGCGGTTGTGCGGGCAACATCGCCTACGGGTTGAAACAGCTTGGTAGCGAAGTCGTGCCGCTCGCCACACTGGGTAGCGATGGGCAGGAATATCTGGATCGCCTGAACGCGCTGGGCGTGGACACGCGCCATGTGGCGACCGATTCGAAAAACTACACGGCGCAGGCCATGATCATGACCGATCGAGACAACAACCAGATCACCGCTTTTCACCCCGGCGCCATGTCGCAGGCACACTCCAATCCGGTGCCCGCGCGCCAGGATCTCCGTCTGGCCATCGTGGCACCCGACGGGCGCGATGCCATGCTGCTTCATGCACAACAGTTGCACGCGGCTGGCATCCCCTTCGTGTTCGATCCTGGCCAAGGCCTGCCCATGTTCAATGGTCCTGAGCTCGTGGATTTCATTGAGCTCGCTACCTGGATCACGGTGAACGACTACGAGGGCCGCATGTTGTGTGACCGCACCGGGCTCTCGCTGGAGGCGCTGTCCGAGCGGGTGGAGGGTCTGGTGGTGACCCTGGCCGATCAGGGCTGTGAGGTGTGGCAGCGTGCGAAGCGGACCCATGTGGCGGGTGTGGCTGCGACTGCGATCGTCGACCCCACCGGCTGTGGCGATGCGTTTCGCGCAGCCCTGTTGCATGGCTTGGCGCAGGGCTGGGATCTGGAGCGCTGCGTGGTGCTGGGCAACCGCATGGGTGCGACCAAGATCGCCAGCCGGGGTGGCCAGAACTATCGATTTGACGCGAGCGCCTGATCCGATGGGCTGAGCGTCGGGCGAAAAAAACCCGGTGCGGTGGCACCGGGTTCTTCAGGTCACACCAGAGTGACTTCAGGGCTTGCTGGACGTGGGAAACGGCCAAGCCGCCTGGGGGTTCAGCTTGGTTTTTGCCGCAGGTGCCGCTGGGGCTGCCGGCTTCTTGGCCGGCTCAGCTTTTTTTGCGGAGGCTGCCTTTTTCGGGGCAGCTTTCTTTACCGCAGGCTTCTTGGCAGGGGCCACTTTCTTCGGCGCTGCGGCTTTCACCGCAGGCTTCTTGGCAGGAGCGGCTTTTTTGGCCGGCGCGGCCTTTTTCACCACCGCCTTCTTGACTGCGGCCACCTTCTTTACGACCGCTTTTTTCGCGACCGCAACCTTCTTCACCACCGCCTTTTTCGCCGGTGCGGCTTTTTTCACAACAGCTTTCTTGGCCGCTGCCACCTTCTTCACGACAGCCTTCTTGACCGCAGCGACTTTCTTGGCCGCAGGGGCCTTCTTCGCTGGTGCCGCCTTCTTGGCTGGCGCTGCTTTTTTCGCAGCAGGTTTCTTGGCCACGAGGGCCTTCTTTGCCGGGGCTTTTTTCGCCGGGGCTTTTTTCGCAGTTGCCATTGTGTTCTCCTTGATCAAGTTGCAAAGAGCACTTCAGCCGATCTTGATGCCGGCGAAGCGATTCAGCGCCATGGTGTCAAGTGGATGCATCCACGAAAGACACCAGTGCGTTGAATGCCGTGACAAAACCCCGCCGATTGCGCCGGGGCGCAAGGAGCGGGGTTTTGAATGAGGGAAAAACATGTGAAAAATGGATGCGGCCCCGCGGCGGGCATTCAGTCCCAGGACAGGGCGCCGCCCGTCTGGTACTCGATCACACGGGTCTCGAAAAAATTGCGTTCTTTCTTGAGATCGATCATCTCGCTCATCCAGGGGAACGGGTTTTCTTCGTTCGGGAACATCGGCTCAAGGCCGATCTGCGTGGCGCGGCGGTTTGCGATGTAGCGCAGGTAGCCCTTGAACATGGACGCGTTCATGCCGAGCACGCCACGCGGCATGGTGTCTTCGGCGTAGCGGTATTCAAGCTCGACCGCCGTCATGAACAATGCCTTGATCTCGGCCTTGAATTCGGGTGTCCACAGCAGCGGGTTCTCAAGCTTGATCGCGTTGATCAGGTCGATGCCGAAGTTGCAGTGCATGGACTCGTCGCGCAGGATGTACTGGTACTGCTCGGCCGCACCGGTCATCTTGTTCTGGCGGCCCAGCGCGAGGATCTGCGTGAAGCCGACATAGAAGAACAGCCCTTCCATCAGGCAGGCGAACACGATCAGGCTTTTGAGCAGCGTCTGGTCGTTCTCGGGTGTGCCGGTGTTGAAGTGTGGATCGCTGATGGCTTCGATGAAGGGGATCAGAAACTGGTCTTTGTCACGGATCGACTGCACTTCGTTGTATGCGTTGAAGATCTCCGACTCGTCCAGCCCCAGCGACTCGACGATGTACTGGTAAGCGTGGGTGTGGATCGCTTCCTCGAACGCCTGACGCAGCAAAAACTGGCGGCACTCGGGGGCGGTGATGTGGCGGTAGGTACCGAGCACGATGTTGTTGGCCGCGAGCGAATCGGCGGTGACGAAGAAGCCGAGGTTGCGCTTGACGATGCGGCGCTCGTCTTCGGTCAGACCGTTGGGGTCTTTCCAGAGCGCGATGTCGCGGCTCATGTTCACCTCTTGCGGCATCCAGTGGTTGGCACAGGTGGCGAGGTATTTTTCCCAGGCCCACTTGTACTTGAACGGCACCAGCTGGTTGACATCGGTCTGGCCGTTGATGATGCGCTTGTCGGCAGCATTGACGCGGCGCAGTGCGGCGGACACTGACGGGGACACAGAAGCTTGCGCACCCGGCTTGGCGGGAGGCAGTGGCATGGCGAAATGCTTCGAAGAGGGAGTGACTTGCTCGTCCCAGGTCAACATAGGTGTGTCCAGTAAAAAAGATTATCGAAGTCTCTGCGTGAAACGCAAAGAACTCATGTGCGTGATGCGTGTCCTTTGTTGCGGTGTCGCATCGAATGTCATGCCGGGTGCCAAGCAAACGTCACGCCAAGGGCCACACATCACCGCCGCAACGGATCACTGACAGGCTTCGCAGCCCGGGTCATCTATGGCGCAGAACTTCACATCGGTTGCCGGTTCCATGGCCACCACGCTGGCGTTGGCGCTGGCCATCGACACCGATTCACCCTGCACCGACACCGCGTTGAGCTGGCCGGTGCGGCCGGTGGATTTTTCCGCCTGTGTGGCCGAGGTGGTGCGCAGGTAGTAGGTGGTTTTCAGGCCGCGCAGCCAGGCGAGCTTGTAGGTGTCGTCGAGCTTCTTGCCCGAGGCGCCGGCCATGTAGATGTTGAGGCTTTGTGCCTGGTCGATCCACTTCTGGCGCCGCGCCGCGGCTTCCACCAGCCACAGCGGCTCGACCTCGAACGCGGTGGCGTACAAGGCTTTGATGTTCTGCGGCACCCGGTCGATCGCGCGCAGCGAGCCGTCGAAGTGCTTGAGATCCATCACCATCACGTCGTCCCACAGACCCAGCTGCTTCAAATCCTTGACCAGGTAGCTGTTGATGACGGTGAACTCACCGGAGAGGTTGGACTTGACGGAGAGGTTGCCGAAACAGGGCTCGATGGATGCGTCCACGCCGATGATGTTGGAAATGGTGGCGGTGGGCGCAATCGCCACGCAGTTGGAATTGCGCATGCCGTCGGCGGCGATCTTCTGGCGCAGCGTGTCCCAGTCCAGGGTGCTGGAGCGGTCCACATCCACATAACCGCCTCGCTCGCGCGCCAGCAGGTCCAGCGTGTCGGGCGGCAGAATGCCCTGGTCCCACAGCGAGCCTTTGTAGCTGGCGTAGCGGCCGCGCTCGCGGGCCAGCTCGGTCGATGCCCAGTAGGCGTAGTAGCAGACCGCTTCCATCGACTGATCGGCGAAGTCGACCGCCTCGTTGGAGGCGTAGGCGATGCGCTGGGCGTACAAGGCGTCCTGGAAGCCCATGATGCCAAGACCCACCGGGCGGTGGCGCATGTTGGAGTCGCGCGCCTTCTTGACCGCGTAGTAGTTGATGTCGATCACGTTGTCGAGCATGCGCATCGCGGTCTTGATGGTGGCCTGCAGTTTGTCGTGATCGAGCGTCTTGCTGCCGTTGCCGTCGGTTTTCAGGTGTTGCAGCAGGTTGATCGAGCCCAGGTTGCAGACCGCAGTTTCGGTGTCGCTGGTGTTGAGCGTGATCTCGGTGCAGAGGTTGGAGCTGTGCACCACACCGGCGTGCTGCTGCGGGCTGCGCACGTTGCAGGCGTCCTTGAAGGTGATCCAGGGGTGGCCGGTCTCGAACAGCATCGAGAGCATCTTGCGCCACAGGTCGGTGGCGGGCA
>CAYRIT010000035.1:0-27612 GCA_964424415.1 uncultured Hydrogenophaga sp.
TTGTGCAAGACAACCACAGCCGCAGCACCCAAGGTGTGCTGCGCGGCTTGCATTACCAGTTGCCTCCGCACGCGCAGGGCAAACTGGTTCGCGTGGTGCGTGGTGTGGTGTTCGATGTGGCAGTCGATATTCGCAAACAATCACCCAGCTTCGGCCAATGGGTGGGCGTTGAACTGAGCGAGGACAACCACCGCCAACTGTGGATTCCGCCGGGCTTTGCTCACGGCTTCCTCGCCCTCAGCGAGTCGGCCGACTCCCTTTACAAGACCACCGACCACTTCGCACCCCACGCGGAGCAATGCATCAGGTGGAACGATCCGGAGATCGGTGTGCGTTGGCCCCTAGCGGGGTCGCTCCCGCTTCTGTCAGCGAAAGACGCATCTGGAGCTGCTTTGTCAGAGATCAAGGGCTGTTGACCTTGCCCCCGCCAGATGCAGCAGGCAGCCGCTCGTTTTTCGATTTTCCTGACCTCGTCCGCGAGCCAGTTTCCCTCGAACTTCATCGGGCTCATGTTGAACCGCCCCGGCAAAAGACGGCAGATCGCGCCCTCTCTTTGGGCCAGGTGCGAACATCAAAAACGGGAGCGCCACACAGACCGCAAAAACGGTTCCATAGAAGTTGTGGAAGGTGTTGACGTTGCTCAGTCCACTGAAAAAGTGGACCAACCCCAAACTGACCATCGCCAATGAGGGCGCCGGGGCAGAGCGTCGAAGCAGGACCCCGGCCACCAGCAGACCCATCGGGAAGCACAAGGCGGCGAACAAGCCAAAAACACCATACGCCACCCAGGCCTGCAAATATTCGTTGTGCAAATGGAAAAGTGGCGCCTGAACGTCAAGCTCCGCGCGTTTGATTACGCGCGCGAGGCCATCTGCGCCCACCCCGATCCAGGGCGATGCGGACGCCGTCTCAACACCAAGCTCAAGCATATGGAAACGACTGCCTACCGAGCCATGCAACAACTCGGTGCGATCCGGGTCACGGCTGGCGATGGCTTTCACTTCTGAAATCCCAGCCATCACACGATCAATCGGTGCGGCCAGTTGCTCCTTCGCCAAGAAGGCGCCAACAAATACCACGAACAGGAGCATCGCCAACGCCAACAGGTGTTTGGCCTTGTTGGGGCGCCGAAAGAAATCCCGAAAAAAAAGGTACCCTCCAGCAAAGCCACACCACAAAATGGAAAAGAAGGCACCTCGCCTACCCGCAATCAAAATCGCCACCGCAAAGATGCAGACGCTGAACCCGGCAAGCAATTTGTTGTTGCGCGAAGAGGCGTTTCCACTGGCGGCCAGCGAGAAGGCGATGCACATAAAAAGTGCCATGCCTGCGCCCCAGTTCACTGCATTGGTCGGCCCCGGGTTTCCCGCCACCATGTAGCCATAGCCCTGCACAACCGCCAGCACCGATGCGATCGCCATGCCAGCCCCGAGTATTGCCCGATGCCGGGAGCCAGCCAGCCAGTGATTTACAAAAACCCATGATGCGATGGCAGCCAGCGATGCATTCAATTCAAACGAGACACCACGGACTGGCTCATCCCAATAGAGTTTCATGGCAACCATCAGAAATAGGCCAAGCAGAAACCATCCGATCAGCACCATAAGCGAAGCATTCACCACCGCGCCTCGTGAAACCTCGCCCGCTGCCCGCCATCGGTACACCACAAGCCACAACGATAATAGAAAAAGAACAATCCAGACCAGATTGATCGCTTTGGATGACACAGGCGTGATCGCCAGCAGGAGCGCCAGAGCATCCACCACGAATATTTCGATAGATATCCTCAGGGGGTTCGGCGTTGACATTTATTCTGACTGGGGAACTATTGGGTGGACTCAACTTTGACGTGCAACCCCCTGGGCTTCGCTGAATGAGGGTGAGGGACGGGACTGTTGATCAGCATCTACTCGCGGTGGACAGCGAAGGAACCCGTACCGCCAAGCCCTTTTTGGGCCCGTCGTTGGTCTGATCTGCAGCGGCGTCAAGTTGTTCCTGGCTGTAGATGGGCAGGTCCATTTTTTTGGGCTGGTACCGGCACGCCGGACCATTCATGTTCTCGCTGGAGCCAGCGCTGCCACGGGCTGTGTGCGGCGCAGAAATACACCGAAATACCAGTTCGATTGCTAAGCTCCGAGTACACCGGCATCTCGCCCTTGGTCGTACGTCATGCTCAGGCGCGCCGGCTGGGGAATGCCTTGCAGCTTGTCGATGAGAGTCGACAGAACATTGGCCATACTCACCGGTTTTTCGGGCTGATCCCTTGACCCACAACACCTTTCGTCTGGTGCACTCCACCACGGCCCCAGGTTGCTGGCCTGCCCTTGGTCAGGTCCGACCTCGGTGCACGGGGAACTCCGGTTCTCAATCTCAGGTAGGTGTAAGTGGATGGCGCTGTTCAAGTTAAGTATTGATGACCTGCTGACCGAGTGCTGAACGGAGCACGTCGAAGCTGGTCAAGCCGGCCTTGTTCCAAGTCATCAGGCGGTGCCAGGCGAGGTAGTTCGGCAGGTACTTGGGGCCACGCCGCGCAGGCCGCGCTGTATCCACGTCCGCCCTTCAGTTCGCCGACGGCTTCAGGTTGAAGTTGCTCGCACCTTCTCGATGGAGCGTGGCGCAGCTGCGGCGTTTACCCGGTGGCGGGTGTTGCAGTACAGACTTGAATTCGCCCTCGAAGTCCGTGACAATTCTATCGGGACATCCCCAACGGCATCAGTTCAACACGGCTCACCGTCGCGTGTACGGCACCAATTTCGATACATTGGCAGTTGTATCTATTTGCCTCATCTTAGGAATAAAATGAACACGACTGCCTTTCCTTATCCGGCCTCGATAGACACCCCGATGACCACCCTCCGAGCGATCGTGACATGGGCCGAAGCATTTGCTCGCTGCGTGCGGAACCATGACTTCGAAGCAGGCAGATCGCTCTTCTCGG
The DNA here is from genome assembly GCA_964424415.1 of uncultured Hydrogenophaga sp. Taxonomy (GTDB): domain Bacteria; phylum Pseudomonadota; class Gammaproteobacteria; order Burkholderiales; family Burkholderiaceae_C; genus Hydrogenophaga. The sequence goes on from CAYRIT010000035.1 coordinate 2,939, forward strand.
CGAACGTGCACAGTTTCGGCACGCGAACGCCCGAGGCACGAGATTTGGACCAACTGCATTCGCAGCAGTGGGCGCCCACCTGGATACGCACCCGGGATTTCACCTACACACCTGACAGCCTGCATACCGAACTGAGTGACGATGGCACCATGGCCATGTTGATCGCGCGCTGGCAGTCGATCGGCGTGGACACTCCCGATTTATGGGCCAATCAGACCCCGTACCTTCGAACTGGCCGCTGCACATTCATTTTGAAGCAATGCCCAGACAGCATCTGGCGTTGCATACACACGCATTTCTCAATGGACCCCGATCCCAAAAATCCAGCCTGAGTGTTGATCAGATCGACGCTTGCTCCACTTTCTCTGCCTCCGCCATCACCAATTTTGTATTTGCATGTATATCCAGCCCCGTACTGCACGTGCCCCAAAGTGGCGGCATCAAAAACGAGCCTTCCTGTCGGGCGCATTTTTCGAGGCTTGGCGGCAGCTCAGGCGCTATCGTCGCTACCCTGACGCTCCTTGGTCCAAGGAACCCAGAAATGGCTACCTCAGAGGCATCGATTTTTACCGGTCCTCGCAGCTCATCTGGGTGATGGCCAATGCCATGCGAAATTTTCATCGATGCCATGGCACCTATCCAAATATCTGCGAGCCCAAATCCTACAGTGAAAAGGTCTTCTGGATCAAGTTCTTTGGAGAGATCAAAGCGGGCCTCGCAGGCAACAAACTGCGCACGCGTGACCTGCTGCCTCCTAACATTTCTCAACAGATTAACTTGGCGCCAGTGGTGTGGCGGAGCACAGCTTCCGGATTACCTGCCAATGATCAGATTGCGCCGGGACACTACTACCTCAAAGCTTCTCATGGCAGCGACATGTTCAAGCGGATTAGCTATCCAATCGACGACAACGAACGAACGGAGTTGAATTTCCTTTGTCAATCCTGGCTCGATTCGGAATACGGACTGCATGATGGTGAATGGTGGTACCAATGCTTTGAGCCAGAAATTTTTCTTGAGGCAGACATTTGTGGAGGGGCAAGCTCCATTTCCTGGAATTTTTTCGTGCTCAACCAAGTCATTCCACATATCACTGTCTACATGAAACAAACCGGCCGCCAAGACAACGCCACTTGGCTGGACGCTGATTTTCAGCTACTTCCCCATCAGTCATTGCTACCGAGGGTGAATGATTACGATTTGCCTGAGTGTCGGCACCAGATGCTGAATTTGGCTCTGAAGATTGGGCAGGGCTTCAACGCCGTGCGAGTCGATTTTTTGTGTGGCCAAGGCGGCATGCCTTACCTATGTGAACTGACATTCGCCCCGGGCAATGCGCTGACGAGACGTCATTCCGACATTGAGCAGCTGTTAAGCTCACCATGGAAGATACTCCACTGAACACAGGAAAATTCATTCCCGCGAGGCACTCTGAAATCGCTTTGTTAAGATACGGCATCCTGCCATCAATCTAACGCAATGGACATCACGGTTGCACACCAGAGATCTGCCTGAAAAATGATTTTCAGATTGAAATTCGCTGCATCAGATGTCCTATTTCCAATATTAATGACGACTGATTTTCACTGAATTTTTTATGACCTCCGCCAAGCATGCGCTGCTGTTTTTCAGCCATATTTTCAACGAGCACACTCTTGGCAAGTTCAAGAGCTTAAAGAAGGCCTTTGAACCCTACGGTGACACATTCACTATCGTCTATACAGCCGGGAAATCTGTATCTGCGCCTGATGAATTCAACCCATATATCACCACCAGAGAAACTCTAGAGGAACTGAATTACACATGGATGCACGGCGATCTGATGCCTGGGCACGCCAATTTCCCTGTGATGCATTTTGGCAGCAAACACCCAGATTACGCAACATACACCATCATTGAATACGATGTGGAATTAACTGGAGCATGGGAGATATTCTTGGCGCACCTGATGGCTGCTTCAGCCGACATGGTGGCAACACATGTTGCAACCCACAGCGACCAACCCCAGTGGCATCATTGGCAATCGTTAGATTTATCGAAATCAGCAGAATTGTCCAGTCCAAATCTTCAAAAACTCAGATTTTTTGGGCCACTTTATCGATTGAGCTGCGAGGCAATGAAATCTATTGACCAAGAGTACAAAAAAGGTATTTCAGGGCACTACGAAGCCCTCTTTCCCATCATTCTCAATGCCAAAGGATTCTCCCTCATCGATCTGAACGAGCTCACGCACCCCAATCATCACGGAAGAAATCGCTGGTATACCAAGCAGCGCCGTGACAGAAAGGGAATTCTAAAGAAGAGTTCGATGCGGTTTAGACCCACCAGAACAGCACCCGGGTTCAGGTCAAACACACTTTATCACCCAATAAAAAATGGCAACAACAGCCTGATTCAAGCAATGCTGAAGAGATTATTTGGTCTTTTTTGACAGCCGGGTGATCCAAGCCATCAGAGCAGCGGCCCAAGGTCACGCGGGTAGAGATCGTATTTGATCTTGTCTTTCCCAAGGCTGCCAAACAAGTAGTTGCTTCGTCAACCAGTTGAACGAGGCATGGCTTTGCCTGTTCATCCAATGCAACAATTCGGCTGACTGGATCTGTCGCCTCAGGAGCGCGAGTCGGTTCGTAGGTCCCTGTTGCGGGTTCGTGCTTATTCGACCGATTGCCATGCAAGCAATTTCAAGACGTCTGTTTTTAATTTATCAGGGAATGTAGACAGTTGCAGCCCATCGACTGCCTGTCGGGCCTAGCCGGCGCCCCTGAGAGACCCGATCACGTGCAAACATCAATGAGAGAGCGTATTCAGGCATCGTGCACCAGCGAAGAGATTGGAGCCGTTCGTGTCAACACCGTGTTGTTCCGCACTGCCGGTGCCGAACAACGTTTGTGGTGGCGCCTGTCGCCCAGCTCGCTTGCTCGGGCGCCAGATACGCAGAACCATGCCTTGATCTCCCTGCTGCCACTGGCAATGCACCACGGCGCCGATCTCCACGTGCAAGGACGGGTCGATCGGTGCCTGCTGGAAAATCTAGAGGAGCTGGTCGATGCCTGGACACTCTGGCGACCAGACCTGTTCCGCCGGGTCGTGCTGTCGGCTGACGAGGTGATCCCGGCAGGTCCGGATACGACCCGAATGGATGCCGCGCTGATGTACTCCGGCGGTGCAGATGCCAGCTACGCACTGGTTGCCCACAAAACCGGCTTGCTGGGTCAACGCAACCGCGACATTCGGGCTGCGGTCATGGTGCAAGGCTTTGACATTGCGCTGACGGACGACCGCTGGTTTGACGTAGCGCTTCGCCATGCTGTGCCCGTGCTCCAATCCTTTGGGTGCTCGCTGTTGACGGTCAAGACCAATTGGCGCCAAGCCTGCGTGGACTGGGAAATGGGTTTCGCTTTTGGCGTCACCAGTGTCTTGCATCAGCTCGACGCGAGCTATGGCAACGGGCTGTGGGCGGCTGATGAACCCTACGACCTCGAGGTTATTCCCTGGGGCAGCAACAGCATCAGCAACCCCTTGCTTTCAGGCCGCGCGTTTCCGATTCGCGCCGTGGGTGCCGGGATGCACCGATCCGCCAAGATCGCACTGATTGCTCAGCACGCCGTCGTCCGAGACAATCTCCGCGTTTGCTGGCAACAGCCCCGGAACGATCTGAACTGCGGCGTGTGCGAGAAATGCGTCAGGACCAGGCTGGCGCTGTCAGCCGCGGGCTATCCCGACGCTGGCGCCTTTCCGGGAAGCTTGAATGCCAAAATCATCAGCCAGATTCCCATTGACAACCAGCTTCAATATGGACTTCTGCAAGAGATCCTGTCGATACCCGAAAGCCAGATCGACCCCATGTTGCGCGAGGCTTTGAAACGCCGTCTGGACACATTCCGGCCAGCACAACAAGCATCGTCACGCGGCTGGATACGGTGGGTTGACCGGCTTCGCCAGTGATGACGCTGCCCGTTTCGCCGGTTTTTTGCTTTGGGTCATGACACGTCACGCTTACATCGTCTCCATTGAGGCACCCACTTCGGATCGTTTGCAAACCCTGCAGGCCAGGTTGTCTCGTCACGGCTTCGTCGTTCACCTGATCGAAGGTGTCAATGGGCCAGACATGCGTGCGGCGGACTACTTCCGGCAAACGCTGCACTGGCGCAAGTGCAAAGGCCACACCATGACACCGGGCGAGCTGGGTTGCACACGCAGTCATCAGCAGGCACTGCGCCTGGCCGCAGCACAGGGTGGGCCGGGCCACCTGATTCTTGAAGACGATTTTCAAGCCTCCGACGCAGCCCTGGAGTGGATCGCCCAAGCAGGCGAATGCGTGCCCCCCGACACGCTCCTGCATCTGGGTGGTCAAGAGGGCATGCAGCGCTTTTTTCGCTATTTGCGAGGTGTGGAATGCACGCAATGCCCGGGAACTGTCGAAATCGATCGGGCGGACCTGCCCTTCCTCTCACGCACGGTGGCCTACGTGGTGGACTCCCAGATCGCGCAGGCGATGGTGCGTCTGATTGATCAGGGTGCTTACGTGATCGACGACTTCGCCTATGCGCAGGCCCGGGGCGCATTTCAGAGTATCTGGTTCCGCTGGGTGGTGTCACACCCGCTCGATCTGTCCAGCTCCGGCATCGAGGCCGAGCGGGTCGCGATTGACCGCCAGTTCTTCAAGGCCAGACGCAGCTGGTCAGACATGTTTTACCGGCGCACCATGCAATGCAAGCTGCTGTGGCGCATCGTCACCACACCGCGTTCGCGCTTTCTGATTCGCCAACAGCCTGGCAACCAGCTGCCGTGAGGCGGTGCAGACGACCATCCGCTCAACACAGCGTCACCCACGGCATCAGTGCCTTGAACGTGTTGGCTACCGCATGGTTCTTGCCGTAGCTGTTGTCTGCCAGCGTCACGGGCTTGCCGAGCAACTGGGCGGCAATGGCCACGTGCAACCGGTCGGTGTGCACAGCCCGCGCCCGATTCACCACCTCCAGCAAACGTTCGCTGACGGCATCACATTCATTGCGTGATCTCAGGTTTGAGCAATACAAGCCGGAGAGATCGCCGGCCTTGTCGCCGGGTTGGGTCGCGGCCTCCGCGTCACTGCGCAAGACCTGCAGCCGGCCATCGTGGCCAGGCTCCATGTTGCGCGTGGCCGTGCGCCAGTCGCTGTAGGATTTCCGATGGCCCTGACGCAGCGCCGCCCAGTGCGCGGCGAACTGGACTCGCATCGATGCGGCACGGCGCCGCAGCATCGACACGTCCAGACCCAAGGCCATGTCCGGGCACAAGGCCACTTGCGCCAGCGGCGCATGCCGGCGCGCGTGCTCAAGACTCGACCGGTCCCGACAGAACAGACTGAACCGCGGGTCCAGGGAGCCCAGCAACGTCTCGTGCCCTCGCACCGTGTGCGGCAGAAGGACGAAGCGCTGAACACCCCGCTCCAGAGCGGCCTCCAGCGCCACCCGGGCATCGCTGTACAAAGGCACGAGGTTTCCACCACCACCGTAGACAACGACATCCCCGCTCGCGATGTGCCTGACACGACTTGCCGCCACCGGCACGCCCAGCCGATCAAACAGCTGCCATGTCGCGCTGGCAATCAAGGCATCACCCGCATTGCCGGGATTGGCAATGAACAGGACACGGCTTTTGCACGCTTTCAGTTTGATCAGTGTGCTGACCAGAGTTGCCCAGGCAGACCAAGGCGACTGTGAGCCAGCGCTGGGATCGCCTCGTACCGCTGCAGCGTCGCTCATGCCTGTGCCCCTCCAGCCCTTCGACTTCGCCATCCCCATCGCCGAATGCTCAATGACAGCGTCAGCCGGTCCAGGTAGGGTCCGTTGCCCGCCATCGCCAAACGGGCATATCGTCGCGTTTCCGACGGCGTGGGAAGGGGCTTGGTTTTGAATTCGCTTTTGAGCAGGGCCCAACACGATGCATCCACACCCGTTTGGGCCGCGAAATGTGCCACCAATTGCTTGGAGCGCAATGTGTAGAGAAAGGCTGGTCCGGGTGGCTGGCTCAAGCCCCATCCGTTTTTGCCGTGAATGCGGTAGCCAACGCTGCCCGTCGGCAAAAAATACTTGCGCCCGCAGAGTACGCTGGCGCCCAGCACCAGCACACTGTCGGCACAAAGACGCCATGCAGCGGCCATGCGGTCGGGCAAGTCCAGGCATCGCCGCGCCATCGGCACCCGCAAGGCCAGCGCGGACGTTGGCGCCCCATACCAAAATGGCTTCAGGTAGGTGCTCACAGCGGTGTAGCCCAGATCGACTGCGTGTTTCTCGAAGGCTTGGGTGCGGACGGCGTTGCCGAAGAGCACCACATCGGAAAACACAAAATCAATGTCTGCGCGTGGATCAAAAACCTGGCCCAGTTTCGCCAAATAGTCCGGCGCCCAGCGGTCATCGGCATCAAGGAAACAGACCACCGCTGACTGCACCAATGCCATTCCCCGTTGGAAGGCCGCCAGTTGGCCGCCATTTTCACCACACAGCAGGGTCACCCTCGGGTCCTGATCGAAAGTGGCGCGCAGCAAGTCCACAGAGCCATCACGTGAGCCGTCATCCACCACGATGATCTGCTGTGCCGGCCGTGTCTGGTCAAGCGCACTGTTGACCGCTTCAACCACGTAGTCGCGGTAGTTGTAGTTGGTGATCACCACGGCAATGGTGGTGTGCGCCGGCATTGGTGCGGTCATGCGACAGGCTCCATCTGCAGCGTGCGCCGAAAGTAGGCAATCGTCTCCCGCAAACCGTCTTCAAGCCCCACGCGCGGGGCCCATCCCAGCTGTGACTGGGCCAGGGTAATGTCTGGCTGGCGCTGTTTGGGATCGTCTGAAGGCAACGCGCGGTAGCTGATGCGAGACCGTCCCCCCACCAGGCGCACAACCGTCTCGGCCAGCTCCAGCATCGTGTACTCGTCCGGATTGCCCAGATTGACCGGGCCACAAAACTCCCGGGGGGTGGTCATCATGCCCAACATGCCCTCGATGAGATCGTCGACATAACAAAAACTCCTCGTCTGGCTGCCATCACCAAAGATCGTGATGTCATCACCTCGCAGGGCTTGAACGATGAAATTGCTGACCACACGCCCGTCGTTGGGATGCATGCGCGGCCCGTACGTGTTGAAGATGCGCACCACCTTGATGTCCAGCCCATGTTGCCGGCGGTAGTCGAAAAACAGTGTTTCGGCGCAACGTTTGCCTTCGTCGTAGCAGCTTCGCACGCCGATCGGATTGACCCGCCCCCAATAAGACTCTGGCTGCGGATGCCATTCCGGATCACCATACACCTCGCTTGTCGACGCCTGAAGAATGCGCGCATCCAGGCGCTTGGTCAGACCCAGCATATTGATTGCCCCAAGAACGCTGGTCTTTGTGGTCTGCACCGGATCATGCTGGTAATGCACCGGCGATGCCGGGCAGGCGAGGTTGTAGATCTGGTCCACCTCCACATACAGCGGAAACGTCACATCGTGGCGCATCAGCTCGAAGGGCGTTTTCCCGAGCAAATGAACCACATTTGATTTGCTGCCAGTGAAAAAATTGTCCACACAGAGCACGTCATGGCCTTCAGCCAGCAGCCGATCGCACAAATGCGACCCCAGAAAACCCGCGCCACCGGTCACCAATATTCTGGGCATCAAATCCACCTTCAAATGAATATGCATTGCATAACGACGACAATCACCGCGCGCATGGCCGACGGAACCTCAACAAAGTGCCGACTCAGCGCCTGCTTGTGGAGCCAATTTCACGCATGTATCTGATACTCAGCGGGGTCGCATGCGTTTGACAAGCACAAACACTTGCAACAGCATCGACCACAAAAAAGGTTGCTGTCTGCCAGCGAATTCAGCGGCGTCTTTTGTCAAACCCGCCTTGACAGCGCGACGCAGGTAACGCGTGCACAGGAACCAGCGCATCGCGCTGTAGGCATCGAAGTGACTCGCGTTCTTGTCATGGGTGCGTCGATAACAATCGACACCCCGCCGGGCGGAAGTCGCAACGGTCAACTGAGCCGCCCCTGCATGGGCAGGTACGTATCCCCGGTAGACCATGGCGCCCGGTTCGCTTTCATACCAGGCCAATCCGGCCTTCGCCAAGAGCCGCACACAAAGATCGGTGTCCTCGTCGATGGTCTGCTCGGGATCCAGGCCGCCGACCTCCTGGAACAACTCTCTTTTTATCCAGAAACCATCGCTCATCGCAGCCACCCGGTCTCGCACGCGGGCCGTGCTGTGCACCAATCCCCGGCGCAAACGTTTTCTGATGCGCATGGCGTCCTGGGGCATGTCGTCACCCGTGCGCACCACGGTGCTGGAAAAGCCCCAGTCTGCTCTCGATGAAGGTCCATCTGGCCCGAGCACCCGTTGGCAGTAATCGGGCAACAGCTCGTCGTCATCGTCCAGAAAAAAAACCACCCTGCCCGATGCCAATGAAACACCCAGATTTCGCGCGCTGGCAGCACCCGAGCGGCCGGCGTTGACGATCACCCTCAAACGACCATCCTGCACCTTCGACAAGACCTCGGACGCCGGGATGCCGGATTTGTCATCGATCACCAGCACCTCACCGCTCGCCGGACAGGCCGCCAGGGCTGAGCGCACGGCACGTTCCAGCAGGGCCTCCCGGTTGTGCGTCGGGATGACGACCGTGCAACTGTTCACGAGCCACCCCCGGCGCCATGTCGTGCGTGTGTGCAATCCCTGAACGCATGACGGTGGCGGTGGCGGTGGCGCCTGACCGGGTACACACGCAGGTCAGGCATCGCTTTGCGGCACACTTGCCTGCGAGTTCCTGCGCGCCGATCCCCCACACTTACCGCGGTTGTGCGGGATGGAACGCGCGTGGATTGTGTGGGTGGAGGACAAATCATCGCGTTTCTCTTTCTCTTCGGTCGTCCGGAAACAAAATTTTGATCATGTCGAACAACTGGTATCTGGTCCTGGTGCTGTGGGGCACGAAATATTCTGCTCAGCACATCCATTTGATCGTCGACGCTGCCTATCGCCACTCGAACACCTGCGCAGGATCCATTCTGATGACAGATCGGATTCGTGAGGGCGTGGATGGCAGGGTGCGCCAAGTGGTGGTATCCGATTTTTTCAATCAGCCCGAGCGCAAAAAAAACTACACAATCAAACTCTCGTTATTCGACCACGGCGCACTGCCACCAAACGCCCGCTGCATTTATCTCGATCTGGACACCGTGGTCACTGGTGATCTGGGGAAACTGGCTTCGCTCGTCAACGAGCCGAACGACCTGTTCATGTTGCCACCTGGTGGTCTGATCGGTTTTGGTGCGCTGCGGCGTCTGGTTTTCAGAATCAGCAAAAAACGGCGAATGGCCACGGGCAACTCTTCCATCCTTGCATTTCACTCCGGCATGACCCCCAATTTGTGCGACGAATTCAAGCGGCTCACCCAATGCGATGACTCGGGCAACCCGGTGCTGGTCAACGACGATCTTTTCATTTCATGGTTTGGTCAGCAACATCTCAAGCCCGTTCCGAACAATCTGGGCGTGATGTTTCGACGTGAATTTCTGACCCGCTCGCGGTTGTATGGATGGATAAGAAACCGGTTGCCCTGGGTGCGAAAGCGCCGGAACGACATCGTGGCCGTGACGTTCAATGGGGTCGATCACAAGCTGGAGACTTTGCTGACCTTGCCGGAAGGCACGCTGCACCACGATTCCAAAGGACGGTCCGGGCGCTGGAGCCGGGTCGAGATGGGGCCGATCAAGGACAAGATCGTTCAGGCTTCCGAAGCGCTGCTGTCCAAGCGATAGTGTGACAGCCGCCAGGCATCACACCTCGCCCCCATGCTCTTTCCAATAGGACCGCATCCAGGGCACAGCGCCAGTGCCATGGTGGGGGAACACATCCCAGTTCCCCTTTGGGGGGCGAACCAGATCGACCGGACGCGGCTTGCCGTGGAAGATCAGCAGCCGCGCCGCGGCGGGCGGTGGAGCCGGTGACAAAAACCGATCCAAGATGAGCGGGCGCCGCAGGTGGTACTTGAAGCTCACCAGCCATTCCTGAGGCCAGTACCGAATGCCTTCCACCGCCGCGTGAAGGTAGGCTTGCTCGATGGTGTGGCGCTTGACCAGCTCATCGCGATGGGCCCGCAGCGCATCCACCACATGGCCCAGCGATCCCAGCTCGAAAGCAAAGACAGACGACATGGTCTGAGGCTGACCGGTTTTGTCTTTCCAGGGGTCGTTGTCGATCGCCACCAGCGGCCCCGGTTGCTCGAACAGGGCGTCGATGTTGCCCAGCAGCACAGTGTCCAGATCGATGAACAGCGCCCGTCCCTTCAAGCCATACAGATCCGACAGAAACACCCCGATCTTGGGCCATGCGCCGTTGTAGTAATGCCATTCGTCGAGCCCGATGTCGGGCACGGGGTGCACCTGCACCTCGGGCCGAATGCCCTCGGTTTCGTTGGTGAGGCAGACAAATCGGAAATCCCCGCTGATGTATTTTCGGCAAGCGCTGTAGAGCACATTGACGTACTCGGCGGGGTACAAGCTGCCCCATTTCATGCAGAGCACAACACGTTCGGTCATGGGTGGGCCTTGTGGTTCACAGCGGATGGTTTCTGGGCAGCAAGCGCCCGTTGTTCAGCAAATAGAAGCAGCGGCCCCAGAAGTTGCGCCAGCGCAATCCGTAGACCGGCAGGCGGGCGTGCCAGGCGTATTTTTTTACCGCGTTGAATGCCTGGCCGGTGATGGTGCTCTGGTTGCCGTCGCGCACCTGGCTGGGAAACGGCTCCAGGCCACAATGGCGCAGCCGGTGCACATGGATGCGATCGAGTTCGTGGTCGATCGGCCGGGTGATTGGCAGCATCACCGGCAGCAGGCGCCGGGCGGTGTCGCGCTGGATCAGGTAGGCACCAAATCCGGTGGCGGTGCCCAGGTAGGCGTTGAGGCGGTACGGCCCCACCCGCCCCTGACAGATCGGTTGTTTGGCCCGGATCTTGTTGAGCTTGAGGAAGTCCCAGTGCGCGCGCACCCGCAAGGCTTCACGCAGCGCCGCAACGAAGTCGGGCCCGAACACCACATCGTCTTCCAGCACCAGCAACACGTCCTCACCACTGTCCACAAACTGCTGCCAGACGGTGATGTGCGAGAAGTAACAGCCAATCTCGCCGGGTAACACGTCGCGGCCCACGTTGCGCTGGAACGCAGGGACATCGACCTGCTCAAACAGGCGGGCCTGCTCGGCGCGCCCGTCCACGGCGGCGAACAGCGTGTAGGCCAGACCCAGCTCGGCAAGGCGCTGCTGCATGGTCTCGCGCCGCTCGTGTGAGCGCGGCAGGTTGATCAGGACGACCTTGAGCCCAGGCAACCGAAGCAGTCCGTCCGTCATGCCGAAAACTGCTTCTGGATCGGACGGCTCCAATAGCTGGCCGTCTGCAGCGCACCCACAAACTGCTGCGCGGTGTTGCCGGCGCCAAAGCTGCCGTCGGCCGGGTGGCGGCGCCCCCACTGCGTTTGCAGGAAGTGGTCTATGCGCCCGGCGTCCTGCGCGGCGCAGGCCACGATGGAAGGCGCGCTGGCACGCCGGTTCTGCCGTGTGCCCACATCCAGGCTCGGCAAACCGAGAAACGGCGCCTCGCGCACGCCTGCGCTGCTGTTGCCGATCAGCACGGCGGCGTGTTTCATCAGCTCGGAAAAGTAGTTGAAACGCATCGATGGAATCAGGCGGAAGCGCTCGGCAGGCAAGGCGTCGAGCACCGCCATGATGCTTTCGGTGCCCGGGTCGTTGTTGGGCAGGATCACCACAAAATGTTTGCCGCTGACCACCAGCCGGTCGAACAGGGCGCGGGTCTGCTCTCCCATGGTGTCGGCTTCCGAGGTCACGGGGTGAAAGATGACGATGCCGTAGTCGTCAAACGGAATGGCGTAGTGTGTTTTCACCTCGTCGATGCCGACGCCCGAGGGCTGGGCGTGGGTGTCGAGTTCGGGGGAGCCGATGTTGTAGACGCTGTCGGGCGATTCGCCCAGCGCCAGCACGCGCGCTTTCGCCGCTTCGGAGCTCACGAAGTGTGTGGCGCAGAGTTTGGTGTTGCAGTGGCGGATGCTCTCGTCGATGGTGCCCGAAACCTCGCCGCCTTCGATGTGGGCCGACGGGATGTACTTCATGGCGCAGACGATGGAGGCGGCCAGCGCTTCGACCCGGTCGCCGTGGATCACCACCAGATCGGGCCGGTGTTCGTGCACGAAGTCGGAGAAACCGAGGATGGTCTTGGAGAGGATGAAGTCCTGTGCGTCGCCTTCGCGCTGGTTCACGAACTCGAAAAATTCGGCCTTCGGGAAGCGCTTCACTTCCAGCCGGGTCTCACCGTAGCGGCGCATCATGTGCATGCCGGTGATAAAAAAACTGATGGCAAAACCCGCCTGCTGCGCGGCCACGGCCAGCGGTTCGAGCTTGCCGTAGTCGGCCCGGGTGCCCGTGACGAACAGCAGGCGTTTGCCGGTGACAGGCGCATCAATCATCAGTCGTTCGCCAGCGGTGTCACGCCGTCCAGATCGCTCCACAGCAGCTGCTGGTTGCGTTTGACCGCACGGGTCAGGCGGGTGCCGATCAGGCGGTCGAAGTGCTGCACCGAAATCTCGCCCGAGCCGGGACGGCGGGCCCAGATGTCGGCGGCGGTGATGGTGTGGCCGGCGGGCAGGTCAGCGTCTGCCACCATGGAGCCGCGCGCAAAACGGTACACGTCTTCCTCGGGGCCGGTGCGTTGTTTGGGGTTGTTCAACGCGATCTGGATTTCGCGCGAACGGTCGATCAGGAACTTCAGCTCGGCCGGGTCCATGGAGCAGGAAATGTCCGGCCCTTTGCGGTAGCGCGAATCGGTGAAATGGCGTTCCAGAATGCAGGCCCCCAGCGCCACCGAGGCCAGCGCCATTGAGGGACCGATGCTGTGATCCGAAAAACCGATGACGGCGCGCGGAAACGCCTGTTGCAGTTCCCGAATGCCTTGCAGGCTCACGATTTCGGGCGGCGAGGGGTAGAGGTTGGTGCACTCCAGCAGTGCGTAGGCGATGCCGGCATCGTCCAGCACCTGCACCGACGGCCGCATGCTCTCCACCGTCTGCATGCCGGTGCTCATGATGACGGGTTTGCCAAAACTGGCAATGTGGCGGATCAGCGGCAGGTGGTTGCACTCGCCCGAGCCGATCTTGTAGCCGGCCACGCCGATATCGTTCAGAAAATCGGCAGCAGCGCGCGAGAACGGCGTGGAGATGTAGATCATGCCGAGCGACTCGGCGTATTTCTTGAGCGCGATTTCGTCGTCTTTCGACAAGGCGCAGCGCTCCATCACCTCCCAGATCGACACGTCGGCGTTGGGCGGGAAGATCTGCTTGGCCTCGTCGGTCATTTCGTCGTCGACAAAATGGGTCTGGTGTTTGACCATCTCGCAACCCGCACTGTGTGCGGCAGCGACCATGGCCTTGGCCACATCCAGGCTGCCGCCGTGGTTGATGCCGATCTCGGCGATGACCAGCGGTGGCTGTTGCGGACCGATTTTGCGGTGGGCGATTTTCATGGATGGTTCCTTTTCAAGCGGCGCCGCGAGGACACCGCGCCTGGGTCAGGCATGCGCCGCAGAACCGGCTTTGCCCAGCTGCAGACATGGTCCCCCTACCAGGGACAAGACGCGAAGCGGCGCAGGGGGGAGGCATGGCTAGACCGCGGTCCAGCCGCCGTCGACAAAAAACTGCTGGCCGGTGGAATAGGCCGAGGCGTCGGACACCAGGTAAATCATCATGCCCACCATATCCTCGCGGCGCGCCATGCGGCGCAGCGGCGTGCGTTCGGTGTAGCGGCGCACAAACTCCGGGTCGTGGTTGTTTTCCACACCACCGGGCACCAGGGTGTTGACGCGGATGCCCTTGTCGCCCCAGTAGGTGGCGAGCCAGCGGGTGAGCCCGTGCACACCGGCCTTGGCCGCCGCGTAACTGGGCAGCGAATTGAATTTCATGCCGTCGTAAAGGCGGTGGTCGGGACCGACCACGCCGTAGGTGCTGGAGACGTTGACCATGCTGCCGCCGCCGCTCTGGAGCATGGCCTTGCCACCTTCGCGCGCGACCAGGTACACGCCGGTGAGGTTGACGCGGATCGCCTGCTCCCACACGGCCAGCGTGGAGTCTTCGAACGAGGTGAACACCGCGCCCTGGCGCATCAGGTGCTCGCCGGTGGCGGCGGCGTTGTTGAGCACCGCGTCCACACGGCCGAATTTTTCCAGCACGGCCTGGAAGAGATGGACCACGTCGGCCTCCACACCCACGTCGCAGTTGATGCCCCAGGCGCCCGGGCCTTGGGGCGTGTTGACCGCCTGCGCCTTGGCCACCGGATCGGCCGCGGCCAGATCGGCCATCACCACCTGCGCGCCCTGCTCGGCCAGGCCCTGGCAGTAGGCCGAGCCCAGCAGGCCGGTGCCGCCGGTGACCACCACCACCTTGCCGGTGAGATCGAAGCGTTGTTGTTGTGTCATGTCGTGTCCTGTGTCGGTCTGTGGGTCAGGTGGGCAGCCCGAGGCGCTTGCGCATCAGGTATTCCACCAGTTCAAAGTCGAATTCGCTGTCGATGTCCAGGCTTTTGGCCGAGCCGATGTCGTAGCCTTCGGTGCGGCCCGAGAGCAGGCCGGTGCCCCGGCGCAGGTAGTCGGGCGAGAGCACGTAGATGGATGCCACATGTTCGTAGACCCTGGGCGCATCCTGCCGACGCACGATGGGTTTGGGCAGCTGTTTGCAGATGCGCAGACTGCCGCCCTCGTCGAGCTCCAGCATGTTGAAGTAGGGATTCTTGCGCGCTTCACACACGGTGAACACCGCGTCTTTGTCGGTGGCACGGAACTGGGCGATGGCCTGGGAGATGTCGTCCACATCGCGCAGCGGCGAGGTGCAGTCGAGATCCACAAACAGATCGATCGGATCGCCCGCGAAATGGGCGTCGGTGGCGGTCAGTGCGTGCTGCCACACCTCCCATTTGCCCGCCGTGTCGTTGGCCAGCTCGGCTGGGCGCATGAAAGGCACATGGGCGCCATATTGGCGCGCCACATCGGCAATCGCCTCGCTGTCGGTGGACACCACCACCCGCTGGATCTCCGGACAGGCCAGCGCCTGCTCGATGCTCCAGGCAATCAGGGGCTTGCCCAGCAGCGGACGGGAGTTTTTGCCGGCCACGCCTTTGGAGCCGCCGCGCGCGCCAATGACACAGGTGATGTTCATGGGGTGGTGTCCTTGCGCCGTCAGGCGGTGAATTCGGCGGGCCGCACATGGCGCCGCTCGGCCGACGACAGGTGGGTGGCCAGCGCCAGGCGCAGCACCGCCTCGGCATCGGCCAGTGATGAGATGGCGGGCAGCGCCGGGGTCTGGATGCGCTGCAGAAAATGTGCCATGTGCTCGCGGAACATGGTGTTGCGCTCGAAGCCGGTTGGCACCCGGTGCACGGTCTCGGGCGCCGCGCCCGCGCGCTCCAGCGACACGGTGCCCGCTTGGTAATCCCAGGCCAGCACGCCCTCGCGCGCGACGATCTCCATGTCGCGCCCGTAGCCGGGACGCACGTAGTCCAGATGCACCTGGGCCAGCAGGCCCGAGGCCAGGCGCAGACCGATCTGCGCCACCGCCTCGGTCTCGATCTCCAGGCTTTTCACGGTGCGTGTCATCGCGCTCACATCGGCCACCGGCCCGAGCAGCCAATGCACCAGGTCCAGCTCGTGGATCAGATCGAACACCACCCCCCCGCCCTGGGCGCGAAACGCGCCGTAGCCCAGGCGGTGGTCGGTGCCCGGGCGCCAGTCGGGCAGCCACTGCCCGACCGCGGCGCGCGCGTGAAACAGCTCCCCCAGGGCGCCCGAGGCCAGGTATTGCTGCATCCACAGCAGATTGGGGTGGCGCCGCAGCATGAAACCGGCCTCGACCACCAGCCCTTGCTGCGCCACCAGGCGCTGCAATTCGGACACATCCGCCAGCGACACCGCCAGCGGTTTTTCCAGAAACAGGTGTTTGCCCAGGCGCGCCGCTTGCAGCGCCACGTCGAGGTGCAGATCGGTCCGGTTGGCCACCACCACAGCGTCCACATCGCCCGTCAGGGCCTGCGCGAGATCGGGGGCGCGCTGCACACGGGGATCATCGAACACCGAAGCCGGCGCCTCGGCGCCCGCCGCAGCGCGGTAGCTGAAGGCACTCACCCGCGCGCCCAGCGCCAGCAGGTTGGCGATGTGGCGCTTGCCGATGGAGCCGGTGCCGACGACCAGGACGTGCATGGGGGACTGGGTGGGGTGGGGAAAAGCGCGGGGACGGTGACGAAGGCGCGCTCACGGGCGCGGCGCAAGGTCGTTACTATACTGGCCCGAGTCCCGCTGCCCGCATGTCAGACACCCCCACCGCCCCACCCGCAGCGCCTCAGCGCTGGCAGCTTGGAGCCCGGTTGCAGGCACTGCTGACGCTCTACCACATCGCCTGGCACCTGCTGTTGCCTGTGGTGCTGTTCTTCCTGTGGCGGCGCGGCGGCCGCGAGCCGCTGTACCGCCGCTTCTGGGGCGAGCGCTTCGGACACACCGCCACGCGATTGCAAAACCCGCTGTGGGTCCATTCGGCCTCGATGGGCGAGATCCGGGGCGCGGCGCCACTGGTTCGCGCCCTGCTCGCCGCGGGTTACCCGGTGCTGGTGACCACGCTCACGCCGGCTGGCCGCAGCGCCGCGCAAACCCTGCTGGCCGAGGACATCGTCGCCGGGCGCGCCCAGGTGGCCTATGTGCCGCTCGAGCTGGGCTGGGCGGTGCGGCGCTTCATCCGCCAGGTGCGCCCACGCGCGGCCATGATGACCGAGATCGACACCTGGCCGGTGCTGCTCGCCACGGTCCGGGCGCAAGGCGTGCCACTGTGCATCGCCAATGCGCAGTACCCCAGGCAAAGCCACGAGCGCGACGTGCAGCGCTGGTGGGGTTTTCGCGCCGCGCTGTTCACCGCCTACGAACTCGTGCTGTGCAAGTCCGACACCCACGCCCGGCGTTTTCGGGCCGTGGGTTGCCCTCGCGTGGTGGTGACCGGTGAAACCCGGTTCGATCTGCCGGTCCCACCCCAGCAGCTGCGCGCGGCAGCGGCGCTCGCGCAGCGCGCGACCTTGGCCACCGCCAGCGGCGGATCGCGCCCGGTGCTGTGTTTTGCGAGTGTGGTGGTCGGGGAAGATGCGGTGTTCGTGTCGGCCCTGCAATCGGTGTTGCGGGGGCTGGCCGAGGCGGGCGCCGCGCGTCCGCTGTGTGTGTATGTGCCGCGCAGTCCGCAGCGCTTCGACGACACCGAAAAGCTGCTGCTGGGCGCAGGCCTGCGGGTGGCACGCCGCAGCCAGGTGCTTGATGGCCAGCTCCATCCGTGCAACCCCTGCGATCTCGACGTGGTCGACGTGCTGCTGGGCGATTCGCTGGGCGAGATGTACTTCTACCTGGCGCTGTCGCAGGTGGTGGTGGTCGGTGGTTCGTTTGTGGACACCGGCGCACACAACGTGATCGAGCCGCTGGCACTCAAAAAACCGGTGATGGTGGGGCCGAGCATCTGGGGCATCGAGTACCCCGGCGTGGAGGCGCTGGCTGCGGGTGTGCTGACCCAGCATGCCGATGCCGACGCGCTGGCGCAGGCCTTGCTGCGGCTGCTGACCTCGCCTGCGGCTTACGCCCAGGCGATGGCGGGCGCCGAGGCATTTTTTGCCGAGCACGGTGGTGCGACCGAGAAACACCTGGCCGCGCTGCTGCCCTGGCTGCGGGAGCGCGCCGCGTGACGCCGCGCCCGTTCGCCTTGCGTTTCTATCTGCGCCTGGCTGCGGCGCTGGCGCCGGTCTGGCGCCGGGGCTTGCAGCGCCGCCTGGCGCGCGGCAAGGAGACGGCGGCCAGCATCCAGCAAAAGCTCGCGGCCCAGATGCCGCCGCGCCCCGCCGGCCCGCTGGTCTGGGGCCACGCGGTGGGTGTGGGCGAGTCGATGGCGCTGGCCGGGCTGTTTCACCGGCTGGGCGAGCGCCGGCCCGATCTGCACTTTCTGATCACCACCACCGCGCGCACCTCGGGCGATGCGCTGCAACGCCAGGGGCTGCCGCCGCGCTGCCAGCACCAGTTCGCACCGGTGGACACGCCCGAGGCAACGGCGCGTTTCATGGCGCACTGGCGACCGAGCCTCGCACTGTGGTGCGAAATGGACCTGTGGCCGGCACTGATCTGCGCGGCCGACGACCAGGGCGTTGCCCGGGTGCTGGTCAATGCACGCCTCTCCGTGAAGTCGCTGGCCAAGCGCCGCTGGGGGCGATGGATTTACCAGGCGCTGCTGCCGGGTTTTGTGGCTGTGTTCGCGCAAAACGATGAATCGGCGCGCGGCCTGGAGACGCTGGGTGCGCGACCCGGATCCATCACCGTGTCCGGCACCATCAAAACGATGTCGCCCGCGCCGGCCTGCGACACCACCGAACTGGCCCGCTGGCAGCACGCCCTGGGTCCGCGCCCGGTGTGGCTGCTTGCGTCCAGCCATCCGGGGGAAGAAACACTGGCCCTCGCGGCCCACGCCGAACTGCGCCAGCGCGCGCCCGACGCCTTGCTCATCATCGCGCCGCGCGTGCCCACGCGCGGCGCCGAGGTGGCCGCGCTGTGCCCGCCGGCCACACCACAGCGCAGCACCGGCGCCCGCTTGCCCACCGATGCACCGGTGTACCTGGCGGACACCATCGGCGAAATGGGCCTGTGGTACCGACTGGCGCCGGTGGCGCTGGTGGGCGGCTCGCTGGCCACCGTGGGTGGCCACAACCCGCACGAACCGCTGGCGCTGGGCTGCGCTGTGTTGCACGGGCCGAACGTGTGGAATTTCAGCGAGAGCTACGCCGCGCTGGACGGCCAGGGTCTGAGCCAGGCAATCACCGATGCCACACAACTCGCTGCGGCTGTTCAAGCGGCCTGGGCATCCCCCCAACCGCGCCACGATCGGCGACCGACCGACCCGCAGGCGGAACATTTGCTGCAGCGCCTGCAAAACCATCTGCGCTGAGCGCCCTCGTCGAACGTTCCACTGCGGCTCAAGCACCCAAAGGGACGATTTCGTGCTGCCCGCCAAGCAGCGGTTTGCACAAAATTTTGTAGCCATCAGCATCAAATCCGCTGGCCTGTGTGGACAGGCTGCGGGCTTCGGATTCGGAGTCAACGCTGCCCAGGTAACACCAGTGGTGGATGACGTGCCGTTGGGTCCAGCCCTCCCAGCGCTCGACCAAGGCCACGGCCCCGGGATAGGGCCAGCAGTGCAGCTGCATGTCGGCGAGCGCGGCGAGCAGACGCGCGTCGTGCTCCGGCCGGGTTTCTTTGCCACAGCAAGCGCCCGCACATTGCCGCAGCATGGATCGAAAACAACCGCGCCCCGAACCGATCTTCTCCAGACCCAGCACGCCGTAGCACAGCCGGTGCCGATCGGCCAGGGCCTGCAGGGCCTGCACCGCCGCGTGGCGGCTGCCGTACAGGCCAAAAAGGCGGGGGGCGCGGGCGAAATCGAGATCGCGTGAGAACACCAGCCGGGGAACGGGGGTGGGGCCTGCATCGAGCTGCCAGCTGCACAGCTGCCTGGTCTGGCGCAGCTTCTGGTTGTACAGCGGCTGCTGCTGCTTGATGAGGCGCGCCTCCAGCAAGAGCGCGCCGATTTCACCGGCGGTGCGCTCCACGCTGATGCGCGTGGTCTGGCGCAGCATGCGGGCTTCGTCTTCGGTGCGCAGGTGCGACAACACCCGGCTGCGCAGATTGATGCTCTTGCCGATGTACAGCGGCAGGTCGCCCGCTTCGCCATGGAAGGTGTAGACGCCTGGTGCGGCTGGCAGCAGATCGACGGCCTGCCGCAGGTGCTTCGGATAGTCGTAGCGAGCGACCCGGTGGAACTCGGGATGGGGTTTTCTGGGCGGGCGCGGCATGGTCGACAGACAAATTGGCGTGCAGGCGGTCGGTGGCCACCCCATCATCGGCAGCGCGTCAGTGGTCTGGAACAGAGGGGAGCGATGCCCTCAATGCGCGGCCGAACCCACCACCGCATCGGGCTTGGCCTGCCGCAACAAAGCGAGCATCACCGCCTCGATCCGCTGCAGCGCCTGCGGCGTGTGGCCTTCAAAACGCAGCACCAGCACGGGCGTGGTGTTGGACGCGCGGATCAAACCGAAACCATCGGGCCAGTCCACCCGCACACCGTCGATGGTGGACAGTCTCGCCGGCGCCTCGAAGTGGGCCAGTGCGACCAGTTGGTCGACCACCGCGTGTGGCTCGCCCTCGGCGCAGGCCACGTTGAGCTCGGGTGTGCTGTGGCTGGTGGGCAGCGCATTGAGCACCACATTGGCGTCGGGGCTGCGGCTCACAATTTCCAGCAGGCGGGCACCCGCGTAGCTGCCGTCATCGAAGCCGTACCAGCGCTCCTTGAAGAAGATGTGGCCGCTCATCTCGCCACCAAGCGGGCTGTCCAGCTCCTTCATGCGCGCCTTGATCAGCGAATGCCCGGTCTTGTACACATGGGCCACGCCACCCGCTGCTTCGATCGCGGGCGCCAGGCGCTGCGAGCATTTCACGTCGAACAGGATGTTGCCGCCGGGCACACGCGACAGCACGTCCTGCGCAAACAGGATCATCTGCCGGTCGGGGTAGATGTTCTGGCCATCGCGGGTCACGATGCCCAGGCGGTCGCCATCACCGTCGAACGCCAGGCCCAGTTCGGCCCCGGTCTCGCGCAGGGCACGGATCAGGTCCTGCAGGTTCTCGGGTTTGCTCGGGTCGGGGTGGTGGTTGGGGAAGTTGCCATCGACCTCGCTGAACAGCTCGATCACCTCGCAGCCCAGGGCGCGGAACAGTGCGGGTGCCGACGCGCCGGCCACGCCGTTGCCACAGTCCATCACGATCTTCATCGGCCGCGCGAGCTTCACGTCGCCCACGATGCGATCGCGATAGGCGTCGGTCACATCGACCGCGCGCACGTGGCCGCCGTCGGCAGACTGGTGGCGCTCGGCTTCGATGCTGCGACGCAGCGCCTGAATGTCTTCGCCGTAGATGGCACGCCCGGCCAGCACCATCTTGAAACCGTTGTAGTCCTTGGGGTTATGACTTCCGGTGACCTGAATGCCACTGCGGCACAGGGTCGCCGCCGCGAAGTACAACATGGGTGTGGTCGCCAGACCGATGTCGATCACCTCGATACCGGCGGCGACCAGCCCGCGGATCAGGGCCGCCGAGAGCGCCGGGCCGCTGAGCCTGCCATCGCGCCCGACCGCCACCGTGTGCTCGCCCAGGCGCCGCGCCTCGGCGCCAAACGCCAGCCCCAGGGCCTCGGCCACCGGCTCGTTGATCGTCTCGGGCACCACGCCACGAATGTCGTAGGCCTTGAAGATGGATGCGGTGACTTGCATGCGTGAGCTTCCCTGAACACAGATAAGTAGGTGCCAGGATTGTAGGAGCCGGTCATCGCCCTGGTCTCGAAGACCATGTCCGGAAACGGCGAGTCGCCACGGCTTGGCCGCCTTACCATCCCCACATGTCCCCCAACGAATCCGACGACCTGCGCTACCGTGCCCTGTGCGCGCACGACGCACGCTTCGATGGTCGCTTCTTTGTCGGCGTCACCTCCACCGGCATCTATTGCCGCCCGGTCTGCCGGGTGCGTGTACCGAGGCGCGACAACTGCCGTTTTTTCGACCTGGCGGCACAGGCCGAAGGTGCGGGCTTTCGCCCCTGCCTGCGTTGCCGACCCGAGCTCGCGCCGCGCGATCGCCACTGGTCGAGTGAGGACGCCGGGGCCATCCTCGCCCAGCAGGCCACCGCCCTGCTCGACGATCCACAAACCTGGCAGGCGCATGGCAGCGAGCGCGCCGCCATGCTGTGGCTGGCGCAGCGTCTGGGCGTGAGCGATCGCCACCTGCGCCGCATCTTCGAGCAACAGATCGGTGTCTCGCCGCTGCAGTACCTGCAAACCCGCAAGCTGCTCACCGCCAAGCAGTTGCTGGCCGACACCGCCCTGCCCGTCTCGCAGGTGGCGCTGACCAGCGGCTTTGGCAGCCTGCGCCGCTTCAACGCTGCGATCCGCAGCCGCTACGACCTGAGCCCGTCGCAGATGCGCCAGGGCGCACGCCGCAGCAACGGCCTGGATGCCGGCAGCAGCCGCGCCCACCTGTTCTGGCGCCCGCCGCTGGACGCCAGCGCGCTGCTCGGTTTTCTCGCGCAGCGCCAATTGCCCGGCATGGAACGGATCGACGTCGCGGCGCTGAGCCTGACCCGCAGCCTGCGCCTGGAAACCGGTGGCGCGGTGCACCGCGGCTGGCTGCGCGCGCAATTTCGGCCGGAGGCCTGTGCGGTGGACGTCGCGGTCAGCGAGGGGCTGCAGGCGGTGCTGCCCCAGGTCTTGTGGCGGCTGCGCGCGCTGTTCGACCTCGACGCCGACCCGCAAGCCATCAACAGCTGCCTGAGCGCCGATTTCCCCGGTGGCAACGGGCTGCGCGTCCCCGGTTGCATCGATGGTTTCGAGCTCGCGGTGCGTGCGGTGCTTGGGCAGCAGATCACCGTGGCCGCCGCGCGCACGCTGGCGCAGCGTCTGCTGGAGCAGTTCGGCGAGGCCATCGCGACCCCCGAGCCGCAGGTCCATCGCCTGTTTCCCACGCCCCAGGCCCTGGCGGCGGCGGACGCACAACGGCTGGGCGCCATCGGCATCGTGCGCCAGCGCCAGGCCGCCATCCAGGCACTGGCGCGCGCTACGGCCGACGGCGCGCTCGATCTCAGCGGCCACGCCGACCTGGCGCAGACGCTGAACCTGCTGCAATCCCTGCCCGGCATCGGCCCGTGGACCGCGCAGTACATCGCGATGCGCGCGCTGCGCTGGCCCGACGCCTGGCCGGTGGGCGATGTCGCCGTGCACCTGGCACTGGGCCTGAGTCCGGTGCGTGGCGCAGCCGCAAGCCGCGCGGCCACCGAGCGCGCACGCGCCTGGCAACCCTGGCGCAGCTACGCGGTGATCCGCGCCTGGGCCGGCTGCCACAAACCCGCACACAAGGAGTCCTCACCATGAAGCACCCCACCACCCTGGAGCGCCACACCATCCCCTCGCCGCTCGGCCCGCTGCTGCTGGCGGCGAGCGACCAAGGCCTGGCCGGCGTCTGGTTCGACGACCAGCAACACCGCCCGCTCGACGCCACCGTGGCCGCCTGGCGCGCGAACCCGCAACACCCGCTGCTGCAGCAGGCGGCGCAGCAGCTCGACGCGTTCTTTCACGGCCAGCATTCTCGCTTCAGCGTGTCGCTGGATCTGTCCGCCGGCACCACCTTCCAGCAGGCGGTGTGGCGCGCCCTGCTCGACATTCCCGCCGGCAACACCCGCAGCTACACCCAGGTGGCACAGGCGGTGGGCCGGCCAGCGGCGGTGCGCGCCGTGGGAGCGGCGATCGGCCGCAACCCGCTGGCCATCGTTGTGCCCTGCCACCGCGTGCTCGGCAGCGGCGGCGCGCTCACCGGCTACGCCGGTGGCCTGTCGCGCAAGACCGCCCTGCTGGCGCTCGAAGGGGCCCAGATCGGCATCAACGCCCGGACAAAACCGCATCACTGACCGACCCCAAATCCGGCACACTCTGCGCCCATGTCGCCCACACTGATCGCCGAATTCTGTCTGCTGGCCGCGCTCTGGGGCGCGTCTTTCCTGTTCATGCACCTGGGTGCGGCCGAGTTCGGCGCGGTGCCCACGGCGGGCCTGCGTGTCGGGTTCGGCGCCCTGTTCCTGTTGCCGGTGTTTTTGCTGCGCGGTGTCTGGCCACAATTTCGCCAGCGCGCGGGCGCCATCCTGTTTGTTGGCCTGCTGAACTCGGCGCTGCCATTTGCGCTGTATTCGTTTGCAGTGCTGCACATCACCACCAGCCTCTCGGCGATCCTCAACGCCACCGTCCCGCTGTCGGGCGCGCTGGTCGCCTGGCTGTGGCTCAAAGACAGGCCCGACGGATTGCGCGCGCTGGGCTTGCTGATCGGTTTTCTGGGCGTGGCCCTGCTGGTGCTGGGCAAATCCAGTGTCAACCCGACGAGCGCGCCCGCTGCCAGCGCCATGGGAATCACGCTGCTCGCCATGGGTGCCTGCCTGCTCGCCACCCTGTGCTACGGCCTGGCTGCAAGCTACACCAAGCGCCATCTGGCCGGTGTGCACCCCATGGCCACCGCCGCGGGCAGCCAGATCGGTGCCAGCCTCGCGCTCGCACTGCCCTCACTCTGGCTCTGGCCCACGCAGCCGGTGGGCGCGACCGCCTGGTGGGCGGTGATCGCGCTTGGTCTGCTGTGCACCGCGGTGGCCTATGTGCTGTTTTTCCGCATCATCGAAACCGCCGGTCCGGCCAAGGCCCTGACCGTCACGTTTCTGGTGCCGGTTTTTGCGCTGTTCTACGGCGTGCTGTTCCTAAGCGAGTCCATCACCGGCTGGACTCTGCTTTGTGGCGCGGTGATTCTGCTGGGCACGGCGCTGTCCACCGGCCTCGTCCGCCGGCCGGCACCCAAAGCCCTGGCTTGAACCTTCGCCCGCACAGCAGGCAAGAAAAAACCGCTCGGGTCTTGCGACCGAGCGGTTCTTGGGAGTGGCGGAGTGGACGGGACTCGAACCCGCGACCCCCGGCGTGACAGGCCGGTATTCTAACCAACTGAACTACCACTCC
>CAYRIT010000036.1:0-9152 GCA_964424415.1 uncultured Hydrogenophaga sp.
CACAGCCGCGCCTTGAGCGAGCCGGCCGGGTAGTAGATGCCGGCGTGGACCACCTCGCTGTTGCGCGAACTGGTGCCGGTGCCGATCGCGGGTTCACGCTCCAGCACCATCACCTCGCGCCCGGCCAACGCCAGCGCGCGCGCCACCGCCAGGCCCACCACGCCCGCGCCGATCACCAGCGCGTCGACCCGTTCCACCGCCGCGCTCATGGTCGGCGCTCCATCAAAGCCTTCACATGCAGCGCAGGAATGGCATAGGTGATGCCCGAAGGCTGGCTCAGCGCCGACTCGCGTGTGCCCTTAATCAGCACCATGTTCACCACACCCACCACCGTACCCGATTCGGGGTCGAACAGTGGGCCACCGCTGTTGCCCGGGTAGGCGGTGGCGTCAAGCTGAAAGATGTTGAAAGTGCCGTCACGCAGACCGCGAATCGCCTGTGCTTTGAGCCGGTCGGCCGTCGGGCTGGGCAGCGCGGCCGCGGTGATGGACGACACCATGGCGTGGTGCGTCACCACCGAAAAACCGAGCACGCCACCGATCGGAAACCCCATGAAGGCCAGGGAGTCACCCTCGCGCACCCGGGCCGAGTCGCCGATCACCATCGCGGGGGCCGCCGGGCCTTCCATTCGCAGCAAAGCCAGATCGTGCTCGCCGCTGCGCTCCAGCAGCGTCGCCGGCCGCATCTGCCAGCCACCATCAGCTCCCCGCACCTGCACCACCAGGGCAGCGGCATCGCTCTGTCCCAGGTCGTCGGGCAGCACATGGGCGTTGGTGATCACCTGTTCGCCCCGGCCCACCACAAAGCCGGTGCCACGCAACTGAAAGCGCGGGCTGTTGGTGGCCTTGAAGGTCCCCACCAGCACCACCGAGGGTTTCAGGCGGGCGATGGTGTCGGGCAGATCGGCGCGCGCCGGGCCGGCCAGCACAAACAACAACAGCCACGGGAAGAAGCGACGAAAAAAGCAGGGAGACATCAACATGGACGGCCTCATGGTGGGGGCGGATCGCTGCGCCTGGCAGACAGCAGTTTGCGCAACAAATGTTGCGCCAGCAATGGCGGAGGCATGCGCAACCAGTGGCTGCGCAGGTAGATCAGGAATCGGGCAGCGGGTGTCCAGGCGTCGTCCAGCGAGGCATGGGCCGGCCTCAGGGCGCGCAGGTACAGGGCGTCTTGCAGCCACAGGCGCCAGCGCGGCAGCAGCGGTGGCTGCACCGATTCAGGAACCGGGGTGCCCAGCATCAGGCGGGAGTAGCGCAGCGCCTGGAACAGCGGCCAGCGCAGGTCGAGCGCGCGTGCGCGCGCGAACAAAGCATCCCAGCCACCGGGAAAGGCCGCGTTCTCGCGCAGCAGGGCGTCCAGATCGACCAGACCCCGCAAACCCATCTCCAGCTCGCCTTCGTGAAACAGGTGGGCGGCGCTGTGCAGCACCTGATCGACCCGCGACAGCACACACAGCGGGTCTTCCCCGGCCAGCGGCTCGGCCGCGGCGAGCAGCAGCGCCGCGTCGGGCTTGAAGCGCGCGGTCAGCGGCAGGATGGCGTGGTGCACATCGAGCACGGTGCCGCGCGCGAGATGGCGCAGCGGCGGGATTTCGTGCATCCACTGCCGGTAGTAACGCTGGTCGTAGGCGTCGCGGTTGGTCGAAACCCAGCCCGCCATCATCAGCGCCGACTCCACCTCGGCCAGCCGCTGGCGCGGCACCAGAATGTCCACGTCCGACACCATGCGCCCCAGGGCAGCGGCGCTGTCCTCCAGCACATAGGCCGCGCCCTTGAGCAAGACGACCGGCACACCCAGCGGCCGCAGCGCCTGTGCGATGTGGCGCACCTCGTGGCGCAATTCGGCGTGTTGCCGGCGCGCCAGCTGGCGCGCCGAGGCGAGGTGCTCGCGCGGCGCCCTCGCCAGCTGGGCCCAGACGCCAGCGCCCTCGGCCAGCTCGGCGATGCGCGCCAGCAGGTCGGCGCTGCGCGCCTGGCGAATCAGCAGGTCCCAATCGCCGGGGGTGAGCGCCACCAGGCCCTGCGGCTGACACAAGGCCTGCACCAGCAAGCGCATCGAAGGCAGGCTCATGCGGGCGCCACCTGCAGCGCGTCGAACCAGGCCAGGGCAGCGGCGAGATCGCCGTAGTGCAGGTCGTGGCACGCCGAACGGTCCACCACCCGCACCAGCGCCTCGAAACCGGCCCGGCCGTGCACCTGGTGGTTGAAGCTGTTCGACGCCAGCTCCACCAGCGCCTGTGCCTTGGGCCGTTCGCTCACCTGCAACCCCGCGCCCGCCTCGTACCGGGGAAACACCACCCAGGCCGGCGGCGCCGTCACAGCCGCTTCGGCCAGGCTGCGCGGTGACACCTTCAGGTGCGCCACCGTGCCTTTGACCGTGTCGTGCGCCACCGGCCCCATCACCACCACCGGATCGAAGGCCCGGATCACCTCGATCGAGCGGTTCTTCAGGCTGACCGGCCGCGGTGACGGCACGACATGACCCGTCTGCGGGTCCAGCAAGGCCATCTCGTCGGACAGCAGCCGCCAGCCGCTGAGCATGAGCGCGGCGCACAGGGTGCTTTTCCCCGAGCCCGGTGGTGCCGGCAGGATCACCAGATGGCCGTTCTTCTCCAGCACCGCCGAGTGGATGGTGAGCAGGTGGTGGCAATGGCTGGTCACGCACCAGTTCATGCCCCACTCCAGCAAGGCGAACGCCTCGCCGATGGCCAGCGGGGTGAATGGCTGCGCGCCGTCCATCTGGAACACACAGACGCGCTTGAAGCCCCGCCGGCGCGGCAACACCGCCACATGAAAATCGGCAAAGTGGCTGCCAGCCGGCTGCAGCAGTTCGTGATCGGCGTACAGCGTGGCCAGGCCCTCGGCCACCACAGCGATCGGGCTGCGGATACGAATCACAAACGGCGGGATGCGCAGACACAAACCCTCACCCGCCAGCCGCTGCCGCAGGGCCGGGCGCGTCAGAGACGACACGCGGGCGAATGCGTTCACGCCGGCAAGCGCTCGGCGAGGCCCAGGGACTCGAACTCGGTCAACAGGGCGAGCATCTGGTCAAGGTCTTCCTGGGTGGGACATTCGCCGAGCAGACGTTCGGCAAGAGCGGCCGGCGCCATCGGCGGCTGGGTCATGAGCTGGCCGAGCACACCACCCGCCGCTGGCGTCAGCGCACGCACGTCGCCCGTGGCATCGTCGTACACCGCCACACCGTCCGGCCAGACGCGAATGGCAAAGTCGGCAGGGCGCGGGCAGCGGAACAGGCAGGCCAGACCGCTCAGAGCCACGCCAGGGATTTGTTGTAGACGACCTCAAAGTAATTGAGCGTCTCGCTCATGGTCCAGTGTGCCCCGGCAAAAGGTGACCAGCTGCCCTGCCCGTTCCAGATCTCCGCACACTGGCCGGCGGTGAGCAACACGCGGTCGGGATCGTTGTTGACCGACGCCGCCGACAGCAGCGCTGCCGTGACGTAGCGGGCCAGCTTCACGTCATTGCTTTGCGGGTCCATCTTCAACACCTGCTGCAGCGATTTTTTGGTGTATCTACCACCCGGATTGGCGACAAAGCCCGTCTCGGTGGAGATGAAGTCGGCGTTCTTGAACTTCTTCGGCAGACCTGCCTTGCTGTCCTTCCAGGCGTCTGGCGACGAGCAGGCGTAGTCTTTGTTGATCACACGGCCGTGGCTCACCTTCCAGTTCGCACTGGCCAGCGAAGCAAACGCCGAGGGACGGACACACCCGTGCCCACCGGCCAGCACCGTGTTGCTCTTGAGTGCAGCCATGACCGGCGCAGCGGCCAGACCGGCGCGAATCAGACGGCGGCGTGCCACGCCGGCTTCGGCGGCGTCAACGGGCGCTGTGACCGGGTCTGTGGTGGTCGGTTCCGTGTGTTTCATGATCATTCCCCTTGGCTGGTCAGTTCGTGTTTGAACGGCGTTCAGCTCGCTCCGGTCGCGCCGGATAAACGCCACGAACTAGTTTCATTTTCTTACAGTGTGATTCTGAACCAAATCCGTCCGGTATCCAAGCTTTGGCGCGCCAAGGCGACCGTGGACGGCAAAAATCCACGAAATCCAGGGTCACGCTCTGGAAACCCCCGGCACCGCGCTGCCCTCACAGACCCTGTTTGAGCTTGTCCACCTCGGCCTGGCCAGCAAACTTGTCGCCCAGCGCAGAAATCTCGCCCAGCAGCGCGCGGGCAGCATCCTTGTCACCGGCCTTGATCTGGATCTTGGCCAGGTTGAGCTTGAACAGCGGCACGTTGGGCTGCTGCGACACCACCTTTTTCTGCAACGCCAGCGCGCGCGTGTTCTCGCCCTTGGCCGACAGCAGCATGGCCAGGGTGTCCATGAAGGCGGGCTGGTTGGGTGCCGCCTCCACGGCCCGCTCGGCCAGCGACACCGCGTCGGCGCGCCCCAGTTGGCCGGCCACCCAGGCCAGGTTGTTGAGCGCCACCGCGTTGCGTGGCTGCAGCGCGATCACCCGGTCGTAGTGGCGCTGGGCCTCGGCCAGTTTGTTGGCGGCAATCGCGCGGTCACCGAGGTACAGCGGCAGGGCCGCGTCCTTGGGGTTGCCCTTCATCCAGTCGGCGGCAAACCGCTCTGCCTCGGCCGCCTTGCCGCCCAGGGTCAGCGCGGTGTGCAGTTTGATGGCCAGTTCCGGGCCCGGCGCAGCCTTGAGGCCGGCGCGGTAGGCATCGACCGCCTGATCCCATTGCTTGGCTGCCGCGTGCACGTCACCTTCCAGGATGTAACCCACGCCCTCTTTCGGTCGCTGCTTCTGCACCGTGCGGCTGATCGCCAGCGCCTCGGCGGGTTGCTGGGTGTCCAGACTCAGGCTCGCCAGGCTGCGCTGTGCTTCCAGCAAGTCGGGCTGCACCTCCAGCGCCTTGCGCAGGCTTTGCATGGCCTGCGGTTTGTCGCCGCTGGCCAGACTCACCATGGACCGGCGCAGGAACGGCAGTGGCGATTTGGGCAGCAGTCCGTCGAGCTTGCCAAACGTGCTCATGGCCTGGTTGTATTCGCCAGCCGCGGTCTGGGCCCGGCCCAGTGCGTCGATGATCTCCGGGACTTCGGGCAAGGCGGCCGCGGCATTTTGTGCCGCCGACAGCGCCGACTTCGCATCGTTGCGCCGCAAAAACTGCTCCACCAGCATCAGGCGCGGCATTTTTTCACTCGGCGCGGCTTCCACCGCCTGCTGGATTTTCTTGGCCACCTCATCGGGTGCGCCGCCGCTGCGGCCCAGGATCTCGGCCTGCACCAGCAGCGCCTGGAAATTCTTGGGGTTGCGCTGCAGCACCTCGTCGAGCCGCTTCTGGGCGTCAGCCGGCTTGTTCTCGGCCACATCCAGCGCGGCCAGGGCCGCGGTGGCGGCGAAGTAATCGGGGTTGAGTGCCTGGGCCTGGGCGAAGGCCTTGCGGGCGCCCGCGAGGTCGTTGCGCAGCAGCAAGGCGCGCCCGCGCAACTGCAGTGGCAGCGGATCGCTGGCGCGCTTCTTCTGCATGGCATCGATCGCGCTCAGCGCCTGATCGACCTCGCGCCGCTGCATGTGGGCGTTGATCAGCGCCATGTCGGCCACCACACCGTCGTCGCTCGAAGCAATGGCTTGCAAGCTGTTGAGCGCCACATCGGTCTTGCCCAGCATCAGCTGGCTGATGGCCACCGAGGTGCGCTTGGCTGGGTCGTTCGGGTCGAGTTGCGAGGCGCGGGCGTAGAGCTGCTGCGCCCGTTCGAAATCGCCCTGGACCATGTACACCTGTCCTGCCACCGAGAGCATGGCCGGGTCGATCGTCTTGCTCTCCAGATCGGCGGGCAGAGCGCCCACCGCCCGGTCAACCTGGCCGGTGCGCAGGTAGGTCAGCACCAGGAAGCGCCGGGCCACGTTCAGTCCGGGCGCGCCCTGCAAGGCCTTCGTCAGGTAGTTTTCCGCCTGGACCATGGCATTGAGCTGGTACTCGATCGCACCCGCGAGCTCCAGTCCGATCGGGCTGTCCGGGCTGATCTTCAGCAACTGCTGCAACTGGGTTTGCGCGCCTTTGAAGTCGCCCTTCTGATAGGCCAGCTGTGCCTGCAGGTACAGGGTTGGCGGGCGCCCGGCGGCAAATGTGGCCAGTTTGTCGAGCTCGACGGCGGCCTCGTCGTTTTTGCCCTGCCCCAGCAACAGGCGCACCACGCTGGCCTGGCCGTCGGCGAAGTTGGGTCGGGCCTCGGCCGAAGCGCGGTAGGCGGCCAGTGCCCGCTCGGGGTCGCGTTTGCCGTGCAGCTCGATGTCGCCACGGAACTTCAGCGCGTCGGCGTTCTTGGGGTCTTTGGCGATCACCGAGTCGAGGATGGTCAATGCACCATCGAAATCGGCTTTGGCTGCACGCAGCCGGGCCTGCTCGATCAGCGCCGGCGCGTGGTCGGGTTTGGCTTGTAGCGCCTCCTGCAGGCTGGACTCGAAGCCCTGCTCGTTGTTCTGCTGGCGCCAGGCCACGGCCAGCATGGTCTTGAGCTCGGCGTTGGCTTCGGGGGTGGCCAGCTGCACCTTGGCGAACTCGTCGGTCACCTGCTTGAACTGGCCCTGCGCGATGCGGGTGCGCACCAGCAGCGGCGTGACCTCATCAGCGGCGTAGCCCAGATCGCGCGCCTTCTGCAACTCGATTTCGCTGCCTGGCACATCGCCTCTGGACAGCAGGGCCTTGCCCAGCAAAAAGCGCGCTTCGGGCAGATCCGGCTTTTCCTGCAGGGCGTTCTTGAGCTGGATGATGGCCGCAGGCGTGTCGTTCTTGGCCATGTAATCGCGCGCCGACGCCACCATTTTCTGAGGATCGGTGTCGCCGCAGCCCGCCAGGGCCAGGGTGATGGCCAGCGTCAGGGGCGCCAGGCGGGTGGTGAGTGTGGTGCGGTTCATGGAATCCTCCTAGATCACAAAAGATGGCGATGTCACAAAAAAAGACGCTGACCAATGCCTCACTTCAGGCCCAGCCGATGCATCAGGTCGTACAGGGTGGGTCGGCTCACGCCCAGCAACTCGGCGGCCTTGAGCACGTTGTTGTTGGATCGTGCCAATGCGGCGATCACCGCCTTGCGCTCGGCCTCCTCGCGCACCGTCCGAAGATCGAGTGATGCCTCTATAGGCTCGGCGCCTGACACCGACAGGCTCAGGTCTTCCGCGGTGATCTGGCTGCCGTCGGCCATGATGGTGGCGCGCTTGAGGCAATTTTCCAGTTCGCGGATATTGCCGGGCCAGCGATAGGCCTCGATGGCGTGCAGGGCGTTCTCCGCCAGAGAGAGACTGCCGCGCTTTTGCTCGCTGGCAAAGCGTTTGGTCAGCGCGTGCGCCAGCAAGGCCGCATCCCCCACCCGGTCGCGCAGCGGCGGAATGTTGACCACAATTTCGGCCAGGCGGTAGTAGAGGTCTTCTCGAAACCGCCCTTCGGCGGTGAGTTGCTTCAGATCCTGGTGGGTTGCACAGACGATGCGCACGTCCACCGCAATCTCCTGGCGCCCGCCCAGTCGCTCGATCACCCGTTCCTGCAGAAAACGCAGCAGCTTGGCCTGCAGCGGCATCGGCAGATCGCCGATCTCGTCGAGCATCAGGGTGCCGCGGTGGGCGGTCTCGATCTTGCCCAGCGTGGTTTTCACCGCACCGGTGAACGCGCCCTTCTCGTAGCCGAACAACTCGCTTTCGAGCAGGTTCTCGGGAATGGCCGCGCAGTTGATGGCCACAAAGCGTTCACTCCTGCGGTTCGAGCTCTGGTGCAGACCGCGCGCCAGCACCTCCTTGCCGGTGCCACTTTCCCCCAGCAGCATCACGGTGGCGCCGGTGTCGGCCACCTTCTCGATCGTTCGACACACACGCAGCATCTCCGGGTCGCGCGTGATCAGGCCAGAGAGGCTGTCGGGCTGGCGCATGGCCTGCAGCCGACGGTTTTCGGCCTGCAGTTCGTGCAGGCGGAACGCCCGTTCCACCGTCAGGTTCAACACCTCGGGCTCGAACGGTTTGGCCAGGAAATCGTAGGCGCCCATGGCCACCGCGCGCAGCGCGTTTTCCTGACCGTTCTGCCCGGTCAGCACAATCACCTTCACCTCGGGCGACGCGGCCAGCATCTGCTCCAGCAACCTGAACCCTTCGCTCACGCCGTCGGCGTCGGGTGGCAGGCCCAGGTCCATGGTGACCACGGCCGGCGCGTGCTGACGCAACTGGTTCAGGGCGCTTTCGCGCTCGCCAGCGGTCACCGACTCGAACTGGTCGAGCGACCACTTGATCTGCTTCTGCAAGGCCGGATCGTCTTCCACGATCAGCAGTTGCGGGCCCTTTGTTGAACTCATGCCCCCTCCGGTGTGTGCAGGTCGGACACCTGAAACGATTCCATCAGCGGCAGCAGCAAGGTCACCACGGTGCCCCGGCCTTCCTCGCTGTCCACCTGGACCTTGCCGCCCAGTTCCTGCACGTATTGAAAACTCTCGTAGGCGCCAATGCCCATGCCCGCCGCCTTGGTCGTCTGGAACGGCTTGAACAGCCGGTCCTGCACAAACGCCGCCGACATGCCCATCCCATTGTCGCCCACCTCCACCCGCACAAAACTGGCAAAACGCTCGATCTGAAGCCAGACCGGCTGACCTGGTTCGGTGGCGTCGAAGGCGTTGTTCACCAGGTGTCCGATGACCCGCTCCAGCCGGTCCACGTGGCCGCGCGCTGCCACCCGCTCCTGCAGGCGCAGTTCCAGTGTGCGGCCGCGGCGCGAGGCGGCGGCTGCCAGATCCTGGGCAATGCGGTGCAGGTCCACCCCCACGGCACCGCCACCGGGCGCAGCACCCTCGCGCAACTGCAGCATCAGCTGGCGCATGCGGTCCAGCGAGTTCTCCACCGTCATCAGCATGTCGGCCTGGAACTCCGGGTTGTGGCCCAGGCGCTTGGCGTTTTTCACCATCAGGGAGAGCTGGGTCACGATGTTCTTGAGGTCGTGCACCACAAAGGCCGACATGCGGCTGAAGGCCTGGAACTTGCGCGCCTCCAGCAGCGCCTCGGTCGACTGCATCAGCGCCAGAAAACTCGCCGCCTGCCGCCCGGCGGTCTTGAGCAGATCGGTCACTTCCCAGTTCACATCCATCCGGGTGCGCGGCCGGGCCAGCACCACAAAACCCAGCAGCTCCTGGCCCAGCCACAGCGGCAC
>CAYRIT010000036.1:9252-14066 GCA_964424415.1 uncultured Hydrogenophaga sp.
CCCGCCGGGCTCTCCAGCATGTCGGCCAGGCCACGAATCACCTGCGGCCCCATGTCTTTCGGCCCCATCTGGGCCGAAAGGGTCTGGGTGAAGCGCAGCCACTCTTCGCGGTAGTCGTAGCGGTAGCGGAAAAAATGTTTGCCCAGCAACACCCGAAACCGTGCGCGAAACGAGCGCGACAGCGCAAACGCCACCAGGCCCACCAGCGCCAGAAAAATCAGCGCCAGCTGCAGCGCGCGGCCCCACTCGCTGCCGAAATAGCGCACGTAATAGCCGACGCTGGCGATGAACAGCAGGTAGGCACCGGCCAGCAGCAGCGCCGCCGAATGGAACACCAGCTTGCGCGACAGCTGGATCTTGCCGATCCAGTTGCGGTGCCGGGTGGTCGAGAGCAGCAGCAGCGGCATCAGGGCCGCGTGGACAATGCCGCGAATGCTCAGTGCGTCCGCATCCATGCCATTGAACAGCACCGCCTGCGAAAACAGGTAGAAGTCGTAGAGGAACATGCCCGCCAGCCCGAGGCTGATCGGCTTGGCGTTCCACAGCGCGTCTTCGGGCAGGTTGCGAAACAGCTGCTCCACCAGCACCAGCCCCAGCAGAGGCAGCGCCATCATGGTGAGAAACAGCAGCGTCGGGCTCTGGCCATCGGCCCGCGCCCAGACCATGGAAAACAACAGGGTGATTCCCGACAACAGCGGCAGCGCCACCGCCAGCGGTGCCAGCCAGCCGCCCACATCCACGGCCTCGCGCGCAGGGGCTCCCCGAAACAGGCAGACAAAAAACGCAAACCAGGCACCGTAGCGACCGATGTCGGCCAACGCGGTGGCGGTCCACCACACCGGCGAGCGCACGGCCATCAGACCCAGCGCGCCCCAGGCCAATGTCAGCGAAGCAGCAAGAAAAACCGCCACACCGGCATGGTCCACCGGCCGGCGGAAATACCCCTGTCCCAGCAACCGCAGCACCAGCACCGCGTAGGCCACCACCACCAGGGCACTGCCCCAGACCATCAGCGGATGTTCAAACGCGGTCATGGCTGCAGCGGGACCTATTGCGCGCCCTTGCCGGTCAGCACCACGCCAACCGTCTCGAACAGGATCACCAGATCGAGGAACAGCGAGTGGTTTTTCACGTAGTACAGGTCGTACTGCAGCTTGTTGATCGTGTCTTCTTGCGACGAGCCGTACTGGTAACTCACCTGCGCCCAGCCGGTCACGCCGGGTTTGACGCTGTGGCGCACCGCGTAGTACGGAATCTCCTGCGTCAGCTTCTCCACAAAGTACGGGCGCTCGGGCCGCGGACCCACCAGGCTCATGTGACCAAACAAGACGCTGAGCAGTTGTGGCAACTCGTCGATGCGCAGCTTGCGGATCACCTTGCCCACCCGCGTCACGCGGCTGTCACCGGCCGTGGCCCAGCGCGGCACACCGTCCTTTTCGGCATCGGTGCGCATGCTGCGGAACTTCACCACGTCAAACGGTTTGCCGTCCAGGCCCACGCGCTCCTGGCGGTACAGAATCGGCCCCGGGCTTTCAAGCCGGATCGCCAGCGTGGTGAGCAGCATGAGCGGCGACGCCAGCACCAGCAGCACCACGGCACAGACCAGATCGAACACCCGCTTGACCGAGGTGCGCAAAAACCCCTGGTTGAAACCGTCGCCAAAAATCAGCCAGCCCGCCGACACCGCATCGAGCCGGATCTGACCCGCCGTCTGCTCGAAGTAGGTGGCAATATCGGTCACAAACACGCCGCTGAGCTTGCAGTCGAGCAACTCGCGCATCGGCATGCTGCCGCCGCGCCGCTCCGACAGCGCCACCACAATTTCGTCCACCCCGGCCGCCATCACCACGTCGGTCAGCGTCTGGTCTTCGCCCAGCGTGCCAAACGTCGACACCAGGTGCTCGCGCTCGTTGGGGCTCGCGAAATAGCCCACCAACTCCGCGTTGGACGACGGCCGCTTCACCCGCTCACCCACCGCCAGCGCACGTGCGCCGGTGCCGTACACCAGCACCTTGCGCCGCGTGAGCCGGGTGGTGAGGAACTGCCCCACCAGCACCTGGTACAGCAGCAGCACCGTGGTGGCCATCATCACACCGAGCACCGCCTCGGTGCGGCCGTAGAACGCCTGCAGCGGCAGCAGCAGCAGCACGCCCACCACGATCAGCCCGGTGACCAGAAACGACACCAGGGCGCGCGCCCACATCTGCGTGGTGCTGAACGCGTTGCTGCGGTCGTAGAAACCAAGCGCCGCGTTCACCGCCAGAAAGCCCACGCCCATCAGCAGACCGCGACCCAGGCCGCGAGCGATCAGGCCGCTGTTGGTCTTGTCCGCATCGGCCAGCGCCAGCAGGATGGCCATGAAGGCCGCCGTCACCAGCGCCATGTCCAGCGCCATCTGGACAACGGTGCGGCGGTGGAAATAGTGGTTGAAAATTCTGATCAAACGAAAGACCTCATGGACTGGAACCTGGCGCTACATACCTACGCCAGATGGCAACAGAACAGAATAACCGGCCGCCCTGCCAGAACAAGCCGTGACAAGTCGGCGGTTCGTCAACTTGTCCACGGTTCGATGGCGTGCGGCCGCCAGCAACCAGGCCGGGGCGTTCAGCCGCCGCCGATCACAACGCCTCCGTGTGGCCCAGGATGGGGTTCACACCAGCACCTCGCGGCACGGCGGATGCCCCAGAAACGCCTGTGGACTCGCGCTCGGGCCGTAGGCGCCCGACTGGAACACCACCACCAGGTCGCCCGGTTCGGCCCGTGCCAGCGTCATCCGCTCGGCCAGCACATCGAGCGGCGTGCACAGCGGGCCGACCACCGAAGCCGTTTCGGTCTCGGCAGCGTCCATCCGGTTGCCGATGGTCACCGGGTAGTTGCGCCGGATCACCTGGCCAAAATTGCCCGACGCCGCGAGGTGGTGGTGCAGCCCGCCGTCGGTCACCAGAAACACCTGGCCGCCCGAATGCTTGCGGTCCAGCACACGGGCCACATACACGCCCGCCTGCGCCACCAGATACCGGCCGAGCTCGACCACCGTGCGCGCGCCCGAGAGCTCGCGCAACAGCCGTGCCTGCGCCGCCGCCAGCGCTTCGGTCACCGGACCCAGATCGAGCGGCGTTTCGTTCGGAAAATATGGCACACCCCAGCCGCCGCCGAGGTTCACCTGGCGCACCGGTGCTGGCGCCGCACCGCCCAGGCGCAGCACCAGCTCACACGAGTGGGTGATCGTCTGCGCCAGCAGCTCGCCCTTGAGGATCTGCGAGCCGGGGTACAGGTGAAAGCCCTCGAACGCCAGCCCGGCCGCCGCCACCGCACGCAGCAGCGCCGGCACCTGCTCGGCGTCGACACCAAACGGTCTGGCGCCGCCCCCCATGCGCATGCCCGCACCGCGCACCTCGAAATCGGGATTCACCCGCACCGCCACCCGCGCTGGCAGGCCCAGCCGGTCCGATGCGCGCGCCAGCAGATCCACCTCGCGAAACGACTCGAGATTGACCAGCACACCCGCCGCCACCGACTGGTTCAGCTCGGCCTCGGACTTGCCCGGACCGGCAAAGCTCACATGCTGCGGATCGGCGCCCGCGTCCAGCGCCAGCGCCAGCTCGCCGCCCGAGGCCACATCGAGCCCGTCCACCAGCGGCCGCACGAAGCCGACCAGCGCCGGCATCGGGTTCGCCTTCACCGCGTAGTGCAGCCCCACACCCGGCGGCAGCGCCGCGCGAACCTGCGCCACCCGGTCGGCCAGCTGCACCCGGTCGTAGGCATAAAAAGGCGTGCGGCCCACCCGCTCGGCCAGTCGGCTCAAAGGCAGGCCACCGACCAGCAGCTCGCTGCCCGCGCGTTCAAAGTTGTTCATGTTCGGCCTTCCACCGCAGTCGATCGAGTTTGCCGTTGGGATTGCGCGGGAAGGGTTGCCGCACCCAGACCACCTGCGACGGCACCATGTAGGCCGGCAGCTCGGTGCGGCAATGCGCCAGCAGCGCCGCGGTGTCGGCCGCCGCGTCGCCGGACGCTTCGGCGGAGGCCAACGCGGCCACCACGATCACCTGCCCCAGCGTTTCGTGGGCCAGGCCCACCGCCAGCACCTCCTGCACCAGACCACTGGCCGCCACACAGGCTTCCACCTCGGTCGGACTCACCCGGTAGCCCGAGGTTTTGATCATCTCGTCGCGCCGACCCACAAAATACAAAAACCCGTCGGCGTCGCGGCGCACCGTGTCCCCCGAATACACCGCCAGCTCGGGCTGTGCCAGCCCCTCGCGCCCGGGCGACAGCGCCGCAGGCACAGGTTTGAAGCGCGCCACGGTGTCGGTCGGCCGGCGCCAGTAACCCTGCGCCACCAGCGGCCCGCGGTGCACCAGCTCGCCCGGCTCGTCGACCGAGCACTCGCTGCCATCCTCGCGCAACACCAGAACATCCACGTTCGGTATGGCGCGCCCCATCGAATCGGGTCGCCGGTCCACCTCGGCCGGCGGCAGGTAGGTGGAGCGAAACGCCTCGGTCAGGCCATACATCAGGTACGGCAAGGCCTGCGGCGCGCGCTCGCGCAGACGCTGCAAGGTGTCGCGCGGCATGCGCCCGCCGGTGCAGGCGAAATACCGCAGCTGCGCGGTGGCGCCCGCCGGCCAGTCCAGCGCCGCGAGCTGCATGTACAGCGGCGGCACGGCGGTGATACCGGTCACGCCCTCTCGCGCCATGACCTTGAGCACGTCCTGCGCAAACAGGTGGTTCAGCAAGACCACCCGCGCACCCACCAGAAAGCCGGTGGTGAGCTGGCTGAAGCCGGCGTCAAACGACAAAGGCAGCACCGC
>CAYRIT010000036.1:14166-23198 GCA_964424415.1 uncultured Hydrogenophaga sp.
GCGCAAGGCCTGCAAGCGTGCGGCCGACGTCAGCAACACCTGAGCGCCCGCGTCCCGAAGAATGTGGCCCACCTGGCCCGGCTTGAGCACCGGATTGACCGGCACCAGCACCCCCCCGGCGGCCGTGGCCGCAAAACTGGCCACCACCGCCTCGAACCGCTTGTCCAGGTACACCGCCACCCGCGCGCCGCGCGCCAGCCCGTGGCGCAGCAACTGCCCCGCCACCGCCGCCACCTGCGCCTGCAGATCGCGGTAGGCCAGACTGCGATCGCCCAGCGTCAACGCCGCAGCCTCGGGCCACAGCGCCGCCGCCCGCGCCGGCAAATCGTGCAGCAGCACCGGGGGAATTCCGGTGTGAAAGGAAGACGCGTCCAACATGGCAGGCAGTTTAGCCAATGCCGCTCAGCGCCTTCCCCCCGACATGGCAGCTCCGAAACGCCAGCGCCCCATGCCCAGACCTCTCAATAGAATGGCCGGACTCCCGCAGCAAGGCCCACCATGAACCCGACCGACTCCGTGCTCCGTGTCCTCGACGACGCGCTCAATCTCCAGGGGCGCGCGCTGAGCTTCGACCCCGGCACCCCCTTGCTCGGCGCCCTGCCCGAGCTCGACTCCATGGCCGTGCTCGCGCTCATCACCGGCCTGGAAAATCGGTTCGGTATCGCCTTCCAGGATGACCAGCTCGATGGCGCGGCCTTTGCCACCGTGGGCAGCGTGATCGCGCTGGTGGAGCAGGCCCTGGCCGACGCCGGCGCATGACCACGCCAAAGGCCGCCGCAAGCCAGGCGTTGCCAGCGGTCGACCGGCCAGCCCTGCCACAGGCTTTCTTTCTCGACGCACCCCACGGCGGCCAGCGCTTCTGCCTGTTCCACGCGCCCCGGCCCGGTGCGGCCGAGCGCGGCCGCGTGGTGTTCTGCCACCCGTTTGCCGAAGAGCTCAA
This sequence comes from uncultured Hydrogenophaga sp., assembly GCA_964424415.1. Classification (GTDB taxonomy): domain Bacteria; phylum Pseudomonadota; class Gammaproteobacteria; order Burkholderiales; family Burkholderiaceae_C; genus Hydrogenophaga. The sequence goes on from CAYRIT010000036.1 coordinate 15,107, forward strand.
CACCACCCGCCGCACCGTGGCACGGCAGGCGCGGGCCATGGCCGAAGCCGGTTTTGCCGTGTTGTTGATCGACCTGCTCGGCTGTGGCGACAGCTCGGGCGACTTTGAAGAAGCCAGCTGGCCCGCCTGGCTGGCCGACCTGGCGCTGGGTCACCACTGGCTCTGCCAGCAGCCCTTCGGCGGACCGCTCTGGCTCTGGGGAATGCGCGCCGGCGCGCTGCTCGCCAGCGACCTGGCCGCCGCCCTGCCCGAGCCCGTGAATCTGCTGCTGTGGCAACCCACCCCCAGCGGCCAGCAGCAACTGCAGCAGTTCCTGCGCCTGCACGCCGCCGGTCAATGGCTCGCCAGCGCCACCATGAACACAAAAACCGACAAGCAAAACACCCCGGCGCAGCAGCTGGCCCAGGGCCTGCCCGTCCACATCGCCGGCTACACCCTCAGCCCCCTGCTGGCGCAGGGACTGGCCGCCACCAGGCTGCAAGCGCCCGCCCACCAGCCGCCCGGTCGCCTGGTCTGGCTTGAACTCGGCACACAAACGGCGTTTGGACCCGCCACCGAAAAACAGTTGGCCATCTGGCAACACGCCGGCTGGCAGGTGGCCGCGCAAGTGGTGACCACGCCCGCGTTCTGGCAGACCGTGGACACCGAAGCCGCGCCCGAGCTCATCAGCGCCACCCTCGCCGCCCTGACCGCAGCGCCCGCCGAACCCGCCAGCGCCGCTGGCGCACACAAGCCATGAGCGCGCAGGAACACGCCATCACCATCCCCGGCCCGCACGCCGACATGCTCGGCATCGTCAGCCAGCCGGCGGCAGGCCATCCCGTAGCAACCGTTGGCGTCGTCATTGTGGTGGGCGGTGCGCAGTACCGCGTCGGCAGCCACCGCCAGTTCGTCGGGCTCGCCCGCCACCTCGCCGACCACGGCCACCCGGTGCTGCGCTTCGACTTTCCCGGCATGGGCGACAGCCCCGGCGAATGGATGGGCTTCGAAGACACCGCCCCCCACATCCAAGCGGCCATTGGCGCCCTCCAAGCCGCTTGCCCCGGACTGCAGCGCGTGGTGCTCTGGGGCCTGTGCGACGGTGCGTCGGCCAGTCTGCTCTATGTAGAAGCCACGCAAGACCCCCGCGTGGCCGGCCTCGCCCTGCTCAACCCCTGGGTCCGTTCCGAAGCCGGCCTGGCCCGGGCCCAGGTCAAACACTACTACCGCCAGCGCCTGCTGGAGCCCGCCTTCTGGCGCAAGCTGCTGGCCGGCGGCGTCGGCTGGCAGGCCCTGCGCTCGCTGGGCCGCAACCTGCGCACCATGCGAAGCCGCCCGCTGGTGGCCGCCACCCGTTTCCAGGACCGCATGGCGCAAGGCTGGCGCGCGTTTCCAGGCCCCATCCTGCTGCTGCTGAGCGAGCGCGACCTGACCGCGCAGGAATTCACTGATACAGCGGCCACACATCCCGCCTGGCGCGACTGGGACCACAAACCACTGCTGCAACAGCAGCTGCTGCCGTCGGCCGACCACACCTGCTCCACACGCGTTGCTGGTCAGCAGGTGCAAGACAGCGTTCTTCAACACCTGTCTCGGCTAGCGGATGTCTTCAATACACCGGGCGCTGAAAACTGTCGGAAAATTTGACACCCCCAACTTGATCGCCATGCTCATGTGTTTTAAGTTGTTGATTTAAATATCATTTTTCCAACAAAAACGATTTGGCACAACTTTTGCAAGTCTTAAGCTGCCGCTAAGGATTCGCTGAAGATTCACCCTGATCCGGCCACTCAGCAACAAACGACACCACCAAGGAGCACCCCATGATCCTCAAAAAACTCGCGGTTTCCGCCGCACTCGCAGCCAGTGCACTGGGCTTTGCCTCTTCTGCTCAGGCGGTCATCCTTACCGACGTGATCATGATCGTCGACGAGTCAGGGTCCATGGGCAACATCCAGACCAACCTGCGCAACAACATCGGATTGTTTGCCAGCATCCTCTCGGCCGGCGGTGTGAGCGCCAATTTCGGCCTGGTGGGCTACGGAGACGGTAGCGTCGTGCCCCGCATGGTCACCGACCTGACCGACGCGGCCAGCTTTGCAACCGCCGCTCAGGGCCTGAAAATCAACGGCGGCACCGAACCCGGTTACACCGCTTCGGCCTTCGCCTTGAACGCGCTTGATGGCCAGAGTTCGGTGTTCAGCTACCGCTCCAACGCAATCAAAAACCTGATCATCTTCACCGATGAGCCCTCCAACGGCGACACCGTCCCGCGCGGCACAGTGGGCGGGCTGGCGGTCACGAAAACCATCGTTGACGGCCTGCTGACCGACAGCAATGCCCTGTACAACGCCGTCATCAGTGGCGGCAGCACCAACACCTCGTACGCCTCGCTCGCGACCGGCCATTCCGGCCAGGTGTTCAATCTGAACGACCTCAACACCACCGACCAGTCCGTGGTCACGGCATTCGTGACTGCGTTTGCCAATGCCAAGCTGAAAGAAACCATCGACTTCTGCACCGCTTTCCCGAACGACCCGGCCTGCCAGAACACCGATGTGCCTGAGCCAGGCATCCTTGCCCTGCTCGGCATGGGCATGTTCGGCATCGGCTGGGCCCGCCGTCGCAGCACCGGTGGCACGAAACGGCAAGCACTGGCTGCAGCCTGAGCGCTGACCTGGAACAACAAAACGGCGCCTGCGGGCGCCGTTTTTCATTCAACCGCCACACGCACGGCCGCCTTCAGGGAAACAGCGCCCGCAGGCCGCCCTCCTCAAAAAACCACCCGACCTTTCCACATCCAACCACCCGCGGCAACACCAGATACCCCTGGCAGCCGGTCACACCTGCGCAACCTGGGTCGCCAGCCGGCAGGTGGAAAGCCCCCAATACCTGTCGGGTTCGTCGAACCACCCGCCATCCATACGTGGTGAATGTCGAAAAATTTGACAAGCGATCTCGTGGATTTTTGGACGAAATTCCTAAATTGTTGATTTAAAACGACATTTAATCGGCGAAATTTTCAGGCATGACACTTGCATATGTGGCTGCGTCGATACGAGGAAGCCTTTCCCGTTCGACTGACCTCCCGCTGAGGAAGGTCACCACCTCAGTCCACCAGGAGATCTACATGAAACACATCCGCAAACTGCTGGTCCCGCTTGCGCTGGGCCTAGCCACGCTGGCCGCTCCGGTCGCCTTCGCCGCGCCCCTGACCACCCAGCTTGGCTTCCTCGTCGATGCCTCCGGGAGCATTGGATCCACCAACTTCGCCACGATCCAAAACGGCTACGCCACTGCGTTGGCAGCGTTGCCGACCGATGGCTCGATCGAGGTCACGGTTTACACCTTCTCATCGGGAACCTCGCAGATCGTCAAACCCACGGTCGTGACCCCGTTAAGCCTGCCAGGAATCGTGGCAGCGGTCCAAACCATGACTTACTCCGCTGGCACGACGGCGACGGGCGCTGGCATCACAGCCATTGCCAATGCCATGACGGGATCAAGCTTATTCAATAAGGGCCTGAACTCAATCATCAACATGTCCACCGACGGCGAGGCCAACGTGGGTAACCCGACCCCTCAGGCGGCAGCACTTGCTGCCGCAACGGCCGCCAAGGCCGCGGGCATTGACGCGCTGACGGCCGAGTTCATCGGTAACGACAGCACCGGCCTGGACAACACGCGTGACATCGTGTTTTCTCCGCTGTCTGGCCCTTGCAACAACTGCGGCACGGTCCTGGCAGATGGCTCCACGCCGCCCAACCCCATGACGAATGCTCCCTGGGTGTTGAAGGTCAACAATTTCGCCGATTTCCCCGTGGCCATCAACGCCAAGGTCCAGGCCATCGTGAACCCCACGCCGGAGCCAGGTGTCCTGATGCTGCTGTCGCTGGGCCTGGTGGGCCTGGTCATCGCACGCCGCAACAAGTCCGCCTGACCGGCTTCAGACACGCCGCCGTCACCGGCGGTTGATCAAGCGAGGGGCTCCACCATCCGTGGCGCCCCTCTTTTTGCTTTTCTGGTCAACCTGCGCACAATGACCAGCTGGCGACGGCTTGAAGAACAGCTGCCCTGGCCTGTCCATCCACCCCACGGAAAGTGCACCATGAACCCCTCATTGAAATCATTGGCACTGGCAACAACCGCGCTCGCTCTGGCGCAAGGCGTTGTGGCAGCCGCTCCTGCTGACTGCACGGTCAAAGCCCGCAGCGAAACAGTTGTGCTCATGCACTGCAAAGCCAACCTGGACGACAAAATCCTGGCGAAAGCCGCCAAGGCGGCCTGCGAGCCCGGCAAAACCTGCAACGTCTGGATCTGGGACGATCTAAGCAAAATGCCCGCAGCAGCGCCCAAAACCGACACCGAGCTCCCCAAAACAGCGACTGGCGCGGCGGTGGCCGTCTGGATCAACGACTCGGCCAGCCTGATGACACTGAAAAAAACCCGATGACGCAGGCCGAAGATGTGTCGCAAAGGTTTACACCAACAGCGGGCCTCGCTCGTAAGTCTTTGTTTTCATTGGCTGGCACGGTACCTGCTTATTGAAAAACAAAGCCGCATCCCGCGGTCTCTTCTCTCAAGGAGCACTCCATGAAAACACTGAAGACACTCGTTGCTGCGGCTGCGATGGCGGTTTCGGTTGGCGCGTTCGCCACCCCAGTCACCGTCGGCGGCTCGGAGCAGCCCGACCTGCAAGCGGCCATCAATGGCCTGTACCAAAGCGCCGCATGCCCGACTTGCTCGGCCGTCACCAACGCGCCCAATGTGAACACCAATCAAACGAGTGAGGTTGGTACTTTCCAGATTGAGGCGTCCGGTGGCTCTATCGCCACGATGGTCATTGAGGTGGCCGGCAATGCCAGCATCAACACCTTCGGTATCTACGACCCATACAACACCAGCGCCACGCTGCAGCTCTTCAGTGGCGCAGCATCTGCAGGAAATTTGGTGTTGCTGAGCGTGGACGACACCTTTCTTTTCTCGTCAAATGGCTTGGACAAGCAGTTCTCCAGCAGCACGTTTGGCTATTACCTGAGTACCGCTGGCGGCACGACTTTCTATTCGCAGGCTGACCTGAATGGCGGCGACGATCACATGGTCGCTTTTGAAGGCGATGGGGACAAGATCAAGTTGCCTAGCCGCCCCGCTGGCGTGTGGGGCTCCTCTAGCTTCATCCTGGCTTGGGAAGATCAGGCGCTTGCCAACTCTGACAAGGATTACAACGACATGGTCGTGTATGTCGAGTCCGTGACCGCTGTGCCTGAGCCAGGTTCGCTGGCCCTGCTGGGTCTGGGCCTCGCCGGTCTGGCTGCTGCTTCGCGCCGCAAGCAAAAGCAGGCGTGATGGGCGTCTGAAAACACCGCCGCAAGCGGCGGTGTATGAATCAAAAAAGGGTGGCTTGGCCACCCTTTTTGCTTGGTCAACCGATCGTTCACAGAACATGGCTTTCGAAAATGACATGCGGGGTGGCGAGAGCCCCAGCAATCAGGGCAAGCGAAGAAAAAGAAACATCGCGTCGCCTCCGGACAAACCCCTTCTGGACAGGATCTCCGTCCTAAAAACGTCGGATTTTCTTACACCGCCAGCCAATAATTTTCCCAAACGCTTGATTTCATTGGCTGGCACGGTTCATGCTTTCTATTCAATAAACTGCGATCTGCGAAACCTCTCAATACGGAAACTCATCATGAAAGCACTCAAAACCCTCGTCGCGGCAGCCGCATTCGCCACTCTCGCAGTCACCGCTGGTGTGGCCAGCGCAGCACCGGTTGTTACCGCCAGCGTCGGCGGCGCCCCCACCGGAGCAAACAAATGGAATATGGACGAGGCTCCGACCAACGGCCTCACCTATTCTTCAGTGGCCGGAGGCGGCATTGTGAGCGGTAGCGTGGGCGGACAAAACGCTGCGCCTTACCTCTCCGGTGGTAACGGTACGGGATTCGGGATCGGCGGTGGCGATCAAGCCAACGGCGTTGACATCACAGACTACGGCACCACGGGCTCGACCGGCGCCGCAGGTACACCGGGTGCCAACTTCACCGTGATGTTTGACTCCCTGCAACAATATTTTGGTTTGCTCTGGGGTTCGGTTGACGCCTACAACACGCTGACGTTCTTCAATGACGCGATCAATGTTGGGACTGTCACGGGATCACAAGTCATGCTGAACCCCGTCGGCAACCAAGACGCCAACGGAACGGAGTATGTGAACATCAATACGGATCTGGCTTTCAACAAGGTCGTGTTCACCAGTTCACAGTTTGCTTTCGAGTTTGACAATATCGCCTGGAGCGACAAGCGCCAGGACGTGCCCGAGCCAGGCTCTCTCGCACTGCTGGGTCTGGGCCTTGCTGGCCTGGCCGCTGTGGCCCGCCGCAAGCAAAAGAAGGCCTGATTGGCCTTTGCATTGCGCACCTGAGTACGGTGGGAATGCATTGAAAAGGGTGGCTAGGCCACCCTTTTTGCTTTGTGTTGACCCCGTTCCGTTCATGGCATTCAAAGCGGGGCTCACCTGGCCGCACGGTGGTTTTCAACACAGGCAGCGCCCTCCTGCGGTTTTTTCGTGACGGGTAGCTGCTCCAGCGTGGCTTGTTGACTGTCGGTTTTATTTACATCAACTATCAAATATTCACCCAAGTACTTGATTTCATTGGCTGGCACGCTGTGTGCTTGGTTTGTTACGAATCGACATTGCGCCAACCAAAAGCAGAAACCATCCTTATGAAAACACCGAACTCCATCGCCAAGACTGCCGCCGGCGCCCTGTTGGCCGTGGCCTGCGGCATCGCAAGCGCCACGCCGGTCAACCTTGTCACCAACGGAAGTTTCGAAGCTGGACTGACGGGCTGGACTTTGGGCGGCACAGACACACAAGGCTACCCCCCTGTTGCGATCACCTACGGCGCAGCATTGCCTTATCCCACGGGGGCTTTTGGCGAAGCTGTTCCGCAAAACAACGCATTTACCAATTCGCCGGATGCTGTGGGTACCCACGCGGCCTACTTCGTGAGTGATTACACCGTTAACCAGAGCCTTTCCCAGTCGATTTCGGTTGGCACTGCGGGCTTGTACCAGATCGGCTTCAGCGCGTACGCACCGGCCAACGGATACGCCAACATTTTCGATGCGACGTTCTCCGGGGTAATTGCCACTGTCACGCTGGCTAACTACGCCGTTAGCACGGGCCCCGTGACAACATGGCAAACCTTTGCCGGCGCAGCCGACCTCGGCATCGGCAACTACCTGGTGGAATTTGTGTTCAATACCAACGGCTTCCCTGCAAAAGATGTGGTTATTGATCAGGTGTACGTGATCGCTGGAAACCCACCAACCGACGTCCCCGAGCCAGGCTCTCTCGCCCTGCTGGGTCTGGGCCTTGCTGGCTTGGCCGCTGTGGCCCGTCGCAAACAAAAGCAAGCCTGATCCCTCCGCGGAGTTTTCAGCATCTAAAAGGGTGGCTTGGCCACCCTTTTTTGCTTTCCGGAACTGCTCAAGGTTTTTGAAGCCTGCGCCGCCAAGTAGCAGCAAAGTGCCGCGCCGCGGCCAGCAACCCAGCCGGGCGGCGCAAATCGAACGCTTCCAGCCCCACCCGCTCCCGCCTCAGCGCCATCCAGTCGGCTTTGTAGGCGTCGTCGCCGCTCAGGTAGTCGACTTCGGCCACCCGGTCCACGTCCATCGCGTATTCCATCAGTGCCCGGGTGAGCACCGAGCCGGCGCTGAACTTTTCCATGCCTTTCACATAGGCCAGCTTGTAAATATTGGCCTTGCCGCCACAGGTCAGCCAGAGCTGCGCCGCCAGCGGTTCGCCGTCGAGCCACAGCACACCGAGCCGCAACCAGCCTTCTTCGGCAGCCAGCCTGACCAGACCGGGAATGAAATTGGGGCAAGGCTCGGGCTGCTTCCAGCTCTGGGCATAGACCGCCTGGTAGGCGGCGAGCGCAGCTTCGAGCAACGCGCCCGGCTGGGACACGATATCGATCCGCCAGTCACCCGCCTTGGTCAGCCGCCGTCGGCCGCGCTCGGTGCTGTTGCGCAGGGCCGAGGGCCGCTCGGCCCAGTAAGTGGAGAAGCCGCCGCTGGGTACCGGCTGGTACCAGTTGCCAAACGCAAA
>CAYRIT010000036.1:23298-26987 GCA_964424415.1 uncultured Hydrogenophaga sp.
AGGTCAGCGGCCAATCGCCAGGTAGTCCAAGCCCATGGCGCGCACCAGCGCCGGGTCGTACAGGTTGCGCCCGTCAACGATCAGCGGCTGCTTGAGCCGCGCCTTGATCAGATCGAAGTCCGGGCTGCGGAACTCTTTCCACTCGGTCACGATGACCAGCGCGTCGGCATTAATGAGCGCGTCGTTCGGGTTGGCCGCGTAGGTGATGCGATCGTTTTCGCCCAGCACGCGCTGCGCTTCGTGCATCGCCACCGGGTCGTAGGCGGTCACGGTGGCGCCCGCGGCCAGCAGGTCGGCAATCAGCGCCAGGCTGGGCGCTTCGCGCATGTCGTCGGTGTTGGGTTTGAAGGCCAGGCCCCAGATGGCGAAGTGCCGCCCGGTCAGATCGTCACCAAGGCGCTGCTTCACCTTGCGGCCGAGTACGTGTTTCTGTGCGTCGTTGGCCGCTTCCACCGCGGTGAGCACGCGCAAATCAAGGTCGCCGTCGGTGGACGCCGTCTTGATCAGCGCCTTCACGTCTTTCGGGAAGCAAGAGCCGCCGTAACCGCAGCCGGGGTAGAGGAAGTGGTAACCAATGCGGGGATCGGAGCCGATGCCCTGGCGCACCATTTCAATGTCGGCCCCCAGCTTTTCTGCCAGGTTGGCCAGCTCGTTCATGAAGCTGATACGTGTGGCCAGCATGGCGTTGGCCGCGTATTTGGTGAGCTCGGCGCTGCGCACGTCGGTCACGATCAGGCGCTCGTGGTTGCGCTGGAAGGGTGCGTACAGCGCCCGCATCAGCAAGATCGCCTGCTCGTCGTCGGCGCCCACCACGATGCGGTCGGGCCGCATGAAGTCTTCCACCGCCGCGCCCTCTTTCAAGAACTCGGGGTTGGAAACCACCGCGTAAGGCGCGCTTAGCCCGCGCTGCTGCAGTTCGTCGGCAATCGCCGCGTGCACCTTGTCGGCCGTGCCCACCGGCACCGTGCTTTTGCCCACCACCACCTTGTAGTCGGTCATGAGGCGGCCAATGCTGCGCGCCGCCGCGAGCACATATTGCATGTCGGCCGAGCCATCTTCGTCGGGCGGTGTGCCCACCGCAATGAACTGGATCGTGCCATGGTGCACCGCGCGCGCCACGTCGGTGGTGAACCGCAGCCGGCCGGCTGCAACGTTGCGCTGCACCATCTCCAGCAAACCCGGCTCGAAGATGGGGATTTCGCCCGACTCAAGAATGCGGATCTTCTCCGGGTTCACGTCCATGCACAGCACATCGTTGCCCACCTCGGCCAGGCAGGCCCCGCTCACCAGGCCCAGATAACCCGTTCCCACCACCGTGACTTTCATGCGTACCCACTACTCTGGTTGTTTGTCAAAGATCGTCAGCGATCATAGCCAGCGCCCTTGGTGCCGAACGCGCGCAAACGGCAACCCTGTGCGCTATTGAGCAACGGCCGCCAAATCCACCTCAGAGCCTGCGCTGGGTACCGCAACGCTCTGTGTGATCACGGCATGAGCGGCCATCAAGGCACCGCAGGCGCCCGAACGGCCCCAAACCTGCTCGGCATGTAAGGCCAGGTTTCAAGCGGTGTCCAACCCGGACACCTTGAAACCCACGCCCGGTCAACGCTCAACACCGCAGAAATACAGGGCTCGGCAGCCCGCGCGCCTCTGCTGCGCCGAGGCAGATTCGAAACCCGGAAACCGCTTCAACTTTCACTCTGTTACGGCGCCGCAAGGCAAAACGCCTTCGGCCCACCACCACAATCTCGTCTCCCGAACAGCCCCGCTCAGTCTTTTCCGCCAGCCGTCCCGCTGCGCGCCTCAACCGCCCCTTGTTCCTCGCCATCCGAACAGCTTGCCTCGCTGCAGGCAAGCCGCCTCACATGAACCGTGCGCGTCGCCCCCCCCCACCGTTTCCCAAACTTTTAAAAATGCGCGATTTTGTGCGATTTGTGACGACATGTAAGGCCATTCGCCACTCGCGACGCGATTTTGACCATTCATTTTTTGCACTTGCCACTGGTCGCCCGCCAGAAACATCCCGTCTTGCACGGTGCTTTCGGCATTTTTTCACGACCTAAAGTCCTCAGCCATTGACACCGACAAAACCAACACCAGCCCGCGTTTCGCGCGCCATACCAGCCTCCGCATCCCGATTTGCCCGCGATTTTTTGAATGATTGACATGAAACCCACCACAGCTCAAACCCGCACGGCAAAGCAAGTGTTGACCACCACACACCGGCTTGCCGCCCTGACGGCCGTCGTGGCGCTCAGCGCCTGCGGCGGTGGCGCCGACACGGGCGGTTCGCTCATCTCCAGTTCGTCTGGCGCCGAGTTGCCGCAGATCACCACCGGCTCAACCAACAACACCACCACCTCCCGCAACCCGGAAACCAACAACGCAGGCACTGCAGCCGAGACGGACACCGGAACCACCAACAACACAGACACGACCGCGGGCGCCAACACGGGCAACGGTGGCAATACCCAGACCCCATCGAACCCGGACCAGACCACCAACCCGCCTGCGCCGCCCGCCATTCCGGTGAACCCCTTCAACTGCGATGCCGGCGCCATCACCTGTGTGGAAATCACCTCCACCGGCAGCGCTGCGCAAGCCAGCGTGCCCGTCACCTTTGGTCAGCCCTTCAAGGCCGGTGACTGGAAGGCCAGCACCCAGGGCCTGATTGCCAAGGTCGACGGCGTGGCCGTGCCGGTGCAGACCGACGAGACCTCCTCCCACCGCGACGGTTCCACCCGTTTCGCCGTGGTGAGCGCCCAGCTCAGCAACCTCGCGGCTGGCCAGACCAAGATCGTCAACCTCTACGCTGGCGCCAAAACCACGTCCGCCCCGGCCGTGCCGGCCAACCCCGACTGGAACCTGGAGGTGGAAACCCAGGTATTTGATGCCAATGGCAACGTCACCGCCACCCTGGTGGCCAAGCCCCAAGCCCAGCTTGTGGCCCAGATCGCCAGCAGCAGCGGCCGCCGCCTGAGCGGCGCGGTGGCTTCCGAATACACCGTTGTCACCGATTTCAAAGACAAGACCTCGGGCATCCGCCACCCCCATCTGAGCGCCCGTTTCCACACCCGGCTGGTGGACGGCGGCGCCCGCATCCGCACCGATGTGGTGATGGAAAACACCCGCACCTGGACCGCTGCCCCCGGCAACATCACCTATTCCATGGTGGTCAAGCGAAATGGCGCCACGTTGCACAGCCAGCCCAAGTTCACCCACTACCACCACGCCCGTTGGCACAAGGTGGTGTGGAGCGGCAGCGGCTCTGCGCCCCAGATGCGCGTGCGCCACAACATGCCGTATTTCATGGCGAGCAAAGCGGTGTGGAATTACGACCTGTCGCTCAGAATTCCCGAAACCACGCTGGCCAGCCGATACGCATCACTGAACCAGAAGCGCACCGAACAGGCCGCCTTGGGCCCCATGGCCAACCTGCTGCTCACCGCCGCATTTGGTACCACCGGCGGCCGCCCCGAAATTGGCCCGCTGCCGCAGTGGACTGTGATGTACCTGATCAGCCAGGACGACCGTGCGCGCGAAGTCATGATGGCCCACGCCGATGTGGCCGGCGCGGTACCCGTTCACTACCGCGACGAAACGTCGGGCCAACCCGTTGATCTGGATAATTTCCCTCAAATTGGGATAAAGATCGCCAAAGAGTATTCAACGCCGCGCGTACCCGAGCC
>CAYRIT010000037.1:0-25867 GCA_964424415.1 uncultured Hydrogenophaga sp.
TGGTCGAGCGCCTGTGCGAATGGGGCGAAGAGGTGAGCAACAACGCCATCGAGGTTTACATCCACCGCCTGCGCAAGAAGATCGAGAAGGGCCCGATCCGGATCGCGACGGTGCGGGGCCTGGGCTACTGCCTGGAGAAGATTTGACCCCTCGCGGCCCCACCGATGCCGAAACACTCGGCAGCGGGCCGATGTCGTTCGGGCTGTTCCAGCGCGAGCAGCGCAGCCTGTTCGGCGAAATCCTGGACTGGATGCTCACGCCGCTGCTGCTGCTGTGGCCGCTGTCGCTGGCGCTGACCTGGTTTGTTGCACAAGGCATTGCCAGCAAGCCGTTTGACCGCGCACTGGAGTTCAACCTGCTGGCGCTGACCCAGTTTGTGGTGGCACGCGACGATGTGGTGAGCTTCAACCTCACGCCGCAGGCGCGCGATCTGCTGCGCGCCGACGACAGCGATCTCGTTTATTACCAGCTGGTGGACCCCCGCGGCGAGCTGCTCAGCGGCGAGGTCGATTTCCCGCTGCCGCGCGACAACGAAACCCCCGAGCCCGGCCGTGTGCTGCTGCGCGACGACGTGGTGCGGGGCGACGAGGTGCGGGTCGCCTACACCTGGCTGGCGCGCCACAGCGACCCGCGGCGCCTGGTGCTGATGCAGGTGGCCGAGACCAAGGGCAAGCGCTCCACACTGGCCACCGAAATCATCAAGGGCGTGATGGTGCCGCAGTTTGTCATCCTGCCGCTGGCGGTGCTGCTGGTCTGGCTGGCGCTGGTGCGCGGCATCCGCCCGCTCAACGAGCTGGAGCGGCGCATCCGCGCGCGCAAGCCGGACGACCTGAGCCCGATCGAGGAATCGTTCATCCCCCAGGAAGTCGCGCCACTGGTGTCGTCGATCAACGATCTGCTGACCCGCCTCAAGGTCTCGCTCGGCGCCCAGAAGCGCTTTCTGGCCGATGCCGCGCACCAGCTCAAGACCCCGCTCGCGGGCCTGCGCATGCAGGCCGATCTGGCGCAGCGCGAAACCGATCCGATGGAGATTCGTGGCTCGCTGCAGCAGATCGCCCGCGCCAGCACCCGCGCCACCCACACGGTCAACCAGCTGCTGGCGCTGGCCCGCGCAGAAACCACCGGCCGCACCCTGCCCAGCGCGCGCATCGACCTGGCGCGGCTGGTCACCGAGGTGGTGCAGGACTCGGTGCCGCGGGCGCTGGAACACGGCATCGACCTCGGGTTTGAAGGCCCCGGCACCATGCCCGAGGCCTGCATCATGGACGGCAACCCGACCCTGCTGCACGAGATGGCGCGCAACCTGGTGGACAACGCCATCCACTATTCAGGCCACGGCGGCGTGGTCACCGCGCGGGTGCTGGCCGATCGCTTCAGCGGCGTGCAGATTCTGCAGGTGGAGGACGACGGCCCCGGCATCCCCGAGGGCGAACGCGAGCTGGTGATGCAGCCGTTCTACCGCGCGCTGGGCACCAACGTCGACGGCTCCGGTCTGGGGCTGGCGATCGTGCAGGAGATCGCGCAGCAACACGGAGCGACCGTCTCCATGGAAGACGCCTACCCCGATCGTGTCAAACGCGGGCTGCGGGTGTCGGTGCGCTTTGAGCCAAGAACGACGGCATCGGAGTGAGACGCGGTGCGCGGGCCGCGCTTAGCCTCAGGCCGGCTTGTAGACGTTGAGCTCCAGCCGCTCGCGCTCCACCACCGGCGCCACCCCGGGCAGCGCGGCAAAACGCTGCGCCAGGTCCCAGGTGGCGGGCAGGCTGGCGGGGTCGATACCGGCGTAGCCACCCCAGCGCAGCAGGGTCAGCGCATAGGCGTCCAGCGCGCTCGGGTGTTCACCGGACAGCCAGGGCGAGGCCTTGGCGGCCAGCGCCTCGATCTCTTGCAGACACTCGCGGTAGCGCGGCACGGCAAACGCGCGCATGGCTTGCTGCGCCGCCTCGTTGTCGCTGAATTTCTGCGGCATGAAGAAATGCGTGAACGTGGGATGCACCGTGTTGTTCATCCAGGCCAGCAACGACAGCGCGTGGGTGCGCGCCATGCCCGAGGCCGGCAGGACGTGGGCCTGCGGCAGTTTGGCGTCGAGATGCAGCAGGATGGCGACGATCTGCGTGATCGCCACGCCATCGTCCACCAGCACCGGCACCTGGCCGTGCGGGTTCAGCGCCAGGTAGTCGGCGGTGCGCTGCTCGCCCTTGTGCAGCTTGACCATCGATGGTTCGAAGTTGACACCGGCGATTTCCAGCATGGCGTGGGGCACGAAGGAGCAGGCGCCGGGGGCGAAAAAAAGCTTCAGATTCATGATGGGGTCTCCTGGTTAGATGGATGGGGGCAGAACCGGCACCGGGCCACCCCAAGCCGGTTCAGCCCACCTGGGGGGCAGCGACCCGCGCAGCGGCGGAACGTGGGGGCTCTTCACGTCAGGTGTGGGCCGATCAGCTTGGCGATCTCGAACATCGTCACCTGCGGCTTGCCGAACACGGCTTGAAGCTTGGCGTCGGCGTTGATCTTGCGCTTGTCGGCCGTGTCTTGCAGGCCCTGGGCTTTGATGTAATCCCAGAGCTTTTTGGTCACCTCCGGGCGCGAGACCAGGCCTTCGCCGATCACCGCAACCAGGGCGGCACTGGGCTGCTTGCCGCTGGCTGCAGTGGTCTTGCGTGGCGCTTTGGGCGTTTTGGCGGCCGCGGTTTTTTTGGCTGCGGCCTTCTTGGCGGGCGCAACTTTCTTGGCCGCAGCCGTTTTGGCGGGTGCGCCGGCCGCGGTCTTGCGTGGCGGGAACTTCGATGTGCGTGGTTCGAACTCGAAGTTCACCTTGCCGGCCTCCTTGTCCCAGGCCAGGAAGGCCTTGAAGGCACGGCGTGTGCGCATGGAGACAAACTTGTCGAGCAGATCCGTCTTGCCCGTCTCGAGCAGCTTGCTCATCTGCTCGCGCGCGACCGGCTGCTGCAGGATGATCTTGCCGCTCTTGAAATCGCAGCTCGGTGTGGGCTGCGCCTCGGTCGGCACCGACTTGCTGCAGACGTAGTTGCTGCCGTGCTCGAACACCGCGCCGCCGCACTTGGGACAGGCGCCCAGCGACTCGGCCGCACCGAAGTCCACCAGCTCGCCGGTTTCCTCGTTCTTCTTGTCGTCGCCGAAGTCGAATTCGAGCTTCCAGTTCTTGTCCTCTTCGTTGAACTTGATGACGATCTCGGCCACAAAAGGCCAGCCGGCCTTGGAGCGGAAACCCTCCAGCGGACCGACGTGTTTGGTCGCCAGCAGCTGTTCGGCCTCTTCCGGCTCGAAGGTGCGGCCGGCGGGCGATTTGCCGAACGAGAAGCCGCAGCCTTCGCTGGCGCCGTCCTTGCCCACGCAGCTGTAGCGCCGGTAATTTTCTTTCACCACACCGCCGCAATTGGGGCAGGGTGTGGCCAGCGTGGTGTAGTTGCCGGGGATGGTGTCGCGGTCGTATTCCTTGGCCTTTTTCACCATGCGCTCGGTCATGGCGGCAATCTGCGCCATGAAGGTGGAGCGGCTGAGCTTGCCCTGCTCCATCTGCGAGAGTTTGTATTCCCACTCGCCGGTGAGTTCGGCCTTGGACAGCTCTTCCACACCCAGTCCGCGCAGCAGCGTCATGAGCTGGAAGGCCTTGGCCGTCGGGATCATCTCGCGGCCTTCGCGCAGCATGTATTTTTCGGTCAGCAGACCTTCGATGATGGCCGCGCGCGTGGCCGGCGTGCCCAGGCCTTTTTCCTGCATGGCCTCGCGCAGCTCGTCGTCGTCGACCAGCTTGCCCGCACCCTCCATGGCGCCGAGCAGCGTGGCTTCCGAATAACGTGCCGGCGGCTTGGTTTTCAGGCCCTTGGGCTCCACGCTTTCCGCGCGCACCGTCTCACCCTCCCGCACCGGCACCAGGTTCTGGCCTTTGTCGCCCTCTTTGGCATCGGCCACGTCCTCGGCGGCCTCCTTGCCGTAGACGGCCATCCAGCCGGGCTTGACCAGCACCTTGCCTTCGGTCTTGAAATGGTGCCCCACAGAAGACGTGATGCGCGTCGTGACCATGAATTCTGCGGACGGGAAGAACACCGCCAGAAAGCGCCGCACCACCAGATCGTAGAGTTTCTGCTCGGCATCACTCAAGGCGCTGGGCGCCTGCAGCGTGGGGATGATGGCGAAGTGGTCCGACACCTTGCTGTTGTCGAACACGCGCTTCGTGGGCCGGATGTAGCCGTTGTTGAGCGCGGTGAGCGCGTGGGGTGCCAGGTGCTTCATGCCGCTGTCGGCCAGCATCTCGAAGGTCTGCTTGACGGTCGGCAGGTAGTCTTCGGGCAGGGCGCGCGAGTCGGTACGCGGGTAGGTCAGCGCCTTGTGGCGTTCGTACAGGCTTTGCGCCAGTTGCAGCGTGGTTTTGGCGGAGAAGCCGAAACGGCCGTTGGCCTCGCGCTGCAGGCTGGTCAGGTCGTACAACAGGCCGCTGGCCTGGGTGGTGGGCTTGCTTTCTTCCTTGACGCTGCAGGCCTTGCCACGCACCGCCTCGGCAATCGCCACCGCCTCGCGCTGGCTCCAGACGCGGTCGGCCCTGAGTTCGGCGTCGGCATCATCACCGCTGGGTTTCTTGAAGCTGGGATCGAACCATTTGCCCGGGTACTCGCCGGCGTCGGCCAGGAACGCGCCGTGGATCTCCCAGTAATCGCGGCTTCTGTGGGCACGAATTTTTTCCTCGCGCTCGACCACGATGGACAGCGTGGGCGTCTGCACCCGCCCGACCGTGGTCAGGAAGAAGCCGCCGTCGCGCGAGTTGAATGCGGTCATGGCGCGCGTGCCGTTGATACCCACCATCCAGTCGGCCTCGGAGCGGCTGCGTGCTGCGTCGGCCAGGCCCTGCATCTGCTCGTCGCTCTTGAGGTTATCGAACCCGTCGCGGATCGCCGCGGGCGTCATCGATTGAAGCCACAGGCGCTGCACCGGTTTGCCCAGGCTCTGGTAGCTGCCGTTTTTCAGGCCACCCGCGTACTGCTCGATCAGGCGAAAGATCAGCTCACCCTCGCGGCCCGCGTCACAGGCGTTGATGAGCCGTCCCACGTCCTTGCGCTTGGCCTGTTTCACCACGGCCGAGAGTCGCGATTTGGTCTTGTCGATGGGCTTGAGGTCGAAATAGGGCGGCAACACCGGCAGGTGGGCAAAGCTCCATTTGCCGCGCTTCACGTCGAACTGCTCGGGCGCGGCGATCTCCACCAGATGGCCGACGGCCGAGGTGACAACGTACCGCTCGTTCTCGAAGTGGTCCTCGTGCTTGTCGAACTTGCCGGCCACCGGCGTGAGCGCACGCACGATGTCCTGGGCCACGGACGGCTTCTCGGCGATGACCAGCGTTTTGGCTGAACCTTCGTTTTTCATATCTACAATCGGTTGGCTCGCGCGTATGCACACGCGCACATGGGCGCGCGCTCTCACACGCGCACCTGCATGAAACAACCTTACCAAAATTTCCCCGCGTGAAAAAAGGCCAGAACCCTTCAGCGACCGCCACCGGCGGGCGCCGCATCCAGACCCGGCGCTCGGGGGTGCACGGCAAAGGTGTGTATGCGGCGGTCGATCTGGCCGAGGGCGAAACGCTGATCGAGTACCGCGGCGAGGTGATCGGCTGGGACGAGGCGCTGCGCCGCCACCCGCACGATCCCGAGGACCCGAACCACACCTTCTATTTCCACATCGACGAAGACCATGTGATCGACGCCAAGTTCGGCGGCAACTCCTCGCGCTGGATCAACCACAGCTGTGCACCCAACTGCGAGTCCGAAGTGGATGCGGGACGCGTCTTCATCCGCGCCCTGCGCAACATCGCCGCGGGCGAAGAACTTTTCTACGATTACGGGCTGGTGATCGACGAACCCCACACCCCCGAGCTGCTCCGGCAGTACCCCTGCTGGTGTGGCGCCAAGAGCTGCCGCGGCACACTGCTGGCGCCGCAGAAAAAGGCGCCACGCAAGCCACGCAAAACCGCCGCCAAGGGAAAAGGCAAGAAGGCCACTCCGGCCTGACGCCCCCCATGCGCAGCAACCCGCTCAGCCCGCACCTCGAAGACCTCTGGCAGGCCATCGAGCCGCTGCTGCCGGGCTTCACGGTGGAGCTGCTGCCCCGTGTGGACTCGACCAACAGCGAGCTGATGCGCCGCGCGCGCGCCGCCAGTGGCATCGAGCCGGTGCTGCTGGCCGCCGACGAACAGACCGCAGGCCGCGGACGCATGGGCAAAGGCTGGCACAGCCAGCCCGGCCAGTCGCTCACCTTTTCGCTGGCGTTGCCGCTGGCGCCGGCGCACTGGTCGGGCCTGTCGCTCGCGGTCGGTGTGAGCCTGGCTGAGAGCCTGCACCCCGAGGTGCAACTCAAGTGGCCGAATGATCTGTGGCTGCACGGGCGCAAGCTCGGCGGCATTCTGGTGGAGACCGCCCACCACGGCGAGGGCACACAGCGCCCTCGGATGGTGGTGATTGGCGTGGGCATCAACATCGCCCGGCCCGAGGCTGCGGCCGTGGTGGTCGCCGGTGGCGGCGCAGCGCCGCCGGTGCCCGCGGCGGGCCTGGCGGAAATCTGTGTCGGGCAGACCGCGGGCGAGACACTGGCCGCGGTGGCACCGGCGCTGGTGCGCGATGTGCTCCGGTTCGAGGCCGAGGGCTTTGCCGCCTTCGCCCAGCGTTTCCAGGCGCGCGATGCACTGAGGGGGCAAGAACTGACGCTGTCCGACGGCAGCCGCGGGCGCGCCGACGGCGTGGACGACACCGGGGCGCTGCGGGTGCAGACCGAGGCGGGCTGTCGGGTGGTCAGCAGTGCGGAAGTGAGCGTGCGTCCATGTTGAGATGGGTCGTCGCGCTCCTGCTGCTGGCCAACACGGGCTACTTTTTGTGGACCCAGGGCCACCTGGCGCCGCTGGGCCTGGCGCCGGCGGTGGAACGCGAGCCCGAACGCCTGAAAGGCCAGATCCAACCCGAGTGGCAGCGGCTGCTCAATGGGCAAAACGATCCGCTGCCGCCACCCGCGCCGGCGGTACCCACTCCCGCCGAATCCGACACACCGGTCAACGAAATCGCGCCAGAACCACCAGAAGCCGCCCCTGAGCCCTCACCCGCGCCGGTTGCGCAGCCCACCGCGGCCGCCGAGCCCGCGCGCGCCTGCTGGCAGGCAGGCCCTTTCACCGAGACGCAGGCCGAACGCTTGCGCGCAGCGCTGCCGGATCTGGGCTTGCCCGTCAGTGGTTGGCAACTGGTGGAAAGCCGCAGCAACGGCCGCTGGATCGTCTACATGGGTCGCTACGACAACGCCGAACAGCTGGAGCGCAAGCGGGTTGAACTGCGTGAGCTCAAGGTGGATTTCCGGGCCGTCTCGGCGCCCGGCCTGGCGCCCGGCCTGGCACTCGGCACCTTCTCCAGCGAAGCCGCGGCGCAGCAGGCGCTGCAAAAGGTGGTGCGCGACGGCGTGCGCACCGCGCGCGTGGCGCAGGAGCGCGCCGAGTCCCTCAACTTCACGCTGCGCCTGCCCGCCGCCACGCAGGCGCAGCGCGCCGCGGTGGCCAAGCTGGGCGCACCACTGGCGGGCAAAACGCTGCAGGCTTGTGACTGACGCGAGCGGCTGAACCGGGCCCACACCCGCCGGACGCGACCGCCGTTGCGGCTTCAGCCAGGGTGGCGCTGGCGGCGCACCGCGGAGCCGATGGCCAGCACCCAGACCCAGAGGGCCGCGCCCCAGGCCCAGCCACTCGAGCCACCACCGCCCCCGGTCTGCACGGACGCCACCACGGTGACCTCGCTCTGCCCGGTCTGGCCATCGCTGTCCGTCACCGTGAGACGGAACCGGTAACTGGCTTCGCCGGTCGGCAGCTGCGCCGTCACCACCGGCTGATCTGAAGCAGACAGCGTGACGGCCGGCCCATCCACCTGCAGCCAGACAAAGCCCGTGATGGTCGCGCCTGGCACGGCTGCACTTCGACTAGCGTCGAGTGTGATCAGCGCGCCGGGCAGGACCACGGGGCGGGTGTCGATCAGGGCGGCCGGGCCGCTGGCCAGCTGAACCGAACGTTCGGCGTCGAGCAGACCTGCGCCACAGGTGTCGGTGGTGCAGAGGCAGTCGCTAGGGTTTGATGCGCTGCAGATCGGCAAGGAGACTCCCGTGTCCACAACATGCGGCCGCGCAGCTGCCTGCATGCGCTCGATCAGCTGGGCCGGCGTCAGCGCCGGGTTGACCGCGAGCATCAGACTGGCCACCCCGACGGCCTGCGGTGCCGCGAAGCTGGTGCCCTGTTTGAGACCGATGGTGTTGTCCAACGGGTGTGTGAGGCCACTGTTGTCCAGCGAGGTGATCTCGGTCAACCCATCGCCCTGCCACCCGGAGCCCCCTGGCGCGGCGAGTGCCACGCCCGGGCCAAATCTGGAGTACGCGGCCTTGGCGCCGTCGCGCTGCACCGAGGCCACCGCCATCACACGCTGGCAGTCGGCGGGGCGCTTCAACGCCCCCGACCCGTTGCCCGCGGCCACCACCACCAGGGTGCCGGCTTTGGTCACCGCGTCGATCGTCTCCTGGTAAGCCGGGGAGCAGGCGGTGTCGCCACCAAAACTCAGGTTGATGACACGCGCCGGATTCGGGTTGTCCGGTACACCCTCCACCGGCAGGCCCGCCGCCCAGAGAAGGCCCTCCAGCAGGTCCGACAGGCGCGCGCCACACTTGCCCGAGACCCGCACCGGCAACACCTGGGCACCCCAGCTCAGCCCGGCGATACCGGCCGCGTTGTTGGTGGCCGCGGCGATCTGGCCCGCGATGAAGGTGCCGTGCCAGGAGCTGTCGCTGGTGCTGCAGCCGGCGAACACCGGCCGCTGGAGATCGTCTGCGTGTACCCAGTCGCCCGGATCGCTGGCATCGCCATCTCGGCCGTCGCCATCGTTGGCGATGTCTGGTTCGCGGACCAGGTCGTAGCCAGGCAGCAGCCGGCCTGCGAGGTCGGGGTGGTCCAGGCGCACACCGCTGTCCACCACCGCCACCACCACAGCTGCGCTGCCAGGCGCCACGGCACCGGTCTGGCGGGCCCAGGCTGCGGGCAGATTCAGCGCCACAGGCTGGCTCGCGTCAGGCGCCTGCAGGTGCCACTGCTGGATAAACAGCGAGTCGTCGGGCACCACCGGTGTCGCCTGCTGCAAAGGGACCAGCACATCGGGCTCGACCCAGGCCACGTCGGGGTGCAGGCGCACGCGGCGCATCGCGTCATCCAGCGCCTGCCCGGACAGCGGGCGTTCCAGGGCGATGCGCCGGCCGTCACCCGCCGCCGGGATGCGCGGCACCGCCACACCGGCCTCGCGTGCGACGCGCGCCGCCCGCGCCCGCCCCTCCAGCGCCGCGCGTCGCGCACGTGCCTGCCCGGTTGTGCCCTCGCGTCCACGGGGACCCTGCACGTCATCGGCTTCCGGTGCGCCGATCACACCGGGCTTGAAGCCGATCAGCAGTCCGGGCACCGCGCCCCGGTCGGGCAGCGCCTGCGCCCCGGCCGACGCACCAGCGACGCACACCACAAAGCCCAGCACCCAGGAGGCGATTCGGTACGATACACGCGTCATTCGGCAGGACATCACATCTTGTAACACCCTGTTGTGCCTTCCCGTGCGTCTGGCTGCCGAACCGAGGGGAAGAAGTCACATCCACGGGGGATACCGGTACCCAACCCGCATCGGCACCGTCGCGCTTGCGCGACAAGTCAGGCGCGCACCCAACAAAAAAGGCGCCCGTGGGCGCCTTCTGGATTCGCAACAGCCGCGCTTACTTCGCGATCACGCGCACCATCTCCAGGCACTTGTTGGAGTAACCCCACTCGTTGTCGTACCAGGTCACGACCTTGACGAAGGTGCTGTCGAGTGCAATGCCGGCGTCAGCGTCGAACACGCTGGTGCAGGTCTCACCACGGAAGTCGGTGGCCACCACCTTGTCGGTCGTGTAACCGAGCACACCTTTCAAGGCGCCCTCGCTCTGTGCTTTCATTTCGGCGCAGATCTCGGCGTACGTGGCTTCCTTGTTCAGTTCAACCGTGAGGTCGACCACCGACACATCGGAGGTCGGGACACGGAAGCTCATGCCGGTGAGCTTTTTGTTGAGCTCGGGAATCACCACACCCACCGCCTTGGCCGCGCCGGTGCTGCTGGGGATGATGTTCTCCAGAATGCCGCGGCCGCCACGCCAGTCCTTGTTGCTCGGGCCGTCCACCGTTTTCTGGGTGGCGGTGGCGGCGTGCACCGTGGTCATCAGGCCGCGCTTGATGCCCCATTTGTCGTTCAGCACCTTGGCCACGGGCGCCAGGCAGTTGGTGGTGCAGCTGGCGTTGGAGATGATGGCCTGGCCGGCGTAGGTCTTGTCGTTGACACCGAAGACAAACATGGGGGTGTCGTCTTTGGACGGGGCCGACAGAATCACCTTCTTGGCACCGGCGTCCAGGTGTTTCTGGGCCGAGGCCTTGTCAAGAAACAGCCCGGTGGACTCGATCACGATGTCGGCACCGACTTCGTTCCACTTCAGGTTGGCCGGGTCGCGCTCTTGCGTGAGGCGAATGGTCTTGCCGTTGACCACGATGTTGCCGCCCTCGACCTTGACCGTGCCCTTGAAACGGCCGTGCACCGAGTCGTACTGGAGCATGTAGGCCAGGTAGTCGGGCTCGAGCAGGTCGTTGATGGCAACCACTTCGATGTCGGAAAAGTTCTGAATCGCACTGCGCAGCACGTTGCGCCCGATACGGCCGAAGCCGTTGATGCCGATCTTGATGGTCATGTCCTGTACTCCTGAAGGTTGAAAAAACCGCTTACTTCGCCAGCACGGCGCGCACCGTGTTGGCCACATTGGCAGGCGTGAAGCCGAAGTGCTGGAACAGCACCGGCGCGGGCGCCGACTCGCCGTAGGTGTCGAGGCCGACCACGGCGGCCACGCCGTATTTCCACCAGCCGTCGGTGGAGCCCATTTCCACCGCGATGCGCGGCAGGCCTTTGGGCAACACACCGGCCTTGTAGTCGGCGTCCTGGCGATCGAAGGTGGTGGTGCTGGGCATGGAGACCACGCGCACAGCAATCTTGTGTTCTTTGGCCAGCAGTTCCTGCGCCTTGAGCGCGAGCTGTACCTCGGAGCCGGTGGCGATGATCACGGCCTGCGCTTTTTTCTTCAGGCCCACCTCGGCCGGCTCGGCCAGCACGTAGGCCCCGCGGCTGATATCGCCCAGGTCCTGCTTGGGTGCGTAGGGCAGGTTCTGGCGGCTCAGCAGCAGGGCGGTGGGTTTGTTTGCGTTTTGCAGCGCGACCGCCCAGGCCACGGCGGTCTCGGCCGTGTCGCCCGGGCGCCAGACATCGAGGTTGGGGATCAGGCGCAGGCTGGCCGCGTGTTCGACCGACTGGTGCGTGGGGCCGTCTTCGCCCAGGCCGATGGAGTCGTGTGTGAACACGTGGATCACACGCTGCTTCATCAACGCGGCCATGCGGATGGCGTTGCGGCTGTAGTCCGAGAAGGTGAGGAAGGTGCCGCCGTAGGGGATGTAGCCGCCGTGCAGTGCCACGCCGTTCATGATCGCAGCCATGCCGAACTCGCGCACACCGTAGTTGATGTGGCGACCGATCTGGCCTTCGGGTGTCTTCACCACATCACCGGCCAGATTCACACGCAGCGCGGGTGTGCTCTTGGTGTTGGTGAGGTTGGAGCCGGTCAGGTCGGCCGAACCGCCGAGCATCTCGGGCAGGGCGGCGGTGAAGGCTTCCAACGCAATCTGGCTGGCCTTTCGGCTGGCCACGGTCTCGGCCTTGGTGTGGGCGGCGAGCACCGTGTCCACCGCGACCTGGTGAAACGATTTGGGCAGCTCGCCCTTCATGCGGCGCACAAACTCTCTGGCCTCGGCCGGGAAGGCTTTTTTGTAGGTCGAAAAGACCTCGTTCCAGGCCGCTTCCTGTGCCTTGCCGGCGGCCTTGGCGTCCCAGGCTGCGTACACGTCTTTCGGGATCTTGAACGGCGCGTGGCTCCAGCCCAGGGCTTCGCGGGTGAGCTGGATTTCTTCGGCGCCCAGCGGCTCGCCGTGGGCCTTGGCGGTGTTGGCGCGGTTCGGGCTGCCTTTGCCGATGGCCGTCCTGCACAGGATGAGCGTGGGCGCGTCGGCCTTGTTCTTGGCGTCGGCGATCGCGCGGTCCACCGCGTCCACGTCGTGGCCGTCGATCGGGCCGATCACGTTCCAGCCGTAGGCGGCGAAACGCAGCGCGGTGTTGTCGATGAACCAGGGGGTGACCTGGCCGTCGATCGAAATGCCGTTGTCGTCGTACAGCGCGACCAGCTTGTTGAGCTTCCAGGCACCGGCCAGGGCGCAGGCCTCGTGGCTGATGCC
This sequence comes from uncultured Hydrogenophaga sp., assembly GCA_964424415.1. Lineage (GTDB taxonomy): Bacteria > Pseudomonadota > Gammaproteobacteria > Burkholderiales > Burkholderiaceae_C > Hydrogenophaga. Next base: position 12,362 of record CAYRIT010000037.1, read on the forward strand.
CTCCATCAGGCAGCCGTCACCCAGGAACACATAGGTGTGGTGATCCACGATGGTGTGACCCGGGCGGTTGAACTCGGCCGCCAGCAGCTTCTCGGCCAGTGCCATGCCCACCGCGTTGGTGATGCCCTGGCCCAGCGGTCCGGTGGTGGTTTCCACGCCCGGCGTGTGGCCCACCTCGGGGTGGCCAGCGGTCTTGCTGCCGAGCTGGCGGAAGTTCTTCAACTCCTCGATCGACAGCTTGTAGCCGGTGAGGTGCAGCAGCGCGTAGATCAGCATGGAGCCGTGGCCGTTGGACAGCACAAAGCGGTCGCGGTTGGCCCAGGCGGGGTTGCTCGGGTTGTGGTGCAGATGCCGGCCCCACAGCGCCACCGCCATGTCGGCCATGCCCATGGGCGCGCCCGGGTGGCCGGAGTTGGCCGCCTGCACCGCGTCCATCGCCAGGGCGCGGATGGCGTTGGCCTGGGTCTGGGGCGTGACGGCAGCGGCCGCGTTGACAACGGGGGAGGTGGCTTCGGACATAGGGGGAGGGCTGGAGGTTGCGGTGGTACGCGAAGCCTCGGATTTTACCGACCCGGGCCAGCCGACCCCATCGAGCGACTGGGCAGCACCGTGCCCCGAGCGGCAACGGTCATGACAACGCCAGTCCGGAGCCAGTGCGTGGGGCCCACATCGAACGCCCTGCCCGCAGGCGCCTGCGGTTGCTGGCAGGTGCGCCCGATATAGTGATTGGCTTGCCCGTTTGCCCGGTCTTGTCTGCCACCACACACACCCATCATGCCCACACCGCAGCACCCCACCGTTCCTGCCATGGTCCTGGCCGCCGGCCGTGGGAATCGCATGCGGCCCCTGACCGATCACACCCCAAAGCCCTTGTTGCCGGTCCATGGCAAGCCGCTGATGTTGTGGCCGATGGACGCGCTGCAGGCGAGCGGGTTTCACCGCGTGCTGGTCAACACCGCCTGGCTCGGCGAGCAGATCACCGAGCGGCTGGGCGCATGGTCGGCGCTGCACCCGCAGGCCGAACTGGTGTTTTCCCACGAAGGCCAGGAATTTGGCTACGCGCTGGAGACCGCGGGCGGTATCGCGCGCGCGCTGCCCTTGCTGGGCGATGTGTTCTGGGTGCTCGCGGGCGATGTGTACGCCCCCGATTTCACCTTCACCCAGGCCAGCGTGGACCGCTTCACCGCCAGCGGCCTGCTGGCCCACATCTGGCTGGTGCCCAACCCCGTCCACAACCCGCGTGGCGACTTCGGTCTGAGCCCCGAAGGACTTGCGCTGAGCCAGGCCGACGAGCGCTTCACTTACAGCACCATCGGCCTGTACCGCCGCGCGCTGTTCGAGTCGCCCTGGAGCGAGATCCTGCCCGGCAACCCACAAGGCACGGCCGAGCCGCTGGCCCCGCTGCTGCGCGCCGCCATGAACGCGGGCCTGGTGAGCGCCGAGCTCTACACCGGCCGCTGGACCGACGTGGGCACACCGGAACGCCTGAGCGAACTGAACCATTCCCCCGCGCCGCCCGCGGCGTCACCCGCCTGAAGGGGGCGCAGCCTGCGACCCGATCGTGCGGGTTCCGTGGCTGCCCCGAGGACAGCCGCGTCGCAAGCCGGTGGCGCGGCGAGGAAATCACAGAACGCAGACAATGATCCGCATGGACGCCAACACCTCATTCGCCCTTTACGCCGAGCGCCGCGCGCGCCTGGCCGCCCAGCTCGGCCCCGGCGGCATCGCCATCGTGCCCACCGCGCCGGAACGCACCCGCAACCGCGACAGCGAGTACCTGTTCCGCTTCGACAGCTATTTCTACTACCTCACCGGTTTCACCGAACCCAACGCCTGGCTGGTGATCACCACCGAAGGCGACTGCACGCTGTTCTGCAACCCCAAAGACCTGGAGCGCGAAATCTGGGATGGCTACCGGCTCGGCCCCGAGGCCGCGCCCGGGGCTCTTGGTGTGCAGCAGGCCCATTCGGTGCAGCTGCTGGATGTCCAGTTGCCGAAGCTGCTGGAAAACCGGCGCACCGTCTGGTACCCGTTTGCGATCCACGCCGGACTGGAAGGTCGGGTCGACGGCTGGCTGCAGAAGGTCCGCGCCCGGGTGCGCTACGGTGCGCTGTGCCCCGACGCACAACGCGACCTGTGCGGCCCGCTCGACGAGATGCGGCTGGTGAAAGACGCACACGAGATCGGCCTCATGAAACGCGCGGCGCAGATCAGCGCCCAGGCCCACATCCGCGCCATGCAGCGCAGCGCCGCCATGCTGCGCGCCGGTCAGGATGTGCGCGAGTACCACCTCGACGCCGAGCTGCTGCACGAATTTCGTCGACACGGCTCGCAATACCCGGCCTACAGCAGCATCGTGGCCGCCGGCGCCAACGCCTGTGTGCTGCACTACCGTGCCGACAACGCGCCGGTGCGCAGCGGTGAGCTGGTGCTGATCGACGCCGGCTGCGAGCTCGACGGTTACGCCAGCGACATCACCCGCACCTTCCCCGCCAACGGCACATTCACCGGCCCCCAGCGCGAGCTCTACAACCTGGTACTCGCCAGCCAGGAAGCGGCGGTGTCGGCCACCCAGCCGGGCGCGCGCTTCACCGACCCGCACGACGCCACGGTGCGTGTGCTCGCGCAAGGCATGCTCGACCTCGGCCTGTTGAACAAAAACGATGTGGGCCACCTCGACGATGTCATCGCGCAGCGCCATTACTTCCGCCACTACATGCACCGCACCGGCCACTGGCTGGGCCTGGACGTGCACGACTGCGGCAGCTACGTGGAGCCGGGCGAGGTGGGCACGGTGAGCGAGCGCAAGGACCCGCTGTCGGGCGAGATCATCAAAGACCGGCCCAGCCGCATCCTGCACCCGGGCATGGTGCTGACCATCGAGCCGGGGCTGTACGTGAGCCCGGCACCCGACGTGCCCAAGCACTTCTGGAACACCGGCATCCGCATCGAGGACGACGCGGTGGTCACCGACACCGGCTGTGAGCTCATCAGCCGCGGTGTGCCGGTGAAGGCCGACGAGATCGAAGCGCTGATGCGCGGCTGATCTGTCTGCGCGCAAACCTGCGCGGCCTCGGTTACAAACGGTCCATGCCCGACACCCACCGCGCCGCCTCTGTTCTCTGCCTGACCATGAACCCGTCGGTGGATCTCTCCACCGACACCGAGCGTGTGGTGCCGACCCACAAACTGCGCTGTGGCGCGACGCTGCACGACGCCGGGGGCGGCGGGGTCAATGTGGCGCGGGTGGTGTTGCGCCTGGGTGGCCAGAGCCACGCACTGTGCCCCGCTGGCGGGCCGAGTGGCGAGTGGCTCAAGACCCGCATGGTCAACGAGGGCCTGGCAGCCACTTTTCTGCCCATCGCCGACGAGACCCGGGTGAGTTTCACCGTGCACGAGCTGAACAGTGGCGCCGAATACCGTTTTGTGATGCCCGGACCCACGCTGTCCGAGCCCGAATGGCAGGCCTGCCTGCAAGCCTTGGAAGGTCTCCAGCCCTTCCCCGCCTGGGTGGTCGCCAGTGGCAGCCTGCCCCCGGGTGTACCGGTGGATTTCTACGCCCGCGTGGCCCGCCTGTGCCGTGCGCGCGGCGCGCGCCTGGTGCTCGACGCGGCCGGGCCGGCGCTGACCGCTGCCTTGGCCGAAGGCGTGTACCTGGTCAAGCCCAACCTGCGCGAACTCGGCGAGCTGCTGGACGAGCCGCTGGAGACACCCGCCGCGTGGCAGGCGGCGGCGCAGGGTTTGGTCGACCGGGGCGCGGCCGAGGTGGTCGCGCTCACGCTGGGCCACCTGGGTGCGGTGCTGGCCTCACGCGAAGGCTTGTGGTGCGCCGATCCCCTTGCGGTGCCGGTGGTGAGCAGCGTGGGCGCGGGGGACAGTTTTGTGGGTGGCATGGTGTGGGCGCTGCAGCAGGGCCAGCCGCTGATTGACGCCTTCGCCTGGGGCGTGGCCTCCGGCTCGGCCACGCTGCTGACCGCAGGCACCGCCCTGTGTTGTCCCGACGATGTGCGGCGCCTGCGAACGCAGGTGGTGATCACGCCGCGGTAAGCCGGCTTGCACTGGATCCCCTGCTGCGCCCGTGGTCTGTCTTCAAGGGCGCGCTCAGGTTCACACATCCGTTGCGCAGCGCGCGCACCACACCACCAGCTGACAACACCGGGCACGGCTCGGTAAGGCTGATAGGCGATTTTCTGGTCGGCTCCCCGAAGGCAAATGCGCTCACGGTATTCGACAGCCAGGCCCGCTGGGCACACCAGCTGCCACTGCCAGACGCCTGCGCGGTGGCGGTGCGAGCGGGTCAATGGTGGGCCTGTACGCTGCTATCGCGCGACAATCACCTGGCTATCCCGCTCGGAACACATTACCCAGGAGCCCCCATGAAAGGCGATCCCCAAGCCATCACCCACCTGCAGGCGCAGCTCAAGAACGAACTGACCGCGATCAACCAGTATTTTGTGCACTACCGCATGCTCAAACACTGGGGCTTCGACAAGCTGGCCAAGAAGGAGTACGAGGAGTCCATCGGCGAGATGAAACACGCCGACTGGCTGATGGACCGCATCTTTATGCTCGACGGCCTGCCCAACCTGCAGGACCTCGGCAAGCTGAACATCGGCGAGGACGTGCCTGAAATTCTGGCCAGCGATCTGGCGCTGGAACGCGCAGCACAGGACACCATCAAGGCGGGCATCGCCCACTGCGAGAGCGTGCGCGACTTCGTCTCGCGCGACCTGCTGCTCAAGATCCTCGATGACACCGAGGAACACGTGGATTTCCTCGAAACCCAGCTCGAACTGGTCGACAAGGTGGGCCTGCCCAACTACCTGCAAAGCCAGATGGGCGAGGTGAGCTGAGTCCACGCCTGCGTGGGATCGCCAACAGCATCTCCGGCACCTGGCGGGCTTCGACAAACGGGCTTGCGGTGTTGAATGCGAACAATTATCATGCGCACACAACCTGCTACTCTGAGTGCCCGCCATGATTGTTTGCGTTTGCCACCGCGTCAGTGACCACAGCATCGCCCGTGCGGCGCGCTCGGGCATGAGCTTTGACGACATCCAGCTTGAGCTCGGTGTGGCCACCCAGTGTGGTCAGTGCGAATCGTGCGCACGCGCGCTGGTGTCCGAGTGCTGCAGCGCCTCGTCTGTGGCCCACATCAAGCTGGACGACCCGCGCCAGAACCTGCACGAACGCGCTGACGCGCCCGCGTTCACAGCCTGATACCTGCGCGCGAACGCCACACCGGTCGAATGCGCCATCTGACGACGGTCTGACCGTCGCGGGCAGTTCCGCACCATCCGATTCCCCCCGAAAATGTCATCACCGTTGTGCCGGTGACGCGCCCGTCCGTTCGCGCACGCCGAAGGTCGCATATTTATAATGCGCAACTGATTTTCATATTGCAGAAACCGCCAGGAGACACAGCCATGAGCGACACCATCCAGGACAACAAGCGCGCCGAGTTGAAGCGCGCCGCCCTTGAATACCACGAGTTCCCAACGCCGGGCAAGGTCGCCATCGTTGCCACCAAGACGCTCACCAACCAGCATGAACTGGCGCTCGCGTACTCACCCGGCGTGGCGGCGCCCTGCGAGGAAATTGTGGCCGACCCGGTCAATGCCTTCAAGTACACCAGCCGCGGCAATCTGGTCGCTGTCATCACCAACGGCACCGCCGTGCTGGGTCTGGGCGACATCGGCCCGCTGGCGGCCAAGCCGGTGATGGAGGGCAAGGGCGTGCTGTTCAAGAAGTTCTCGGGCATCGACGTGTTCGACATCGAGATCAACGAAAAAGACCCGGTCAAACTGGTCGAAATCATCGCCTCGCTGGAGCCGACCTTTGGCGCCATCAACCTCGAAGACATCAAGGCACCAGACTGCTTTTATGTCGAGCGCGAACTGCGCAAACGCATGAAGATCCCGGTGTTCCACGATGACCAGCACGGCACAGCCATCACGGTCGCCGCGGCCATGCTCAACGGCCTGAGTGTGGCCGGCAAGGACATCGGCCAGGTCAAGCTGGTGGCATCCGGCGCGGGGGCCGCCGCGCTGGCCTGCCTGAATCTGCTGCTGAAGGTCGGGCTGAAACGCGAAAACGTGTTCGTGACCGACCTCGCGGGCCTGGTGTACGAGGGCCGCACCGAGCTGATGGACGAAGACAAGATCCGGTACGCGCAGAAAACCGATGCCCGCACGCTTGCCGAGGTGATCGCCGGAGCCGACGTGTTCCTCGGCCTGTCGGCCGGCGGGGTGCTCAAACCCGCCATGGTGGCGAGCATGGCGGACCGCCCGGTGATCTTTGCACTGGCCAATCCACACCCCGAAATCACGCCCGAAGACGCCCACGCGGTGCGCAACGACATCATCATGGCCACCGGCCGCAGCGACTACCCGAACCAGGTCAACAACGTCCTGTGTTTCCCCTACATCTTCCGGGGCGCACTTGACGCTGGCGCCTCCACCATCACCGACGAGATGGAGGTCGCCGCGGTCCGTGCCATCGCCGAGCTGGCGCGCGCCGAGCAGAGCGAGGTGGTGGCCGCGGCCTACGCCGGTGAAAAACTGGCCTTTGGTCCCGAGTACCTGATTCCCAAGCCCTTCGACCCGCGTCTGATGATGAAGATCGCTCCGGCCGTGGCCCAGGCCGCCGCCGACAGCGGTGTGGCGCTGCGCCCCATCACCGACATGGACGCCTACCGGGAAAAACTGCAAAGCTTTGTTCTGGCCTCGGGCACGATCATGAAGCCGATTTACGCGATGGCGAAAAAGGCGCAAGCCAAACGCGTGGCCTACGCCGAGGGCGAAGAAGAGCGGGTGCTGCGGGCCTGCCAGATCGTGGTCGACGAAGGCCTGGCGCGGCCGACCCTGATAGGCCGCCCGACCATCATCGCGCAGCGCATCGAGAAGTTTGGTCTGCGCATGACCGAGGGGCTGGACTACGACGTGGTCAACGTCGAGCAGGACCACCGTTACCGCGACTTCTGGCAGACCTACCACCGCATCACCGAGCGCCAGGGCGTGACCGTCCAGTTCGCGAAGATCGAGATGCGCCGGCGCCTGACCCTGATTGCAACCATGCTGCTGCACAAGGGCGAGGTCGACGGCATGATCTGCGGCACCTGGGGCGGCACCCACAACCACCTGGCCTACATCGATCAGGTGATTGGCAAGCGCGCCAGCGGCAACGGCTCCCAAGGCGTGGGTGTCTACGCCTGCATGAACGGCCTCATGCTGCCCGGGCGCCAGGTGTTTCTGGTCGACACCCATGTGAACTACGACCCCGCACCCGACGAGCTGTGCGAGATCACCATGATGGCGGCGGTGGAAATGCTGCGTTTCGGCATCACGCCAAAAGCCGCGCTGCTGTCCCACTCCAACTTCGGCTCCTCCAACCAGCCCACCGCCATCAAGATGCGGCGCACGCTGGAGCTGCTGCGCGAGCGCGCGCCCTGGCTCGAGGTGGACGGCGAGATGCACGGCGACGTGGCGCTGGACGCCGATGCCCGTCGTGCCCTGATGCCCCGTTCCACCCTGCACGGTGACGCCAACCTGCTGGTGCTGCCCAACCTCGACGCGGCCAACATCGCTTACAACCTGCTCAAGACGGCGGCCGGCGGCAACATCGCCATCGGCCCGGTCCTGCTCGGGGCCGCCAAGCCGGTGCACATCTTGACCGCCAGCGCCACCGTGCGTCGTATCGTGAACATGACAGCCCTCACCGTGGCAGAGGCCAACACCACACGCTGAGACCCAGGAGAAAAGCAAGCGCCAACTTTGCATAGCAGACCGGCTCACCCCCTCTGCTTAAAACTTCAGCAAGTGCTTGCTTTTTAGCAACGGTTCGTGCACACTCGCGCCTTGGAAATTCAGGGTTAACCCGGGCTTCGAGAGGATCAGAAAATCCGGGAAAACCCGGAATTTTTGATGGCTTTCGAAGGCGCGTGGATTCGTACCAGGAACAGGGAATCTGATGGGTCTGAAACAGATCCGGCACGTCAACCGATTGGCCAGCCGGGCCGGTGCTTGGGCACTGGCGGCGGTGTTGGCGGTGGGTGCAGGCACCTTTTTGGTGCAGATTAGGTCCCCTGGCCACCCCGGCGTTTTGCCTGGGTCGAGCGTGGCTTCGGTGCCACTGACCGGACTGCCGGCACAAGGGCGAGACGTGATGGTGCAGATCCACGAAGGTGGCCCGTTTCGGTACGAGAAAGACGGCACGGTGTTCGGCAACCGCGAGCGCCAACTGCCCAGCCAGCAACGGGGTTACTACCGCGAATACACGGTACCCACCCCGGGCCTGAGTCACCGAGGCGCCCGCCGGATCGTGTGCGGGGGGCGGCAGCCCCGGCAACCCGATGCATGTTTTTACACCGAGGATCACTACAGCAGCTTTCGGCTGATCGTGCAGTGAACCTCGGTGGCGATTTTGGACTTTTAACCTTTACTGTAGAAAGAGACGCGGAGATGGACACGCCACTTCGTAACGTACGCCCCAACATCGTTCAGTCGATTCGCGCCTATGGCGTGAAAGAGCTGCAAGGCGCCGCAGAGTACCTGGGACATCACTTCCTGTACGCCAACCTGGCCAAGGCGCAGAGCAAACAGGACGTGCTTGAACTCATCGCCGCGCAGTACACGCTGCCGCCGCACTTCGGCAAGAACTTCGACGCGCTGTACGACTGCATGACCGACATGGTGCACAAGTCGGGCCCGCAGACCGGCTTCATCGTCGTGCTCGAGCACATCCCGGCCCACGCCAAGTTCGACAAGGAAGCGCGCGAGCAGCTGCTCGACATCTTCCGTGACGCTGCCGACTACTGGGGCGACCGCAAGATCCCGTTCCGCTGTTTCTATTCGTTCTCGGTCGCCCGCGCGCCCAAAGGCGAGGAGCCGATCGAGGTGGAGACCGATGAGCGCATGCCCACCGACAAGCTGCTCGACGTGAGCCCGATGGCGCTGCGCATGAGCAGCCCGTTCAACGCAGGCTACTGGCTGTCAGCCGCCTGACTTGGCTCAACCGTGTGCCGCGCCTGCGGCGTTCCGGGTTGGGGGCACTGCGATCATTGCGTGTCTCGGGCCCGTTGAAAATCGGTTTCGCGCCATCCTTGGGTGAGTGACCCCTGATTTGAAACCCGCTGCCACCGCAGCGGCTTTTTCATGCCTGCACGGCCTGGGCCAGGGCCACGTATTCGCTCACCGGCACCTCTTCGGCGCGGCGTTGCAGATCGAATGCGCCTGAGAAGGCGCGCGCGTCCAGCCACTTGCCCAGCGTGTTGCGCAAAATCTTTCGGCGCTGGCTGAACGCGGTCTGCACCAGATCGCTGTAGAGCGGGAAGTCGATGGCGGGCGGCGTGGCCAACGGGACCATGCGCACAATGGCGCTGTCCACCCGCGGTGGCGGGTCAAAGCTCTCGGGTGGCACAAAAAGCACGTTGTCCATCGCATAACGCCACTGCAACATCACGCTCAAGCGGCTGTAATCGCCGCTGGCGGGCTGCGCGACCATGCGGTCGATGACTTCCTTCTGCAGCATGAAGTGCTGATCGCGCACCACCGCCACGTGGTCGAGCAGGTGGAACAGGATGGGCGTCGAGATGTTGTACGGGAGATTGCCGACAACGCGGAGTGTCGCCCCCGCGCTTCGCCGCTGCGCGGGCCTCCCCTCGCAGGGCGCGTCACCGTCGGAGTCCGTGCCTCTTGGTCCCGTCCCGGCCTGGGACGGCCCGACGCCGCTCGGTTCGATACAGATCTGGGCCGCCAGCGCGCTGAAGTCCACCTTCAGCACGTCGGCCTCGACCACGCCGAGCTGCGGGTGCGCGCGCAGGCGCGCCGCCAGATCGCGATCCAGCTCGATCACGGTGAGGTGCCCCAGCCGCTCCACCAGGGGCTGCGTGAGGGCAGCGAGGCCCGGGCCGATTTCCACCATCGCCTCACCGGGCAGCGGCGCGATGGCGTCAACGATGGCGCCGATGACCGCGGCGTCGGTCAGGAAGTGCTGACCGAAACGCTTGCGCGCTACGTGCTTCATGTGGTGTGGCGCCGATGTGGCATGGTCAAGGTGCGGGTGCCTCGCGGTACTCCACAAAGGCCCGGCCACGCAGGTCCTGCAGCCAGGTCGCCAAGGCCTCGGCGCCTTTTTTCTCGCGCAGCACCGCGCGCATCATGTCGCGCTGCTCGCGCTGGGTCAGCGGCTTGTTGCGTCGCTCGGTGACCTGGATCAGGTGCACACCAAAACGCGAAACCAGCGGCTGCGAGATCTCGCCCGGTTTGAGGCTGTTCATCACCTGCTCGAACTCGGGCACAAACTGACCCGGACTGGCCCATCCCAGATCACCGCCCTGGGACGCCGATCCATCCTGGCTGTGCTCGCGGGCCAGATCGGCGAAGCTGGCCTTGCCCGCCAGGATCTGCTGGCGGTATCGGGCGAGCTGTTCGGTGGCCGCCTGTGCACCGAGCTGCGGTGTCGGGCGCAGCAGGATGTGGCGGGCGTGGGTCTGGGTCACGAAGGCGTCGGGCAATCCCGCCTGGCGCTTCTCGAGCAGTTTGAGCACGTGAAACCCGGCCGGGCTGCGCAAGGGGCCGGCGACATCGCCCACGCCCAGCGCGCGGGTGGCATCGACAAACAGATCGGGCAGGCGATCGGCGGGGCGCAAGCCGAATTCACCGCCGTTGGCCTTTTCGGGCGCATCGGAAAACTCGCGGGCCAGCGCCGCAAAATCGCCGCCGGCGCGCGCCCGGTCCGCCACTTGCTGTGCGCGGGCCTGCAGTTCTTTGATCCGGGCCTCAGGCACACCTTCCGGAACCAGCACCAGCACATGGGCCAGGTTGAGCTGCAGATCGCTCAGCGCGGTGCTGGCACCTTGCTCGCGGATGTAGCTGTCGATGTCGGACTCGCTGACCTGCACCCGGCTCTCCACCTCGCGTTCGTGCACCCGCTGCACCAGAATCTGGTTGCGCAGATCGCTGCGCAGGCGGTTGGCGTCCACACCCTCGGCCGCCAGCCGGCGCCGGAAATCGGCCAGCGACATCTGGTTCTGCGCCGCAATCGATTCCTCTGCCTGTTCCAGCGTGGCCTCGTCGACCTGGATGCCCAGCTCCTTGGCCTGCTGGATCTGTGTGCGCTCGCTCACCAGCTGCTCCAGCACCTGGCGCGTGAGCTCGGCCCGCGGTGGCATGGCGGAGCCCTGCTGGGTGATCTGCTGTTCGATGCGCAGCAGGCGGGTGCGCACCTCGCTGTTGGTGATGGGCTCGGAATTCACCAGCGCGACAATGAAGTCGACCGTGCGCGGTGCGCTGCTGGCGGGCGTGGCGGTGGTCGCCGGCTTGAGGCTGAGCTGCCCGGTGGGCCGCAAACTCTGGGCATGCAGAGCGCCGGCCCACAGCAGAGAGGAGGCCAGCAGGCCTGCCGCAGCGATCGAGACGATACGGCGCGAAAGAAGGTGTTCAGTCATATTGTTGGAACCGGCTCGGGGGGTTGATCTCTTCGCGCAGGTACTGGTAGCGCGGAATATTGGCCTTGAGCGACTGCAGCGGGTTGGAGCCCAGGCGCGAGAAGCCACTGAATTCGAGCTGGAAAAGAATGCGTTGGTTCGCGCTGGTGGTGCCGACCTGCAGGCGCTCGAGCACCACACGGCCGATCCAGCAGCCGGCATCGTATTCGAAGCCCGCCACCAGATCGACGATCTTGCGGTCGGGCATGCTGTAGTTGACGCGGCCCACGCTGTACCAGCGGCCCGCGCCGAGGCCGCGGCCGGGCACACCGTCGCGCGGCGCGGGTGTGCCGGTGAAGTCGGCCAGGGGCCACTGCCAGCCCACGTCCACCTGCTCGCTCACCCCCCGCTGCAGGCGGTAGGCGGCATTGAGCACGCGGAAATTGCTCGGCGTGTACCGTGCACCGATCGTGGTGCGGGTGGACTCGCGGGTGTCGGGGTTGAACTGCACCGTGGCGTCGGTCTGCCAGCGCGGGTCCCATTGCACGCGTGCGCCCAGCAACACATCGCTCAGGCGCTCGCGCTGTGGCGTGCCACCGGGCAGCGTGACCTCCTGATCGCGCAGCAGGTAGCGCTGAGCCACACCGAGGCGCACCACCTCGGCGCCGGTGCCGGGGTCGAGCAGGCGCGAGCTGGCGCCGAGCGTGACGGCGCGCGTATCGGAGATGCGGTCGTTGCCGACAAACACGTTCTCGCCGTAGATCGAGGCGAAGTTGAAGTCGCTGGCGCCCGAGTCGTAGTTGGGCAACCGCGACTGGTCGCGAAACGGGGTGTAGGTGAAAAACGCCCGCGGTTCCAGCGTCTGGGTGAAGGCCCGACCGAAATAGCGCGCGCTGCGTTCGAACGTCATACCGCTGTCGACGCTGACGGTGGGCACCACACGCGAGGCACTGAGCGACCCGTCGGACAGCGGGGTGTCGAATCGGTATTGCGTGGTGTGCAGCTGAAAGCGCGGCTTCACGTACCAGCCCGGGGTTTCCCAGCGGCGGCTGATCTCGGCGACGGCCAGGGCGCGCTCGCCGTTGGCCTGGCCGGTGAGCATGCGGTCGGAGCGAAAGCGGGTGTATTCGGTGAGCAGCGCGGTGTCCCAGCCGCGCAGGCCGGCAAGTGTGAGATCGTTCTGCGCATAACGCGCCGCCAGCGATGGCAGCCGGTCGTAAGGCGGAATGATGGGCGCTTCCACGTCCTGCAGCGTCTGCCAGCGGTAGGCGCCTGCGCTGAACGACCAGGGGCCGCGGCCCCAGCTCAGCACCCCTTCGCTGGCCAGCAGACGCGTGGTGAGCGAGGTGGTGCTGCGCGGGAAGTCGCGCCAGTAGTTGTCGTCGCTCACGCGGTTGAGGTTCAGGCGCGCGCCGAACGCCCCGTCCAGGCCGAGCCAGCGCAGACCGGGCGTGCCGGTCAGGGCCTGCTTGTGCTGAATCGAGTAGCCCCAGCGATTGGCGTCGCGCAGCGCGTCCGAGGGCATGTAGGCCGCGCGCACCTGACCGCTCCATTGGGGCTGCAAATAACGAAACTCGCCGGCCAGGTCCACGCCGCGCTTGCTCATGGCCGTGGGGTAGAGCGTGGCGTCGAAGTTGGGGGCTAGGTTGAGGTAATACGGCAGCGAAATCTCAAGACCGCTGATGTTGTCCAGGTTGATGGAGGGCGGCAGGAAACCGCTTTTGCGCGCGTCGGTCAGCGGGAAGCTGAGGTAGGGCGCGCCCAGGATGGGCACACCCTGGAATTCGAGCACACCACCGACCGCAACGCCCTCTTGCTTGGCGTTGTCGAGATCGACCCGTGAGGCGCGGATCAGCCAGTCGGGCATCCACTGCGCGCCCGGTGTGCGCGGGCAGGTGGAGTAGCGTGCGTCGTGGGCGCTGAGGCGATCGGCGTCGATGAAATCCACCCGGCTGGCATCACCATGGCCTTCGCTCTGCAGCAGCGAGAACGTCGGCTGCAGGAAGCTGCCCTGGCTGGTGTCGACGTTGAGCTGCAGCTCGGGGCCTTCGAAGCGGTTGCCGTTGCGGTTGACCAGCACA
>CAYRIT010000038.1:0-25272 GCA_964424415.1 uncultured Hydrogenophaga sp.
CGACCTTGCGCGTGATCATCGCCAGCGGGAAGTTCCACGGCGTGATGGCCGCGCAGACGCCGATCGGCTGCTTCAAGACCATCAGGCGGCGGTTGTTGTCGAACTGCGGCAGGGTTTCACCGTTGACCCGCTTGGCCTCTTCGGCGAACCACTCGACGAAGCTGGCACCGTAGGCGACTTCGCCCTTGGCCTCGGGCAGGGGCTTGCCCTGCTCGGCGGTCATGATGCGGCCCAGATCGTCCTGGTTGGCCATGATCAGGTCGAACCACTTGCGCAAGAGGATGCTGCGTTCCTTGGCGGTTTTGGTGCGCCAGGCGGGCCAGGCCGCGTTGGCCGCGGCAATGGCTTTTTCTGCGTCGGCCGGGCCCAGGTTGGCCACGTCGGCCAGCTTGATGCCCGTGGCCGGGTCGAGCACGTCAAAGCGGCTGCTGCCTTGGACCCACTGGCCATTGACCAGGGCATCGGTCTTCAGCAGCGTCGGGTCTTTGAGCAGGGAAAGGGGGGAGGTTTTCATGTCCATGGTGTGTCCTTGTGGATGGGTTGTGGGGCACGGCGCCGGTTCATCGCATTTCGATTTCGACGAACACAACCTCGTGGTCGGTGGGATTGATCACATTGTGCTCGACACCCACCTGGCGGGTGTAGGACTGGCCGGGTACCAGGGGCGCGGTCCGGTTGCCTTCAGGTGTCTCCAGCAGCAGCTCGCCGCCGGTCATGGGCACGACCACGTAGTCGTGGGCGTGTGTGTGCCAGCCGGTTTCCGCGCCCGGAGGAAAGCGCCACTCGGTGACGATCACACGCGTGTTGTCGATTTGTACGGTGGGAATGGCTGGTGGGCGGCTCATGGTGGGTTTCCAGGGTTTCAGCGGTAGCTGACGCCGGGCAAGACGCACAGCATTTCAAACAGCAGGTTGGCCCCGAGCAGGGCGGTGTTGCCGCTGGTGTCGTAGGCGGGCGAGACCTCGACCAGGTCGCAACCCACCAGCTTCAGACCACGGCAGCCGCGCACGATCTCCAGCGCCTGCGGCACCGAGAGGCCACCCACCTCGGGCGTGCCGGTGCCGCCTGCGTAGGCCGGGTCGATGCCGTCGATGTCAAAACTCAGGTAGGTGGGGGTGTCGGGACCGATGTGCTCTCGGATCTGTGCCATCAGCGGTGTGAGCGACTGCCACCAGACCTCGTGCGCCGGCACGACGGTGAAACCCTGTTCGCGCGGCCAGTCGAAGTCTTCCGCCGAGTAGCCGCTGCCGCGCAGGCCGATCTGCCACACCTTGTCGCCTTGCAGCAGGCCTTCTTCCAGCGCGCGGCGAAACGGTGTGCCGTGGGCGATGCGCTCGCCGAACATGTCCGGGTTCACATCGGCGTGGGCGTCGACATGGACCATGGCCACCGGGCCGTGCTGCGCTTTCATGGCGCGCAGGATGGGCAGGGCGATGGTGTGGTCGCCGCCCAGGGTCAGCGGGATGCAGCCGGCCGCAACGATGGGGCGGTAATGCTGCTCGATGATCTCGACCGACTTTTGCAGGTGGAAGGTGTTGATCGCCACGTCGCCCAGATCGGCCACCTGCAAGGCGTCGAACGGTGCCGCGCCGGTGGCCATGTTGTAGGGGCGGATCAGGCAGGACTCGGCGCGGATCTGGCGTGGGCCGAAACGCGCGCCGGGGCGGTGGCTGGTGCCGATGTCCAGAGGCACACCGATGAAGCCGGCATTCAGGCCTTGTGGGCCGGTCGCCATCGGCAGGCGCATCATGCTGGCGATTCCGCCAAAGCGCGGCATCTCGTTGCCGCCCTGGGGCTGGTTGAACCTCATTTGCGTCGGCCCCGGAGCCATTCGAGTGTGAGCATGAACGCGGTGGTGAACAGAATCAGCAACGTGGCCACGGCGGCGATGGTGGGCGAGATGTTTTCCCGGATGCCGGTGAACATCTGGCGCGGCAAGGTGACCTGATCGGGGCCGGCGAGGAACAGCGTGACCACGACCTCGTCGAACGAGGTGGCGAAGGCGAACAGCGCGCCCGAGATCACGCCGGGCGCAATCACCGGCAGCGTGACGCGAAAGAAGGTCTCCAGCGGGCTGGCGCCCAGGCTGAGGCTGGCCTTGACCAGGTTGTGGTTGAAGCTTTGCAGCGTGGCCAGCACGGTGGTGACCACAAAGGGTGCGCCGAGCGCGGCGTGCACCAGGATGAGGCCCAGGTAGGTGTCGTTCAGGCCCAGTTTGGCAAAGTAGAGGTAGCTGCTCACACCCACCACGACAACCGGCACCACCATGGGCGCGATCAGGAGGCCGGTGAGGAACCCCTTGCCGAAGAACCGCGTGTTGGCCAGGCCCATGGCCGCCAGCGTGCCCAGGGTGGTGGCCAGCAGCGTGGCGGCCGGCGCCACGATGAAGCTGTTCTTTGCCGCCCGCGTCCACTCGCCCGAGTTCCACATGTCGCGGTACCACTGCAGCGACCAGCCCTCGATCGGGTAGGCCAGAAACGAGCTGTCGCTGAACGACAGCGGAATGATCACCAGCACCGGCAGCAGCAGGAAGGCCATGACGGCGATGCCGCCCAGGCGCAGCGCATACCAGCCCAGCTTGTCGAGCAGGGTGTAGTAAGCGGGAAAGGTGGGGAAGAGGGCCGACATGGGGGTCCTGTCCGGTTATCCGAGGCTCAGCTCGGCTTTGCCGAGCTTGCGGTACAGCGCATACAGCACCAGGGTGCAGGTCAGCAGCACCGCGCCCAGCGCGCAGGCCATGCCCCAGTTCACCACCACGTTGGTGTACTGGGCCACGTAGTAGCTCAGCATCTGGTCGCCCGGGCCGCCCAGCAGCGCGGGCGTGACGTAGTAGCCGATGCAGGTGATGAACACCAGCAAGCCGCCAGCGGCCACGCCGGGGTAGGTCTGCGGCAGGTAGACGCGGAAGAAGGCGGCCAGTGGCGCGCTGCCCAGCGAGATGGCGGCGCGCAGGTAGTTGGTTGGCACCGACTTCATCACACTGTAGAGCGGCAGGATCATGAACGGCAGCAGGATGTGCACCATCGCGATGATCACGCCCAGGCGGTTGAAAAGCAGCGGCACGGGCGCGTCGGTGATGCCCAGCCACATCAGAAAACGGTTCACCAGGCCGTTGTTCTGCAGCAGCACGATCCAGGCGGTGATGCGCACCAGCACCGAGGTCCAGAAGGGCAGCAGCACCAGGATGAGCAGGATGTTGGCCTTGCGCTCGCTGAGCGTGCTCAGCCAGTAGGCCAGGGGGTAGCCCAGCAGCAGCGCGGCCAGCGTGACGATGGCGCTGATCTCGAAAGTGCGCACCAGGATGTCGCTGAAGGCTGCGGCATCCGGGCCGACCCTGACGATGTTGCCTTCTGCGGTGCGTTTGAGGTCCAGGGAGGCGAGCAGGTAGTCGGGTGTCCAGCGTGAGCTGTTCTTGGCGATGGTCTGCCAGTAGGGCAGTTCCTGCCAGCGTTCGTCGTGCTCAAGCAGTTTGGCGCGCGCGTCTTCTGGGCTCAGGTTCACCCCCAGTGGCAGGGCGCGGTAGGTGCTCATGACCAGCGATCGCGCACCCGCGACTTCGCTGTTGAGGCGGCGTGCCAGGGCACCGGCCTCCGAGGTTTCCTTGAAGGCCGAGAAGTCCGCCAGCAAAGCCGCATAGGCCTGGACCGGCGGGGGGCTTTTTCGGTCCCAGTTGGCCAGTGCCTGCCCGGTGCGGGGCAGGGCGTCGGCCACTTCGGGGTTTTCAACCGCCCGCACCAGCAAGGACGCCAGCGGCACCAGGAAAAACACCACCAGAAAAACCAGCAGCGGCAGCGTCAATGTGATGGCGCGCAGCTTGCGGCGGCGCTCGGCGCGCCGCAACTGGATGGCCAGGCTGACGCCGTTGGCCGTGGCGATGGGGTTCATCGGGGTACCGCTGGCCAGGCTCATTGCGCGGCCCAGGCCGTGAAGCGCTTCTCCAGGGCTTCACCCTGGTCGGCCCAGAAGCCGATGTTGAACTGCAGCGCGTCCTTGCTGTTGGCCGGTGAGGTCGGCAGCATGGCGAGCACCTTGGCGTCCAGCTTGGCCAGCGCCTTGTTGTTGGTCGGGCCGTAGCTGATGTGCCGGGCGTAGTCGGCCTGGGCGTCGGCCGAGCTGGCCATGGCAATGAACTTCAGGGCCGCTTCCTTGTTGGGCGTGCCCTTGGGCATGACCCAGTAGTCCAGGTCGTAGATGCCACCGGGCCAGCTGATCTTGAGGTTCTTGCCTTCGCGTTGGGCGGCGTCGATGCGGCCGTTGAAAGCGGTGGTCATGGTGACGTCACCGGCCACCAGGAACTGTGGCGGCTGTGCGCCGGCTTCCCACCACTGGATGTTGGGCTTGAGATCGGTGAGTTTCTTGAATGCGCGTTCGGCGCCTTCTTTGGTGGCCAGGACCTTGTAGACGTCGGCCGGCTTCACGCCGTCGGCCATCAGCGCGAATTCCAGGTTGTAGCGCGCGCCCTTGCGCAGGCCACGCTTGCCGGGAAATTTCTTCACGTCCCAGAAGTCGGTGAACGACGTGGGGGCGGTCTTGAGCTTGTCGCCGTCATAGGCCATCACGGTCGACCAGACGAAGGTGCCCACGCCACATTCGTGCACGGCGGCCTTCTGGAAGTCGGCCTTGTTGCCCAGCTTGCTCCAGTCCAGTTTCTCGAACAGGCCTTCGTCGCAGCCGCGGTTGATGTCCGGGCTCTCGACTTCGACCACGTCCCAGGTGACGTTCCTGGCTTCGACCATGGCCTTGATCTTGGCCTGCTCGCCGTTGTATTCGACCTGCGTGACCTTGCCACCGGCTTTTTCATAGGGCTCGAAATAGGCCTTCTTCTGAGCGGCGCCGTTGGCACCCCCGAAATTGACCACGGTGATCGCGTTCTGCGCCAGCGCGGGCAAGGCCAAGATGCTGGCCACCGCCAGCAGCACGGGTTTGAGTGTCATGGTGAAGTCTCCTTTGGGTTTGGGTTGAGAAACGCGGGGAACACAGAAGGAAGAAGGGCAGAGGGCGACTTCAGCGGTAGATGCGCAGGTGCTCGGGCGGGATGTGCAGCCCCACCGTCTGGCCGGCGCCCATCTGGCCCAGGTGCTGCAGCGGCACCTTCACGCTGAGCTCGGGCTGCCCGCTGGCCTGGCATCGCAGCCGCAGGTGGTCACCGAAATAGATCACGTCGGCCACCGACGCGTTCAGCCGGTTGCCCTCGACGGCATGGCCATTGAGCACGGTGATGCGTTCCGGGCGCACGCTGCATTGCACCGTGTCGCCCACCCGGGCCTGGTTGACGTTGATGCCGGTGAAGACGGAGCCGTCGTTGAGCCGGACATCGCAGCGGGTGCCGTTGGTGTTCACCACCCGCGCTTCGAGCACCGAGGTGTCGCCGACGAAACTCGCCACAAACCGGTTGGCAGGGGTTTCGTACAGATGGTCGACCCGGTCGATCTGCTGGATCACGCCCTCGTTGAAAACCGCCACCCGGTCGGACATGGTGAGCGCTTCCGACTGGTCGTGTGTCACATAGACGAAGGTGATGCCAAGCTGGCGATGGATGGCCTTGAGTTCGAGTTGCATGTGTTCGCGCAACTGCTTGTCCAGTGCGCCCAGCGGCTCGTCCATCAGCACCAGCTGGGGGTCGAACACGAGGGCACGCGCCAGCGCCACGCGCTGCTGCTGGCCGCCTGACAACTGCCCGGGGTGGCGGTCTCCCATGGCGCCCATCTGCACCATGTCGAGCGCGCGTTTGACCTTGGTTTCGCGCTCGGCCTTGCCGAGCTTGCGCACCGTCAGCGGATAGGCAATGTTGTCGGCCACCGTCATGTGTGGAAACAGCGCGTAGTTCTGGAACACCATGCCGAAATCCCGCTTGTGGGGCGGGGTGCGGGTGATCGAGACGCCGTTAAGCGAAATTTCACCCGCGGTGGGCGACTCGAAGCCGGCCAGCATCATGAGCGTGGTGGTCTTGCCCGAACCCGATGGGCCGAGTAGCGACAGGAATTCACCTTTCTGGATGTCGAGGTTCAGGTCGCGCACCACCAGGATGTGGCCATCGTAGGTTTTTTGCACACCGGAGAAGGTGACGAGAGGGGTGTTTCTGGTCATGGGCACGGGGGCTCAAAAAAATGCGGCGAAAAGGGTGCTCAGGCTTCGCGACGCAACCACCGCGCCTCGTGGGCGTCCAGCGCGGGGGGTGGCAGATCTGCCATGGGACGCTGGCCATCCATCAGCATCGGGTTGGCCACCATCGGTGGCACTGTGTCAGTTTCGGGCGCCACACGCAAGCCGCGTGCGGCCACCTGCGGGTGGCTCAGCACCTGGGCCACGTCGTTGATGGGGGAGCAGGGCACAACCGCCTGGTTCAGACACCGGACCCACTCGGTCGTGTCGCGCTGGCGGGTCCACCCGGTGATCAGGGCCACCAGGGCCTGGCGGTTCTCCACCCGCAGCGGGTTGGTTATGAACCGGGCATCCTGGGCCACCGGGGCATGGCCGGCGGCCTCGCAGAAGCGGACGAACTGGCCGTCGTTGCCGACCGCCAGCACCATGTGGCCATCGCGCGTGGGGAAAACCTGGTAGGGCACGATGTTGGGGTGGGCGTTGCCCATGCGGTGCGGCGTTTTTTCGCCGATCAGCTGGTTGCTCGCCTGGTTGGCCAGCATGGCGACCTGCACATCGAACAGCGACGCGTCGATGACCCGGCCGCGCCCGGTGCGCTGGCGCTCGAACAGCGCCGCCAGGATGGCGGTGGTGGCGTAGACACCCGTCATCAGGTCGGTCACCGCCACACCCACTTTCTGCGGCTCGCCGTCGGGCTCGCCGGTGATGCTCATGAGACCGGCCTCGGCCTGGATCGCAAAGTCGTAACCGGGTTTGAGCGCCAGCGGGCCAGTCTGACCGTAGCCGGTGATCGAGCAGTAGATCAGGCGCGGGTTGATGGCCTGCAAGCTGACGGCATCCAGACCGTATTTCGCCAGCTGCCCGACCTTGTAGTTCTCGATCACCACGTCGGCTTCACGCGCCAGTTCGCGCACAATCTGCAGCCCGTCGGGGCTCGCCAGGTCGATGGCCACCGAGCGCTTGCCCCGGTTGGCGCACACAAAGTAGGCCGCCACCCGGTCGTCGCCCTCGCCCCACCAGGGCGGACCCCAGGCCCGGGTGTCGTCGCCGATGCCGGGGCGCTCGACCTTGAGCACATCGGCGCCATAGTCGGCCAGTATCTGCGCCGACCAGGGGCCGGCCAGCACGCGCGAGAGATCGAGCACGCGGATGCCCGCGAGCGGGCGGGGAATCTCAGCAGTCATGCAGCATCCATAAACAGGCTTGTGCTGGCGCTTGCCCGTGCGAGAAACGGGTCAACGCGCTGGCGTTGGGTGGATCACTTGCTTTGCAGTGCGTCCAGCGAGGCGGCAATGATGGCCAGGCCTTCGTCGAGCAGGTCGTCGCTGGCGGTCAGCGGCACCAGGATGCGCACCACGTTGCCGTAGGTGCCGCAGGTCAGCAGGATCAGGCCGCGCTTGGTGGCCTCGGCGGCAATCGCTTTGGTCAGATCGGCGTCGGGCTGCTTCGGATCACCGTTCTTGCAGATTTCCATCGCCACCATGGCACCCAGACCGCGTACCTCGGCGATGACCTTGTGCTGTTTCGCCATGGCTTGCAAGCTCTTGGTCAGGCGGGCGCCCACATCGGTGGCGCGCTGCAAGAGGTTGTGCTTCTCGAACTCGTCGAGCACGGCCAGCGCCGCCACACAGGACATGGGGCTGCCAGCGTAGGTGCCGCCCAGGCCGCCGGCGGCGGGTGCGTCCATCACCTCGGCGCGGCCGATCACGGCGGAAATCGGGAAGCCGCCGGCCATGGATTTGGCCATGGTGATCATGTCGGGCGCCACACCCGAATGCTCAACCGCGAGCCAGGTGCCGGTGCGTCCGGCGCCGGTCTGCACCTCGTCGACGATCAGCAAAATGCCGTGCTGGTCACACAGCGCGCGCAGGCGCTGCAGCAGTTCTTTGGGTGCCACGTTGAAGCCGCCTTCGCCCTGCACCGGCTCGATGACGATGGCCGCCACGCGGGTGGCTTCAATGTCGTTCTTGAAGATCTGTTCGACCGAGGCGATCGCGTCGTCCACGCTCACGCCGTGCAGCGCATTGGGGAAACGGGCGTGGAAGATGTCGCCCGGGAAAGGGCCGAAGCCGGTTTTGTAAGGCATCACCTTGCCGGTCATGCCCAGGGTGAACATGGTGCGGCCGTGGTAGCCGCCGGTGAAGGTGATCACACCGGAGCGCCCGGTGTGGGCGCGGGCGATCTTGACCGCGTTCTCCAGCGCTTCGGCGCCGGTGGTGAGGAACAGGGTCTTCTTGGCGAAGTCACCCGGGGCCTTGGCGTTCAGGCGCTCGGCCAGTTCTACATAGGGCTCGTAGGCCAGCACCTGGAAACAGGTGTGGGTGTAGAGGTCGAGCTGGGCCTTGACGGCCTCGATGATGGCCGGGTTGCGGTGACCGGTGTTGAGCACCGCGATGCCACCGGCGAAGTCGATGTAGCGGCGGCCTTCCACGTCCCAGATCTCGGCGTTGTCGCCTTTGGCAATGAAGATCTGGTGGCTGTGGCCGACGCCGCGCGGGATCGCGGCGTTGCGGCGGGCCATGAGCAGGGCGTTGGAGGCTTGGGGTTCGCGTTGCATGGAGGGACTCCGGTGAAAGTGGACGGCCTGAAACAGGCGCAGGGCAGCGGGTGTTGGACTGCGTCTGACTGTAGGCACTTGGGGTGGCCGCTACCATATACAGACACCTGTCCGCGGGCAAAGCACTGTGCTGTTCGCTGGGCCACTACATAGAAACCCTGATGTTTGCCCTCAATCCCAAAAGCACCACGCCCCTGGTGGTGCAGATCGTGGAGGGCTTTCGCGCGCTGATCCAGAGCGGCGAGCTGCGCCCCGGCGCCAAAGCGCCGTCGATCCGGCAATGTGCGCACGCCCACGGCGTGAGCGTGTACACCGTGGTCGACGCCTACGACCGCCTGGTGGCGCTGGGTTATTTCACCTCGCGCCCGCACGCCGGTTTTTTTGTGCGCCAGCGCGAGGCCCTGGCGCGGCTGGCGGCGCCCCGCACGCCGATCGAGGCCGCCCACCACAGCTTCGACGCCATGTGGTACCTGAGCCGGGTGTTCGAGAACCGCGCGCTGCGCATGAAACCGGGCTGCGGCTGGCTGCCCGGCGACTGGCTGTTTGAAGACGGTCTGCGCCGCAGCCTGCGCGCGCTGGCCAACGAACAGGTCGATCTCGGCGGCTACGGCGACCCCAAGGGTTTTGCGCCGCTGCGCCAGCTGGTGCGCGACCTGCTGGCCGAGCAGGAAATTGCAGTCGACGTCGAACAGGTCCTGCTCACCCAGGGCTCAAGCCAGGCGATGGATCTGGTGGTGCGCCGCCTGGTGCGCCCGGGCGACGCGGTGCTGGTTGACGCCCCGGGCTACGCCAACCTCTTGTCGTCGCTGCGCTTTCAGGGTGCGCGCCTGATCGGCGTGCCGCGCACACCCAACGGCTACGACCTCGCCGCGCTCGAGGCCCTGGTGGTCGAACACCGACCTCAGGTTTTCTTCACCCAGCCGCGGCTGCAAAGCCCCACCGGCTCGGTGGCCAGCCTGGCCCACCTGCACCGCGTGGTGCAGCTGGCGGAAACACAGGGGTTCACCGTGGTCGAGAACGACATCTACGCCGATCTCGACCCCGAGCCGCGCCCCTCGCTGGCCAGCCTCGACCAGCTCCGGCGTGTGGTCTACATCAGCAGTTTCTCCAAGACCATCTCGCCCAACATCCGGGTGGGCTACATGGCCGCGCCGGCCGAGCTGCTGGAAGATTTTGCCCAGATCAAGATGATTTCGGGCCTCACCTCATCCGAGTTCAGCGAGCGCCTGGCCCATGGCGCCCTGACCGACGGACGCTGGCGCAAACACTTGCGCGCGGTGCGCGAGCGCCTGGCGCAGGCCCACCAGCGGGTGGCGCAGGCGCTGGAGCAGGCCGGCTTCGAACTGTTCTGCGAGCCCAAGGCCGGGCTGTTCCTCTGGGCGCGCCACCCCGGCATCGCCAACGCCGCCGAGCTCGCCTACAAGGCCGCCGAACAGGACATCCTGCTCGGCCCGGGCCACCTGTTTGCACCCGATCTGCACCCCAGCCCCTGGCTGCGTTTCAACGTCGCCTTCACCGACGAGCCCCAGGTTCTGGCCTTCCTCGACGCGCTGCGCCCCCCGGTCTGAGACCGGTTTTGTGGCTGCGCCACCCCATGCGGTTCACGGGGAGCGCGAGTTTGCGAAAATACCCGGTTTGGCTCCCCGGTCCGGCGGCGCCGACCCGCACGCCATCCATTCTTCCAAGGCCACCATGACCCGCCCCGTCACCGCTGTTGCAACCGTCGCCGACATCCGCAAGACCTTCCTGAACTTCTTCGCCTCCAAGGGCCACACCGTGGTGCCCTCCAGCGGCCTGGTGCCGGGCAACGACCCGACGCTGATGTTCACCAACTCGGGCATGGTGCAGTTCAAGGACGTGTTCCTGGGCACCGACAAGCGGCCCTATGTGCGCGCGGCCTCGGTGCAGGCCTGCCTGCGCGCCGGCGGCAAACACAACGATCTGGAAAACGTGGGCTACACCGCGCGCCACCACACGTTTTTTGAAATGCTGGGCAACTGGAGCTTTGGCGACTACTTCAAGCGCGAGTCGCTGAAGTGGGCCTGGGAGCTGCTGACCGAGGTCTACAAGCTGCCCGCCGATCGGCTGCTGGCCACGGTGTACGAAGAGGACGACGAGGCCTTTGATATCTGGACCAAAGAGATCGGCCTGCCGCCCGAGCGTGTGATCCGCATCGGCGACAACAAGGGCGGGCGCTACAAGAGCGACAACTTCTGGATGATGGCCGACACCGGCCCCTGCGGCCCCTGTTCGGAAATCTTCTACGACCACGGCGACCACATCCCCGGCGGCCCACCCGGCAGCCCGGATGAAGACGGGGACCGTTTCATCGAGATATGGAACAACGTGTTCATGCAGTTCGACATGGCCGAAGACGGCTCGGTCACGCCGCTGCCCGCGCCCTGTGTGGACACCGGCATGGGCCTGGAGCGCCTGGCCGCGATCCTGCAGCACGTGCACAGCAACTACGAGATCGATATCTTTGCCGCGCTGATCCAGGCCGCTGCGCGCGAGACCGGCTGCGAAGACCTGACCAACCCCTCGCTGAAAGTGATCGCCGACCACATCCGCGCCACCGCCTTCCTGGTGAGCGACGGTGTGATCCCGGGCAACGAAGGCCGCGGCTACGTGCAGCGCCGCATCATCCGCCGCGCCATCCGCCACGGCTACAAGCTGGGCAAGAAGACACCGTTCTTCCACAAGCTGGTGGGTGATCTGGTGAAGCTGATGGGTGAGGCCTACCCGAGTCTGGCCAGCCAGGAGCAGCGCATCACCGAGGTGCTCAAGACGGAAGAAGAACGCTTCTTCGAGACCTTGGCCACGGGCATGGAAATTCTGGATGGTGCACTGGCCGGTGGCGTGAAGCAGCTGCCAGGTGAAGTGGCCTTCAAATTGCACGACACCTATGGCTTTCCGCTGGACCTGAGCGCCGATGTGTGCCGTGAGCGTGGCTTGTCGGTGGATGAAGAAGGCTTTCGCGCGGCGATGGAAAAGCAGAAGGCCGCCGGCCGTGCGGCGGGCAAGTTCAAGATGGACAAGGCGCTGGACTACAGCGGCGCCGGCAACACCTTCGTGGGTTACGACAAGCTGGAAGCGCCGGCCAAGGTGGTGGCACTGTATGTCGAAGGCACGCCGGTGGCCGAGCTCAAGGCGGGGCAGCAAGGTGTCGTGGTGCTGGACACCACGCCGTTCTATGCCGAGAGCGGCGGCCAGGTGGGCGACGAGGGCGTGATCAGTACGCCGTCCGCCAGCTTCGCGGTCGGTGACACCCAGAAGATCAAGGCCGACGTGTTCGGTCACCACGGCACGCTGGAGACCGGCACGCTGGCGGTGGGCGATACGGTCACGGCCAGTGTCGACACCGCGCAGCGCGCCGCCACAGTGCGCAACCACTCGGTCACCCACCTGATGCACAAAGCCTTGTGCGAGGTGCTGGGCAGCCATGTGCAGCAAAAAGGTTCGCTGGTCGATGCCGACAAGACGCGCTTCGACTTCACCCACAACGCGCCGGTGACGGCCGCCCAGATCCGCGAGATCGAGCAACGTGTCAACGCCGAGATCGTGGCCAACGCGGCCACGCAGGCGCGCGTGATGGACATCGAAGCGGCGCAGAAGACTGGCGCGGTGATGCTGTTCGGCGAGAAGTACGGCGAGACGGTGCGGGTGCTCGACATCGGCTCCAGCCGCGAACTCTGCGGCGGCACCCACGTCAAGGCCACAGGCGACATCGGCTTCTTCACCATCACCGCCGAGGGCGGCGTGGCTGCCGGCGTGCGCCGCGTGGAGGCGGTGACCGGCCTGAACGCGCTGGCCTATGTGCAGGGCATGGAAACCACGCTGGGTGGTGTGGCCGGCACGCTGCGCGTCACGCCGGGTGAGGTGCCGACACGTGTGGGGGCGCTGCTGGAGCAGGTGCGCGAGCTGGAAAAGGAAATGGCCGCGCTCAAGGGCAAGCTGGCTTCGGCGCAGGGCGACGAGCTGGTGGGCCAGGCGGTGGATATCCAGGGCCTGAAGGTGCTGGCCGTGCGCCTGGACGGCGCCGACGCCAAGACCCTGCGTGACACCATGGACAAGCTCAAGGACAAGCTCAAGAGCGCCGCCATCGTGCTGGCCACGGTCGAGGGCGACAAGGTCCAGATCGCCGCTGGCGTGACCAAGGATGCCGTGAACCGGATCAAGGCCGGCGAACTGGTCAACTTCGTGGCCCAGCAAGTCGGTGGCAAAGGCGGTGGCAAGCCCGACATGGCGATGGCCGGCGGCAGCGATGCGCGCGGGTTGCCCGCGGCCTTGCAGTCGGTGCCGGCCTGGATCGCGGAGCGGCTGTGAAACCCACGCTGGCGCGACGCCGTTTCCTCGCCGGCGCCCTCGGCTGGCCGATGCTGGCCCAGGCGGCCGGTGGCGACGCCGCGCTGCCCAAGGGTGTGCAGCTGAGCGAGTGGCCACGCCAGCAGCCCACGCCGGCGCTGAACACCGCCACGCTGCAAGGCGAGGCCGTGCAACTGGCCGATCTCAAGGGCCGGGTGGTGCTGCTCAATTTCTGGGCCACCTGGTGCCCGCCCTGCCGCGCCGAAATGCCCACCCTGCAGGCGCTGCCCGGGTTGCTGGGGGAAGACCGGGTGGTGGTGGTGGCGCTGAACTTTCAGGAGGCGGGCCGCACCGTGCGCCGCTTCGCGCAGGCCAGCGGCCTGCGCCTGCCGATCTGGATGGACCCCGACGGCGACATCACCCGGGCCTGGGGCGTGCGCGCGTTTCCCACCACCATCCTGATCGACCGCGAAGGCCGCGCGCGCCAGCGGATCGAAGGTGAGATGGACTGGACCAGCCCGGTGGCATTGGGCTGGGTCGATCGGCTGCTCGCCAGAGCCTGAAAACCTGGGGCCGGTGCAGGGCTATGCCCGACCGGCGCGGCGGGGTGTGGCGGGCTCCGGATAATCGTTTCTTCCAGATGACGCCCCTCGAGGTGGTCAGCCTGGCCGCTGTGCCGCGCGCTGTGTGTTGCCCGGCGCCTGTTCTTCTTCCGGGAGTTCTTCGCATGACCCACGATCGCCGCCACTTTCTGCGCTGCGCCGCCTCCACGGCCGTCGCCGCTGTTCCGCTGTTTCACACCGCCGGCGCGCTGGCCCAGGCGAGCGCCGCCACCGCGCAGTCTCACCTTTTCAATCCCCAGCCAGGCGACTGGCGCACCTTCGATGTGACGACCCGGGTCGACATCGTCGAGGCCTCGGGCCAGACCCAGGCCTGGCTGCCGGTACCGGCCATCGAGAGCGACTGGCAGCGGGGTCTGAGCCACAACTTCAGCAGCAACGGCCAGGCCAGGCTGGTTGAAGATGGCCGCTATGGGGCCCGCATGTTGCACGTGGTCTTCACGCCGGACGAAAAAGCGCCGTTTGCCGAGATCACCAGCCGGGTGCAGACGCGCAACCGCGCCACCGACTGGCGCCAGTCGGTCGCCGCTGAAGATCCGGCCACGCTGCGTTTCTGGACCGAGCCCACCAAGCTCCTGCCGACCGACGGCATCGTGCGCGAGACAGCGCTCAATGCCACGCGTGGTGCCAGGACCGATGTGGAGAAAGCCCAGGCGATTTACGACTGGGTGGTCACCAACACCTACCGCGATCCCAAGACCCTGGGCTGTGGCCCGGGCGACATCAAGTCCATGCTGGAAACGGGCAACCTGGGTGGCAAGTGCGCCGACCTCAACGCCCTGTTCGTCGGCCTGTGCCGCGCGGTCGGTGTGCCTGCGCGCGATGTCTATGGCGTGCGGCTTGCGCCCTCGGCGTTTGGCTACAAGCAGCTGGGTGGCAACCCGGCCAGCCTCAAGGGCGCGCAGCATTGCCGTGCCGAGGTCTACCTGTCCGGCCACGGCTGGCGTGCGATGGACCCGGCCGACGTCACCAAGGTGATGCGCCACGAAGGCCCGGAGTGGATCAAGACCACACAGAACCCGCTGGTGGCGCCGGTCAACCAGGCGCTGTTCGGCGGCTGGGAAGGCAACTGGCTGGGCTGGAACATGGCGCACGACCTCACGCTGCCTGGCGCCCAGGGCAAGCCACTCGGTTTCTTCATGTACCCGGTGGCGGAAACCGGCGGCGAGCGGCTGGACTCGTACGCGCCCGACGATTTCAGGTACCAGATCACCTCGCGCGAAATCCGGGGCTGATTGGCCACCGGCCCCCCGGCGATCAGCCAGCCGGCCAGTCCAGCAACAAGGCGCTCTCGAAACGCCGCGCCTGGCCGGTCACCGGGTCGGTGAACGCCAGGCCCTGCGCCAAGAGGCGCAGCGGCTCGGCAAAATCTTCCACTTCCTCCGGGCCGCGCAGCACCCGCGGATAGAACTGGTCGCCCACGATCGGCAGCCCCAGCGCGTTCATGTGCACCCGCAACTGGTGGCGCTTGCCGGTGAGCGGCTCCAGGGTGTAGCGGCCCCAGGCGCCCTGCTGCTCGGCCAGTTCAATGTGTGTTTCGCTGTTGGGCTCACCCGGCACCTCAAGCATGCGGAAGAACGCTTGCGGATCTTCCTCGATGCGGCTGCGGCGTATCGCGGGCAGGGCCAGCGCCCCAGGTGCGGCAGCGATTGCCTGGTAGCGCTTGCGCACCGCGCGGTCCCGGAACAGCGCCTGGTAGGCATTGCGGTCCTGCGGTCGCACGCTGAAGGCCACCAGGCCGGCGGTTTCGCGGTCGATGCGGTGCAGCGGGCTGAGGGCGGCGATGCCGAGCTCGCGCTTGAGCCGCACCAGCAGGGTTTCGTGCAGGTAGCGCCCGCTGGGCGTGACGGGCAGGAAGTGCGGCTTGTCGGCCACCACCAGGTGGTCGTCGGCGAACACCACCTGGGCCGCGAACGGGATCGCCGGCTCCTGCGGCAGGCTGCGGAAATAGTGGACGCGGCTGCCGCCCCGGTAGGGTGCGTCGGGCGGCAGTGATCGGCCATCCTCGTCGAGCACCTCGCCCTGCGCCAGCCGCGTGGCCCAGGTCTCCCGGCTCACGGCGGGCAGGCGGTGCGCGAGGAAATCGAGCAGCGTGGCCCAGGGCGCGGTGCCGGGCTTGGTGGTGGGCAGGGCCACGGAGCTGGGCGAGACACCGTGTTGTGGCGGGATCGGAGCGGCGTGACGCGGGCGTGACATGGCTTGCGGTTGGGGGTGGTGTGCAGCGGGCCGCTGCATGTGGTGACAGAAGTTCCGCAGCGAGCCCCTATTCTCTGCCCAGCCACATCCCGCCATCCGTCTACCCCGACCCTCCCATGCCTGCTCTGCCCCTTGCCTTCTCCGCGTTCGCTGCCCGGCGCCGAGGCCACCGTGTGTCGCTCCGGCTGGCCCTTGTGGTGACTGGGGTGACCTGGCTCACGGGTTGCACCGTGCTGGCGGTGGCCGATGTCGCCGCCTCGGCCGTGGTGGGCACGGCGGGCCTGGTGGTCGATGCAGCGGTGGGCACGGCGCGCATCGGCGGCACACTCGTCGGCAAGACCGCCGATGTGGTCATGGGCAGCGACCCGGCCCCGCTGCCTGCCGAATAGCCGCGGCGCGGCTTAGACGCGGCGAAACACCAGATCCCACACGCCGTGGCCGAGTTTCAGGCCGCGGTTTTCAAACTTGGTCAGCGGCCTGTAATCCGGTTTGGGTGCGCAGCCGTGTGACCCCGGCTCGGCGGCGGTGTTGGCCAGCAGCGGCTCGGCACGCAGTACCGCGTGCATCTGTTCGGCGTAGGGCTCCCAGTCGGTGGCCAGGTGCAGGATGCCGCCGGGTTTGAGGTGGCGCGCCAGCCGGTTCACAAACGGACCCTGGATCAGGCGGCGCTTGTGGTGTCGGCTTTTGTGCCAGGGGTCGGGAAAGAAGATGTGCACACCGTCCAGGCTTTGCTCGGGCAGCATGTGGTCCAGCACCTCAACCGCGTCGTGGCGCAGGATGCGGATGTTCTCGATGGCGCCTTCGCCGATCAGCTTGAGCAGCGCGCCCACGCCGGGCTCGTGGACTTCGCAGGCGAGGAAGTTGTCCTGCGGACGCAGCTGGGCGATGTGGGCGGTGGCGCTGCCCATGCCAAAACCGATTTCCAGAAACAGCGGCGCGCTGCGGCCAAACGCCGCCGCCACGTCCAGCGGCTGGGGCTGGTAAGGCAGCAGGTACTTCGGACCGTGCTGCTGGTAGGCCCGGGCCTGGCCAGGTCCGGTGCGTCCGGCGCGCAAGACGTAGCTTTTGACCGTGCGCATGTAGGGCGCGCCGCCGGTTTTCTCGGGCGTGGCCTCTGGGGCGGGCGGGGTGGTGGGTGCGGGCGAAGGGCTGGAAGGCATGGGGTGGCGCAAGAAAACGGATCAGGGTCTCGGCAGAACGAACCGGGGCGGGTCGCTCAAATCAATCGGGTCAGGCCAGGCGGCCGGTGAGCATCAGGTAACCGGGCAGCCAGGCGGTGAAGATGGCTTGTGCAATCGTCAGCCAGGCCACCGGACGGGTCCAGCGGGTGCGCTGCAGGGCGCCCAGCACAAAGAAGGCGGCCCACAGAACGGTCCACGCCGCCCAGTTGCCCGCCATCCATTGCTCGCCCGGCGTGACCGCATCGCGCGCCACGTCCAGCGTCACCAGGGCCGCCGTGGCGGCCACAAACAGGCAGAACCAGCCCAGACCGCGCCCGTCCTGGTGGCACAGGTTGGCGTAGGCGATCCAGAGGTAGGTGAAGGAAAACAGCAGACTGAAAGCGGCCGAGCGGATCGCCGCGGCGTCACCGCCGCTGACCTGCAGCAGGGACACAAAAAGCGCCAGACCCCCCAGCAGCAGGTTCATGACAGCGGCCTCGCGCGGCGCAATTTTGTCGAGCATGGTCAGCCCGTTGATGAACATGCCCGCACCCACGTAAAGAAGCACCAGACCCAGCATGTTGATTCAGCCTTGTCCGTTGAAAGGTTGGCTGTCAGACCGCGCTGGTGCCGGACGCAGCCACGCAATCTCGGGTGGTTGTGCCACGCTGTGGTTGCGGTCCTCGGAGCGTTCGGAACGGATCAGGGGCATGGTGGGTTCGATGGAATGGGTGCCGGCGGCGACGGGCCGATTGTCGTGTATCGGGCGTTGGCGCACCGCGCGGGCGTCAACTGGCGCAGGCTGAGCGCCAGTGGGCGACGCCCTGGAACAGCACATCGGTCAGGCTGCCCGAGACCGTGGGCAGGCCGAGGTAGGCGCCCGCCTGGTTGAGCGTGGCCACCGGGTCGCTCAGGTCCAGCGCCTGTGCGCCGTTCTGTTTGCTCAGCTTCTCGCCGTTGGCCCCCAGCACCAGCGGCGTGTGGCGGTAACCCGGCGTGGGCAGGCCCAGCGCACGCTGCAGCAGAAGCTGGCGCGGTGTGTTGTCGGCCAGGTCTTCGCCGCGCACCACCTGGGTGATGCCCTGGGCCGCGTCGTCCACCACCACCGCCAGCTGGTAGGCCCACAGGCCGTCGGCGCGCTGGAGCACGAAGTCGCCGACCGTGGCGGCCACGTCCTGCTGCTGCGGGCCGAGCCGGGCGTCGGTCCAGCGCACGGTGGCCTCACCGGGCAGCTGGAACCGCCAGGCGCGCGCTGGCCGACCGCGCAGGCCGCCGCGCTCGGGCCGGCAGCTGCCGGGGTAGACGGCGGCGTGGTGCCGTTCGCGCGCCACACCCTGGGCGGTGAGCGCGAACTCAATGTCTTTGCGCGAGCAGGCGCAGGGATAGGCCTGGCCACCGGCCACCAAGCGGTCGAGCGCAGCCTGGTAGCGCGCGCCGCGCTGCGACTGCCACACCACCGGTTCGTCGCTCACCAGGCCGCAGGCGGCAAGCTGTTGCAGGATCAGCCGGTCGGCGCCCGGCACACAGCGCGGCGTGTCCACGTCTTCGATGCGCACCAGCCAGCTGCCGCCATGGGCGCGGGCATCAAGCCAGCTGGCCAGCGCGGCAACCAGGGAGCCGGCATGCAGCGGGCCGGTGGGTGAGGGGGCGAAGCGGCCGCGGTAGGTCATGTTG
The DNA here is from genome assembly GCA_964424415.1 of uncultured Hydrogenophaga sp. GTDB lineage: Bacteria > Pseudomonadota > Gammaproteobacteria > Burkholderiales > Burkholderiaceae_C > Hydrogenophaga. The sequence goes on from CAYRIT010000038.1 coordinate 18,615, forward strand.
CCCCCACGCTTGGCCGCTGGCGCGGGTCGCTGGACGCAATACCGTCCGCCGGTGTCACAACATCGCGAGCGCGAGTTCCAGCCCCGAAACAAACGCGTCTTCTGCCCGGTGCCCCAGGCACCAGTCGCCACACAGGCCGATGCCGAGCTCGGCGTCCCAGATGAAAGGCTGGCCCAGCGGCGTCTGCGTCTGGGCAAAACGCCAGCGGTGCACCACCGCGTGAGCCGGGGTGGCGCGGATGCCCGTGATCTCGGCAAAACCTTTGAGCAGCTTGGCCTTGACGCGCTCGGCGTCGTCTTCCAGGTGTTTGGCCGACCAGGCCGGGCTGGCCTGCACGGTCCAGCGCTCGATGCGCTCGCGGCCGGGTTTGCTGTTCTCGCGTGCCAGCCAGCTGATGCGGTGGTGGGTGCTGCGCGCGGCGTTCCATTGCGGGCCGATGTGGGAGAGGCCGGGCTGCATCGCGTTGGGGTAGGCCACCATCAGCGTCCAGCAGGGGGCGACCTGCACCGGCTTGAGCGCCTGGCGCAGATGCGGCGCGTGGCCCGAAGCCAGCAGCAGGTCGTGCGCCTGCAGGTGCGGCTGCGCCAGCACCACCCGGTCGAAGCCACCCACCACCACCTGGCCACCGGTGCTGTCTTCGGTGCGCAGTTGCCACTGCTCGGGGTTCAGCACGTCGCGCTCGATGTGGGTGACGCGGGACTCGAGTCGCACGTGTGCGCCCTGCACGCCGTGCAGCTCGGGGTGCAGCAGCGGTTGTGCCCAGTGGCTCACCAACGCGTTCATGCCGGGGATGGCCACAAAATGGGGCTCGGTGGGCGGCGGCGCGCTGGCCAGCACCTGGCCGAACTCGTCGAGCACGCGCACCGTGCTCACGCTCCAGGCGCGCACCACGTCCTGCGCGGTCAGCAGGGCCTTGGCAAAGCGCGCATCGCGCACGGTGAAGTACTGCGCGCCATGGTCGAAGCCACCAAATTCGGTGCGCCGGGTCGACATGCGGCCACCAAAGCCACGGCTTTTCTCGAACACCGTCACCCGGTGCCCGGCCTGCAGCAGCGTGCGCGCGCAGGCGATGCCCGCCATGCCACCCCCCACCACCGCGATGTGGCGCACCGTCTTGGGCGCAGACGCCGTGCGCCGGCGGGCGGCGGAGGGAGCAACGGGTTGGCCGCGTTTGGGGGTGGGTTTCATGTCGTGTGCTTGGGTGGGTGTGGGAGGTCGTTTGAATGTAGCAGCCCGCCGAGGCCTTGGCCGGTCTGGCGGTGCCGGGTTCACAGCTGGCGGTGGCGGTCGAGCAGGGCGGCGCGGGTGGTCGGGTTTTGCAGCCGCTCAAGCCACCAGCGCAGCGCGCGCCCGGTGTCGCTGGCGGTGCTCGGTGCCCGCCAGGCGTATTGCATCCGCACCACCGGATTGGGGTTCTGCACCGCCTTGACCACCAGCCTGCCGGCCTCGATGTAAGGCTGCGCCAGCGGCAGCGGCAGAAAGCCGGCGCCCAGGCCGCGCAGCTGCGCCTCGAGCTTGTGGTGCATGGTCGGCACGGTCAGCAGGTCTTGCCCTGGCGACAGGTTGTGCGAGACACCACGCCCGCGCCGGGTCGAGTCCGACACCGCCACCGCGCGGTGCTGGGCGCGCTCGGCCTCGCTGAGTTTGTGTGTGGCCGCGGCCAGCGGGTGGTGGGGCGCAACCGCAAACACAAATTCCACCGAGCCCATCACCGCGAACTGGATACCGGCCTGTGCCACCGTGTCGGCCACACCAAGCGCCAGATCGGCCTGGCCTTGCAGCAGCGATTCCAGCGTGCCGGACAGCGTTTCTTCGCGCAGCTTCAGACGCGTCGGCGCGCCCTCGGCGTAAAAGGCCTCGCACAGCTCATAGAGCGTGCTGCGCGCCACGATGGTCTCGGCTGCGATGGTGAGCTGCGGCTCCCAGCCGGTGGCCACGCGCTTGACGCGCTGGGCCACCGCGTCGAGCTCGTCGAGCAGGTGCTGCCCCGAGCGCAACAGTTCCATGCCGGCCGGGGTGAGCTGGGCGCGGCGGCTGCTGCGGTCGAACAGCAGCACGTCGAGCGCATCTTCCACCTGGCGCACCCGGTAGGTCAGGGCGCTGGGGACCATGCCCATCTCGCGCGCCGCCGCCGCCATGCTGCCCAGTCGGGCCACGGCCTCGATCAGTCCCAGGTTGTCGGGTGAGAGGGCGGCGCGGGGACTGGAGCTGTGCATGACGATCAGCGGTTCGAATGTTCAAAGAGTTTGAATGGTGCCATCAAAACCGCTCCAACCCGCAAGCGGTCGGGGGACACACAATTTCCTCAGGCCAGACACCCCTGGCGCCTGACAAAAGGAGCACAACATGAAACGCATTCGACGCGCTCAAGCCCGCGGCCAGGCCGATCACGGCTGGCTCAAAAGCTTTCATTCGTTTTCGTTCGCCGACTACCTCGACCCGGCCTGGATGGGCTGGGGCAATCTGCGGGTGATCAACGAAGACCGCATCGCGCCCGGCACCGGTTTTGGTACCCACGGCCACCGCGACATGGAAATCATCAGCTACGTGTTGCAAGGCAATCTGGCGCACCAGGACAGCATGGGCAACGTCGAGGGCATCCCGCCCGGCGATGTGCAGCGCATGAGCGCTGGCTCTGGCGTGCGCCACAGCGAGTTCAACCACGCGCCCGATCAGACCACCCATTTCCTGCAGATCTGGATCGAACCCAATCAGCGCGGCGTGGCACCGGGCTATGAGCAAAAGCGTTTTGCCGACGATGCAAAGCGGGGGCGCCTGTGCCTGGTGGCCTCACCCGACGGCGCCGATGGCTCGGTGAGCCTGCACGCCGACGCCCGGCTGTACGCGGGCCTGTTCGACGGCGCAGAGATCGCGCATCTGACGATCGACCCGGCGCGCAAGGCCTATGTGCACCTGGTGCGCGGCACGCTCACGGTCAACGGGGAAGCGCTCCACACCGGTGACGCGCTGGCGCTGGCCGACGAATCGCGCATCGAGCTCCAGGGTGGCGAGCAGGCCGAGGTGCTGGTGTTTGATCTGGCGCCCTGAGCTTGCAGCGACCCCAGCGGCTGTTTTTTTGATTCAACCCCGCGCTGCTTCGGCAGGCATTTCTGGAGCTTTTTTTCATGGCAAACGTTGTGGTGGTTTTTCATTCGGGTTACGGGCACACGCAGCGCATGGCGCAATCGGTGGCCGAAGGCGCAGGCGCCGAGCTGCTGGCGATCGATGCCGAGGGCAACCTGCCTGACGGTGGCTGGGAGACGCTGGCCGCGGCCGACGCGATCATCATGGGCAGTCCGACCTACATGGCCAGTGTGAGCTGGCAGTTCAAGAAGTTTGCCGACGCGTCCAGCAAACCCTGGTACAGCCAGCAGTGGAAGGACAAGCTGTTCGCCGGTTTCACCAACAGCGCCAGCCTCAACGGTGACAAAAGCTCCACGCTCACCTACCTCTTCAGCCTGGCCATGCAACACGGCGGCATCTGGGTCAGCCAGGGTCTGAAACCCAGCAACACCAAGGCCGCGCAGCGCAACGACGTGAACTACCTCGGCTCGTACAGCGGCGCGATTGCGCAGAGCCCGGCGGATGCGGGTGCCCACGAGATGCTGCCCGGTGACCTCGAAACCGCGCGCCTGCTCGGTGTGCGCGTGGCTGCCCTGGCGGAGCGGTTCGCGGCCTGAGGTCCTGGGGCGGGCGTCTCCCGCGTGGCGTCTGGTTGCCTGGTGTCGGACGACGTAACATGCGGCGCATGAAAATCTTCGCCATCCTGCCCTGGACCGACTGGTTGGCGCTCGTCGGGTTCTTCGTCTTGTGGTCCGGTTATGGCCGGTTTTCCCGAACCCTGGGCCAACGCCGGCCTTCGCTGGCCTCGACGACAGACCGCTACCGCGTGTACTGGATGCGCGAGGCGGCGGCGCGCGACCCGCGCATGCTCGACGGACTGATCACCCAGGCGCTCTCGCACACGCCGTCGTTCTTTTCGTCCGCCTCCATCCTGGTCATTGGTGGTCTGTTTGCCTTGCTGGGCACCTCGGACAAGGCGACCGAGATCATGCGGGAGATCCCGTTCGCCCAGAGCACCTCGATGATCGTGTTCGAGTTCAAGATCCTCGTGCTGGTGGGCATTTTTGTGTACGCCTTCTTCCGGTTCTCCTGGTGCATGCGGCAGTACACCATCGTGGCGCTGGTCATCGGCGCCATGCCGCCGCCGAGCGACTTTGCCTCGGGCAAGTTCCATCTCAGAACCTACGCCGACCGCGCCGCCGAGATGGTGAAAGCGGCGGCCGAGAGTTTCCACGACGGGCTGCGTGCCTACTATTTTTCGTTTGCCGCGATGGCCTGGTTCGTCTCGCCCGTGGCCATGCTGCTCGCCGCGGTGGTGGTGGTGGGGGTGCTCTACAGCCGGGAGTTTCATTCCGACGTGCTGAGAATCCTGGGCGACAACAACAAACCGCCGGCCTGAAACGCCAGGCCGCTGCGCGGGCCGTGCGCCCCCAGGGTCCCTCCTAAAATGGGTCCATGTTTGTTCACCTGCGCCTGCACACCGAATTTTCCGTCGTCGACGGCACCAACCGCATTGACGATGTCGTGGCCGCTGCGGCCGCCAACGGCCAGCCCGCGCTGGCCATCACCGACCTGAACAACCTGTTCGGCGCGGTCAAGTTCTACAAGGCCTCTCGCGGCGCCGGCGTCAAGCCGCTGCTGGGGGCCGAGGTGATGCTGCAGGGCTTTGCCGACGACACACTCCCGGGGGCCATGCCCGGCAGCCACCAGCCGCCCGCGCCGCGGGTGGTGCTGCTGGTGCAGGACAAGCAGGGGTATCTGAACCTGAGCGAACTGCTGGCCCGCGCCTGGACGCGCAACGACGGACGCGGCGGGGCCGTGATCCAGCGCGAGTGGCTGACCGAACTGAACGGCGGGCTGATCCTGCTGGCCGGTGCTCAGGCCGGGCCGGTCGGCCAGGCGCTGATGCAGGGCGACGCACAGCGCGCAGCCGACACAGCCTTGCAACTCGCCAGCGTTTTCACCCACCGCTTCTACATCGAGCTGCAGCGCGCCGGCCGTGCCGACGACGAGCGCCATGTGGTGGCCGCGGTGCAGCTGGCCGCGCGGCTGCACCTGCCGGTGGTGGCCACCCACCCGGTGCAGTTTTTGCTGGAAGACGATTACGAGGCGCACGAGGCGCGTGTGTGTATCGCCGATGGCGAAATCCTGGGCAACCGGCGGCGTGTGCGCCGCTTCACCCGCGAGCAGTACTTCAAGTCTGCCGAGCAGATGGCGGCGCTGTTTGCGGATCTGCCCTCGGCCGTCGCCAACACGCTGGAGATCGCCCGGCGCTGCAACCTGAGCCTGGTGCTGGGCAAGCCGCAGCTGCCCGACTTCCCCACGCCGGTCGTCGATGGGGTGGCGATGCCCATGGAAGATTTCTTCCGCCAGTCGTCGTTCGAGGGGCTGGAGGAGCGGCTCGCGCACCTCTACCCCGATGTGGCGCAGCGCGACGCCGAGCGGCCGCGCTATCTGGAGCGGCTGGAATTCGAGATCAACACCATTCTGAAGATGGGGTTCCCGGGTTATTTCCTGATCGTGGGCGACTTCATCAACTGGGCCAAGAACAACGGCTGTCCGGTGGGCCCGGGCCGCGGTTCGGGTGCCGGCTCGCTGGTGGCCTATGCGCTCAAGATCACCGATCTCGATCCGCTGCAATACAAGCTGCTGTTCGAGCGCTTCCTGAACCCGGAGCGGGTGTCCATGCCCGACTTCGACATCGACTTCTGCCAGACCAACCGCGACCGCGTGATCGACTACGTCAAGGACAAGTACGGCAAGAACGCGGTGAGCCAGATCGCCACCTTCGGCACGCTGGCCGCGCGCGCCGCCATCCGCGACGTGGGCCGGGTGCTCGATTTTCCCTACGGCTTTTGTGACGGCATTTCCAAACTGATCCCGAACAAGCCGGGCAAGCCGGTCACCATCCAGTACCCGCCGCCCGGGCTCAAGGACGATGACAAGGAAAAATACGCCATCCTGGTCGAACCCATGCTGGCCGAGCGCATCCAGAAGGAAGACGATGTCAAGACCCTGATCGAGCTGGCCCAGAAGCTGGAGGGCATGACACGCAACATCGGCATGCACGCCGGCGGTGTGCTGATTGCGCCGGGCAAGCTGACCGACTTCTGCCCGCTGTACGCCCAGCCCGGCAGCGATTCGGCGGTGAGCCAGTACGACAAGGACGACGTGGAGGCGATCGGCCTGGTGAAGTTCGACTTCCTGGGGCTGGCCACGCTGACCATCCTGGAGATCGCGCGCGAGCTCATCGCCCGGCGCCACAAAGGCCAGGAAAACTTCTGTTTCGAGAACGTGCCGCTGGACGACCCCAAGGTCTATGCGCTGTTCTCGCGCGGCCAGACGGAGTCCGTGTTCCAGTTTGAAAGTCGGGGCATGCAGGGCATGCTGCGCGATGCCAAGCCCTCGCGGCTGGAAGACCTGATCGCCCTCAACGCGCTGTACCGTCCGGGCCCGATGGACCTGATCCCGAGCTTCGTGGCGCGCAAGCACGGTCGCGAGCCCATCGAGTACCCGCACCCGCTGGTGGCCGAGATGCTCTCCGAGACCTACGGCATCATGGTCTACCAGGAGCAGGTGATGCAGACCGCGCAGA
>CAYRIT010000039.1:0-5745 GCA_964424415.1 uncultured Hydrogenophaga sp.
GCCTGCCGCTGCAGCGCTACCTGAGCCTGCTCGACATGCTCAACCCCATGCACCGCCTCTGGAGCGACGGCCGCTGGAACAAGCTCACGGTGGCCCAGGGTTGTTACTGGAAAAAATGCACCTTCTGCGATGTGAGCCTGGACTACATCGGCCGGTACGAAACGGCCACCGCCAGCGAACTGGTCGACCGCATCGAGCGCATCGTGCTGGAGACCGGCCAGACCGGCTTTCACTTCGTGGACGAGGCCGCACCACCCAAGGCCTTGAAGGCACTGGCGCAGGAACTGATCCGGCGCGACCTGAACATCAGCTGGTGGGGCAACATCCGGTTTGAGAAAACCTTCACCCCCGAGCTTGCCGAGCTGCTGGCACAAAGCGGCTGCATCGCCATGAGTGGTGGCCTGGAGGTGGCAAGCGACCGCCTGCTTCATCTCATGAAAAAAGGCGTGACGGTGGAGCAGGTGGCGCGTGTCACCAAAGGCTTTTCCGACGCCGGCATCCTGGTGCACGCCTACCTGATGTATGGCTTTCCAACCCAGACGCTTCAAGACACGGTGGACGCGCTCGAATACGTGCGCCAGCTGTTCGAGCAGGGCTGTATCCAGAGCGGCTTCTTCCACCGCTTTTCCTGCACTGTGCATTCACCGGTGGGCCGCGACCCGGCGGCCTTTGGCGTGCGGCTCATCGAACTGCCCGAGATCACGTTCGCCAAGAACGACATCGGCTTCATCGACCCCACACCCATGCCACCGGGTGTGGACCACGACACCCTGGGCATCGGCCTGCGCAAGGCGATCTACAACTACATGCACGGCCTGTGTGTGGAGGACGATGTGCGGCGCTGGTTCGAGCACCTGCCCTGCAAGGTGCCCAAACCCACGGTGAGCCGCCACCGGATCGGCAAGGCGCTGATGCACCCCGCCTGAGCCGGGTTCAGGCCTCGGCCGCGATCTGCCGCAGCGCCTGCTCGAACACCGCCACCGGCTGGCCGCCCGAGATCAGATGGCGCTCGTTGATGATGACCGCGGGCACCGAGTGGATGCCATGGGCGGTGTAGAACTGCTCGCGTTCGCGCACCTCGCGGGCAAATTCGTCGCTGGCCAGGATGGCGCGGGCGCGCACTGCGTCCAGGCCCGCCGATTCGGCCGCCGCCACCAGCACCTCGTGTGAAGCCATGTTGTCGGCCCGGGTGTGGCAGGCGGCGAGCAAGGCCTTTTTCAGCGCGTGCTGCTGGCCGCTTGCGCCTTCCAGGCCCGCCCAGTGCAGCAGGCGGTGGGCGTCGAAGGTGTTCCAGACGCGGCCACGGCCCTCGGCCCTGAAGGTGAAACCCACATCGGCGCCGCGCTGGCGGATGGTTTCGCGGATCTGCGCCTGCTGCTCGGGTGTCGAGCCGTATTTCTGGGTCAGGTGTTCGCTCGCATCCTGGCCTTCGGGCGGCATCTGCGGGTTGAGCTCGAACGGCTGAAAATGCAGTTCGGCGCTCACCGTGCCGTGCAGGTTTTGTATCGCCTGTTCCAGCGCACCCAGACCGATCGCACACCAGGGGCAGGTGACGTCGGAGACAAAATCAATTTTGAGCGGTGTGGTCATGCGGACGATGGTAAAGCTGCCGGCCTGCACCCCTGTGCCCACACACGCTCAACCCGCCAGCCAGCAGGGCCACGGGCGACAATGCCGGCTTTGCCCTCGCCACCAGCACGCTTCCCATGACCGACCGCTACGCCGTCATTGGCCACCCCATCGCCCACAGCAAATCGCCACTGATCCACCACCTGTTCGCCCAGGCGACCGCTCAGGATCTGTCGTACACCACCATCGACGCACCACCCGACGGTTTTGCCAAGACGGTGCGCGCGTTTTGCACCGGTGGCGGACGCGGGGTGAACGTGACGCTGCCGTTCAAGCTGCAGGCGTTCGAGATCGCCACCGATCCGATGGAGCGCGCCCGCATGGCCGGCGCGGCCAACGCACTGAAGTTCGAGGGCGACCGGATCTGGGCCGAAAATTTTGATGGCGTGGGCCTGGCGCGCGACATCGAGCAGAACCTGGGCGTGGCGCTGGCGGGCAAGCGGGTGCTGATCTGCGGCGCCGGCGGCGCCACCCGCGGCGCGATCCTGCCGCTCGCCGCGTGCCGGCCCGCCCAGCTCGCGGTGGCCAACCGCACCGCCGACACCGCACACCGCCTGAAACAGGATTTCGCCGCACACGTGGCGCTGCAAACCGGGGGCTACGAGGCGCTGGCTGGCGAGGTGTTCGATGTGGTGATCAACGCCACCTCGACCGGTCTCTCCGAAGCCGGCCTGCCCTTGCCCACCGGCCTGTTCGCCCCGGGTGCACTGGCCTACGAAATGGTTTACGGCAAAGGCCTCACGCCGTTTCTGAAACAGGCGCAGGCCGCCGGTGTCGCGCACACCGCCGACGGCGTGGGCATGCTGGTGGAGCAGGCGGCCGAAGCGTTTGCCTGGTGGCGCGGCGTGCGGCCCGAGACGCGCCCGGTGATCCAGCGGCTCACCGTGCCGCTGGTCTGATCGCTCCCGGATCGCGCGCCGCGAACGGTCGTCAGGCCTGGCGCCGACGCTGCACACCCACCAGGACGCACAAGGCCAGGGCCATCAGCGCCCCGGTGCCGGGCAGAGGAATGCCATAGATCGCCAGCGCGGCCTGGCCGATCAATACATGGGCGAAGGCCGACGGGTGCAGCACATCGGAGAACAGCGAAGTGGCGCAGCTGTCACCCGCGCTGTAGGCAAAGCCGGCGCAGGGCAGGCTGGTGTTGGTCACACCGAAGTCACCCGGATTGGCGCGCACGTTGGCGGCGATACCGGCCATGTCGAGCAGTTCGATGTTGAGATTGGAAAATACCCCCTCCAAGGCAAACAAAGCGGGCACCAGGGCGTTGAACTGGTTGCTGACGTCGGTAGACACGGCCTGCAGACCGAGCAGCGCGGCTTCGGGTGTGGCGCCCAGATCGGGCAGGGTCGAAATCAGCACGTTGCGCGCGCCGCTCGCCGCGAGGTAGGCGATGGCGTTGGACAGGTTGCTGATGGCAGTTCCCACAGCTGCCTGGCGACCGGCGTCGTCGAGCAGCGTGCGCGCATCACGCATGTCGTTGCCGCCAGCCACGACCACATACAGCGCGTTGGGGTCGGCCAGGAAAGGGTTGGGCGCTGCGGCGCCGCCCCAGATGCCGGCCACCTGGGCCAACACACCGGGGGGGCTCGGATCGGTGCCGGTGCGTGCACCGGCGTAGGCGTAGTTGTTGCCCCCCGCCAGGTACGGACTGGCCTCGCCGGTGAGACCCAGGCCCGAGGCCAGGGTCTCCACCCACAGCGGTCCGTCGGAGTAACGGCCGGCCGCGTAAGGCTGTGCGGTGCCAGGCAGTGCGCCACCGGTGGCAATGCTCAGGTTACCGGTGTCGGACAGGCTGTCGCCGAACACAACAAGGCTGGAAAAGGGGCCGGCCTGTGCCGACAGCGAGACCGCAACGAGCGCGGGCAGCAACACGCGGCGCAGGGCGGAACGCAGACGGTTGGACATCATTTGTTTTGTCTCCTGGAATGGTTTTTGTGCTCGGGGGCACGCAGACAGAAGGAACCCAACGGCAAGCCGCACGGGCGGCCCACCCGGCACACACATGCAAGATTCACGCCCCCACGCCGATGGCCTGTAGAAACAAGCACTTGCGAATGCCGTCCAGCCAAACAGGCCCGTGCCCACGCGACGGTGTCAATTCCTTCGACACCGGGCAAACCCGCGGTCACGCGCCTGCGCGCGGCCTGGTCGATGCGGCGGCCAGCGATCCGCCACCCATACCCCCACCTATACTGGCGGCGCCTTTTGTCCGTTCCCCGCACACCCCCCCGCGCATGAAGACCCTGCTCATCCTCAACGGCCCCAATCTCAACCTGCTGGGCACGCGCGAGCCCGGCGTGTACGGCGCGACCACCCTGGCCGATCTGCAGGCGCAGTGTGAAGCCGATGCACGGCGCCTGGGTTTCACCGCCGAGTGCTTCCAGAGCAACCACGAGGGCACACTGATCGACAAGATCCACGACGCGGGCCGCCGTTTTGTGGCGGGTGATCTGGCGGGCGTGGTGTTCAACCCGGGTGCGTTCACCCACACCTCGGTGGCGCTGTTCGACGCGATCGCCGGCGTCAAGCCACTGCCGGTGATCGAGGTGCACATCTCCAACGTGCACGCGCGCGAGGCGTTTCGTCACCACTCCTACATCTCACCGGCGGCGGCCGGGATCGTGGTCGGGTTCGGGGTGGACGGCTACCGTCTCGCCATCGAAGGTCTGGCGCGGCGCGCGTCCGCTGGCTGACCCCAGTGCCGCGCCCGCAGCGCACACAGCAGGGCCACCGCCGCACACCCGGCAGCGAGCCAGAACACACTGGCCAGGCCCAGCGCCGAGCTCAGCAGGCCGCCACCCAGCCCGCCGATCACACCCGGCAGGCCGTAGCCGACCACGGTGTAGAGCGCCTGTCCGCGCCCGCGCAGCCGGCCCGGGAAATGGTGCGACAGCAGCGCAATACAGGCGGTGTGGTGCGCAGCGAAGGTGATCGCGTGCAGTGCCTGCGCCAGCAGCAGCAAGGGCCACACCAGCGCGGCGCCGGCGGTCAGCGCCATGCGCAGCACCATCAGCCCCGAGGCCAGCACCAGCCAGCCGGTGAGTGAAAAGCGCGGCAACCAGCGGCCCTGGGTGAAGAACCAGCCGATCTCGATCACCACCGACACCGCCCACAGCAGTCCGATCGCCGTCTTGCTGTAGCCCAGGGCGTCGAGGTAGAGCGAGAAAAAGACGTAGATGAAGATGTGCGAGAGCACATGAAAAAACGCGGCGACAAAAAACCAGCGCACCGCCGGCTGGCGCAGCACCGGCGCGATATCGGGATGCGGCGCCTCGGGATGCGGCGCTTCTCTGGCATCGGGCAAGCGCCACGCGCTCACCACCACCGCCAGCAGGGTGAGCAGCGTCCAGGCCGGGAAATGGCCCAGACCAAAGCGCTCGAACCACCAGCCTGCCAGCACCACCGTGACCAGAAAACCCAGCGAACCCCAGAGCCGCACGCGGCCATAACGCCGGGCATCGAAGACCCCGCCCTGGCTCACCAGGTGCGCCAGCGCCGCCTCGCTCATGGGCATCATGGCGCTGGTGTGGGTGAACATGAGCAGCAGCACCACAAACAGCGCCACGCCGCCGAGCGGAAACCACAGCGCAAACGACAGCAGCAGCGCCACCGAGGCGCCATAGCGCAGCAACTTGACCCGCTCGCCGGTGCGGTCGGAGAGCGTGCCCCAGGCGTAAGGTGCAAACAGCCGCGTGGCGGACTGCACCGAGGTCAGCACACTGATCGCGATCAGGCCGAACCCCAGCTCCTTGAGCCACAGCGGGAGGTAAGGATTGAAGAAACCGATGTGGGCGAAGTAGCTCGCCGACAAGGCCGCGAACGGCAGCAGGCGGGCCGGCGGCGGCGCATCTGGCGTTGGCGGCGGCACCGGATTCACACAGGCTTCTGGCGGCTCGGATCGCTCCAGAGCACACCACCGGAGGCCCAGTCGGATTTTTTGATGTCGAAGATCACCACGTCGACCGAATCGGGCGAGCCGCCCAGTGTCTGCACGGTGGCTTCGGTGATGGCTTTGACGAAGGCCTGCTTTTGCTCGGGCGTGCGGCCTTCGAACATTTCAACGCGGATCGTGGGCATCGGGATTCTCCGGGATGGGTGCGAGTGTCACTCGCG
>CAYRIT010000039.1:5845-25132 GCA_964424415.1 uncultured Hydrogenophaga sp.
GCGCGCTCCAGGTGGTGCATCAGCGTGTAGGCCTCGGCCACCGTGCGCCCGACGGTGAGCGTGCCGTGGTTCTCCAGAATCAGTCCATCGCGCTGACCGAGGCTGGCCACCAGGCGCCGGCCTTCTGCCTCGCCCAGCGCCAGACCTTCAAAGGCATGGCGGCCGAGACGTCCGTGCCAGCGCATCGCGGCCTGGCTGGTTGGCAGCAGGCCGGCGGGCAGCATGGACAAGGCCATGCCCCAATGGGTGTGCAGGTGCAGCACACAGGCGGCGTCGGGGCGCGACGCATGCACCGCGCCGTGGATGGCAAAACCGGTGGGGTTGACCGCGTTCGGCGAGTCGTCAAGCTTGTCGCCGCACACGCTGACCTTGACCAGGTTGCTCGCACACACCTCCTCGAACAACAGGCCGAACGGGTTGATCAGGTAGGCCTCGGGCTCACCGGGCACGGTGGCCGAGATGTGGGTGTGGATGGTGTCGTCCCAGCCGTTGAGTGCCGCCAGCCGGTAGGCCGCGGACAGATCCACGCGGGCGCCCCACTCCGCCTGGGCCAGCTGCGCAGGCCTCAAGACGGGGTCCGGGGAGCGGCGCCGGGGATCGGCGTCAGCGGAGGCACCACGTCGCCACACTGCGCGCGGTGCCGCAGCGCGTGGTCCATCACCACCAGCGCGAGCAGCGCCTCGATGATGGGCGCCGCGCGGATACCGACGCAGGGGTCGTGCCGGCCCTTGGTGATGAGTTCGGTGGGCTGGCCCGCGGTGTCGATGGACACCCGGGGAATCAGAATGGAACTGGTGGGCTTGATGGCAATCGACACGTCGAGGTCCTGTCCGGTGCTGATGCCACCGAGCACACCACCGGCGTTGTTGCTCTCGAAGCCTTCGGGTGTGAGCGAGTCGCCGTGGGTGCTGCCGCGCTGGGTCACGCTGGCAAAACCGGCGCCGATCTCCACGCCCTTGACCGCGTTGAGGCCCATCATGGCGTAAGCAATGTCGGCATCAAGCTTGTCGTACAGCGGCTGCCCCAGGCCCACCGGCATGTTCCGGGCCACCACCCGCAGGCGCGCGCCACACGAGTCGCCGCTCTTGCGCAGCGCTTCCATGTAGGTCTCCAGCGCCGACACGTCGGCCACCGGGGCAAAAAACGGGTTGTTCGGTACGTGCTCCCAGCGCTCGAACGGGATCGCCACATCACCGATCTGGGTCATGCAGCCATGAAACGTGGTGCCGAATTTTTCCTTCAGCCACTTCCTGGCCACCGCGCCTGCGGCCACCGTGGGGGCGGTCAGTCGGGCCGAACTGCGACCGCCGCCGCGCGGGTCGCGGATGCCAAATTTCTGCCAGTAGGTGTAGTCGGCATGGCCAGGCCGGAAGGTCTGAACAATGTTGCCGTAGTCCTTGCTGCGCTGATCGGTGTTCCGGATCAGCAGCGCAATCGGGGTGCCGGTGGTTTTGCCATCAAACACACCGCTCAGGATTTCCACCGCATCGGGTTCGTTGCGCTGGGTGACAAATTTGCTGGTACCGGGGCGCCGGCGGTCCAGATCGGTCTGGATGTCTGCCTCGGTGAGCGCCATGCCGGGCGGGCAGCCGTCGATCACGCAGCCGATGGCCGGGCCGTGGGATTCACCGAAGTTGGTGACACAAAACAGGGTGCCGAAGGTGTTGCCGCTCATAGGAACCGGATTATCCCCGAGTGCCCCAGGCACCAGGGCCCGCAACAGAAACGCCCCGCAAGCGGGGCGTCTCGGGTGTGCACAAACCCTCAGGGCAGATTGGGTTCGCCCTTGCCGCCCTCTTCCTCGGGCCAGTCGCGGATGTAGGCCTTGAGCATCTTGTTCTCGAAATTCTGGCTGTCGACCACCGCACGCGCCACGTCGTAGAAGCTGATGATGCCCATCAGCATGCGGTTGTCCATCACCGGCATGTAGCGAGTGTGGCGCTCGAGCATCAGCGGGCGCACCTGCTCGAGCTCGGTTTCGGGTGTGCAGCTCATGGGGTGGTCGTCCATCACCGCGCGCACCGATTTGTTGCCCACCGTACCGCCGCCGCTGGCCAGCGTGTGGATCAGCTCGCGGAAGGTCAGCATGCCCACCAGCTCGCCGTGTTCCATCACCGCCAGCGAGCCGATGTCGTATTCGGCCATGGTGTTGACCGCCTGCGTGAGCGGGTCGTTGGGGTGGCAGGTGTACAGCGTGCCGCCTTTCACATGCAGGATGTCACTGACTCGCATGGCTGGTCTCCTCGGTTGTCTGGGTGTCGCCCGCTGGGCTGGTCTGCTCGCGAATATAGCCCACAATAATCGGCCACCCCACCGCTTCCCGCCGTGTGAAAACCAGGAGACCGATTCCATGCCCGGTTACGCCGATCCAGGCTTCGACACCCTCGCGCTACACGCCGGCGCCACGCCCGATGCCACCGGTGCGCGCGCCGTGCCGATCCACCTGAGCACCTCGTTTGTGTTCGAGTCCAGCGACCACGCCGCTGCGCTGTTCAACCTGGAGCGCGCTGGTTACGTCTACAGCCGCATCAGCAACCCGACCAACGCGGTATTCGAGCAGCGCATGGCCGCGCTGGAAGGCGGCGTTGGCGCCATCGCCACCGCCAGCGGTCAGGCCGCGCTGCACCTGGCGGTGGCCACGCTCATGGGCGCGGGCTCGCACATCGTCGCCAGCACCGCGCTCTACGGGGGCAGCCAGAACCTGCTGCACTACACCTTGCGCCGCTTCGGTATCGAGACAACTTTCGTGAAACCGGGCGACATCGATGGCTGGAAGGCTGCGGTGCGCCCCAACACCAGGCTCTTTTTCGGCGAGACCGTGGGCAACCCGGGGCTGGAGGTGCTCGACATCCCCACCGTGGCCCAGATCGCGCACGAAGCCGGTGTGCCGCTGCTGGTGGACTCCACACTCACCACGCCCTACCTGGTCAAGCCTTTCGAGCACGGCGCCGACATCGTCTACCACTCGGCCACCAAGTTCCTCAGCGGCCACGGCACGGTGATTGGTGGTGTGCTGATCGACGGCGGCAGCTTCGACTGGGAGCGCTCGGGCCGGTTCCCCGAGCTCACCGAAGCCTACGACGGTTTTCACAACATGGTGTTCAGCGAGGAGAGCACGGTGGGCGCGTTCCTGCTGCGCGCACGCCGCGAGGGCCTGCGCGATTTCGGCGCCTGCCTCTCACCCCACAGCGCCTGGCTGATCCTGCAGGGCATCGAAACCCTGTCGCTGCGCATGGAGCGCCACATGGCCAACACCGAGCGTGTGGTGCAGTTCCTCGCCAGCCACCCGCTGGTCGGCCGAGTCGGCCACCCGCTGCTCGAATCGCACCCGAGTCACGCACTGGCCAACCGGCTGCTGCGCCATGGCGCCAAAGGCGCCGGTTCGGTGTTCAGTTTCGACATACGGGGCTCGCGCGAACAGGGCAAGGCCTTCGTCGACGCGCTGAAGATCTTCAGCCACCTCGCCAACGTGGGCGACTGCCGCTCACTGGTGATCCACCCCGCGAGCACCACCCATTTCCGCATGAGCGACGAAGCGCTGGCCGCGGGCGGCATCGGGCCGGGCACGATCCGTCTCTCGATCGGCCTGGAAGAACCCGACGACCTGATCGACGACCTGAAGCGTGCCTTAAAGACCGCCGAGAAAGCGGGGGCCTGAACATGCACCCCCACGCTCATCACTTCGTGTATTCGCTGCCCCCCGAGGGGGCACAGGCCTCCTTTGGGACGGCCCGGCAGGAGGCCTGAACATGTACCTCACCGTCAACGGCGCCACCACCTACTGCTACACCGGCGGCAAGCCCTTCGACCCCGCCCAACCCACCGTGGTGTTCATCCACGGGGTGCTCAACGACCACAGCGTGTGGATTCTGCAGAGCCGTTAC
This sequence comes from uncultured Hydrogenophaga sp., assembly GCA_964424415.1. GTDB lineage: Bacteria > Pseudomonadota > Gammaproteobacteria > Burkholderiales > Burkholderiaceae_C > Hydrogenophaga. The sequence continues at coordinate 9,730 of CAYRIT010000039.1, forward strand.
CTCGCGCACCACGGCTGGAACGTGCTGGCGGTGGACCTGCCCGGACACTGCAAAAGCGAGGGCGACGCTCCTGCCAGCGTGGAAGCGGCGGCCGACTTTGTGGCCGCGCTGCTCGACGCCGCGGGCGTGCAGCAAGCGGCGCTGGTCGGCCACAGCTGGGGCTCGCTGATTGCGCTTGAAGCGGCGGCGCGGCTGAAAGACCGCGTGAGCCACCTCGTGCTGATCGGCACCGCCTACCCGATGAAGGTGTCACCGGCGCTGATCGAGGCCTCGCTGAACGAACCGGAGAAAGCGCTGACCATGGTCAATGTGTTCTCGCGCTCGACCCTGGCCGCCCCGCCCTCGGCGCTCGGCCCGGGGACCTGGGTCTACGGCGCCAGCATGGCGCTGGGCCGGCGCGTGCTGCGCAGCAACCCGCGGGTCAACGTGTTCCACCGCGGCTTTGTGGCCTGCGACAGCTACGCCAACGGCGAGGCAGCGGCCGCGCAACTCACCTGCCCGGTGCTGTTCCTGCTCGGCAGCGCCGACCAGATGACCCACCCCAAGGCCGCGCAAGGCCTGATCCAGGCAGCAAAAAATGCCGGCCGATCGGTGCAGGTGGTGCACCTGCCGGTCGGGCACCACCAGATGACCGAAGCGCCCGACGCCACGCTGGCCGCGCTGCTCCCATTTCTGCGCGCCTGAGCCCGCCGCCTCTGTGGCCCCGGCTCACTTCACACACTGCATCAGCGGCGCCCCGACCGGTCTGGACCCTGTCGGTGCGGCGACCACGCAGGCCACCCCGCCGCACAGGCAGTTCACCACCGTCATCGACAGCGCCGGCAGCGGGGTGGGCACCGAACACTGGCACGCGGGCGGCGCCATCACCGCCGACTGGTCCTGCGCCGGCACCGCGGCCGCCGCCCACAGCACGATGCACGACGCCATCAGTCCCTTGACCATGGGCACAGAATGTCTGAGAAACCTGTTCATAAAACCTCCTGGGGTTGACGCACCGAAACCGGCCAAACATGCTACGCCGAACAGCGCCCCAGCACCGTGATTTCGCCCCCCGCGCCATGACTTCCGCCCACACCATCACAGCCCCCATGAGCGCCGAGCGCGCACACAACATCGCGCAAGCCTTTGACCTGCGCGCGCTCAGCCCCGATTTCCTGGACAACCCCTACCCGGTCTACGACGCGCTGCGAAAGTCCGAGCCGGTGCGGCGCATGCCCGATGGCTCGGTCTTCCTCACCCGCTACGCTGATCTGGTGGCGGTCTACCGCGACGCGCAGACCTTCAGCTCCGACAAGCGGGTGGAGTTCGCGCCGAAATACGGTGTCGGCTCGCCGCTGTTCGAGCACCACACCACCAGCCTGGTGTTCAACGATCCGCCGCTGCACACCCGCGTGCGCAAGCTCATCATGGGCGCGCTCACGCGGCGTGCCATCGCCGACATGGAGCCGGGCCTGATCGTGCTGGTTGATAGCCTGCTCGATCGCATCGCCGAGCAAGGCGGCGGCGATCTGATCGAAGACTTTGCCTCCGCCATTCCGGTCGAGATCATCGGCAACCTGCTCGGTGTGCCACACGGCGAGCGCGGCCCGCTGCGCGACTGGTCGCTGGCCATCCTGGGCGCACTCGAACCGGTGGTGACGCCGGCCCAACAGGTGCTGGGTGACCGCAGCGTGGTCGAGATGCTGGGTTATCTGCGGGGCCTGGTGGCCGATCGCCGCAAGACCCCGGGCGATCCGGAGCGCGATGTGCTCACGCGGCTGATCCAGGGCGAGATCGGTGGCGAGCGTCTGAGCGAGGTGGAACTGTTGCAGAACTGCATCTTCCTGCTCAACGCCGGGCATGAAACCACCACCAACCTGATCGGCAACGCCCTGATCTGCCTGCAGGAACACCCCGCGGCCCAGGCCGGATTGCTGCAGACACTGCAAGCCTGCCGCGGCGACGCGGCGGCCAGCGAGGTGGTGCTGGCGCGTGCGGTCGACGAATTCCTGCGTTTCGAGTCATCCAACCAGCTGGGCAACCGGCGCGCCACCCAGGCCACACAGGTGGGTGGTGTGGACCTGCCCGCAGGGACGCTGGTCACGCTGTGTATCGGAGCGGCCAACCGCGACCCGGCGCAGTTCGAGCGCGCCGACACACTGGATCTGAACCGAGACCACAACAAACACCTGGCCTTCGGCTTCGGCATCCACCAGTGCGCCGGCCTGAGCCTGGCGCGGCTCGAAGGCCGCATCGCCATCGGTCGTTTCCTGCTGCGCTTTCCCGGCTACCACCTCACCGAAGCCCCACAACGCGGCGGACGGGCGCGCTTTCGGGGTTTCTTGCGGGCGCCGTTTGATGCGGCCTGAGGCACGCGAATCCGTCTGAGCGCGGCACCACATCCGACATGCGTGTCCGGAGCCGGCGCGACAGAAAGCGATTTCATTGCCGCAACGCATCCTTCGGCGAGATGGGTCGCGGCAAACAGAAGCTGCAGGCTAAAAATTTCAGTGCCTGGCATCGATTCGAACTTTGTGGACCTTGTGCGCAGGGGCGGAGAAGACGCCAACGGGCACCCCTCGCTGGTCAGGGGCTACCGAGACGATGACTGAATTCGCCACGAAACCGCCAACGTGGTCGCCGGAAGCGAGGGAATTTTGAGCCCCCCCGACGTGGTCTGCGTCCACATTCGCTCGAAGTACCTTTGTTTCCAGTGTCGGGCTGACCGGGCCTAAAACCCTTCGCGTCCACCCGTCGGTGCGTCGGCGACCGCCGCCGGCCCCAGCTTCAGTGCCTGCCCCAGGCTCAGCCTATCCCAGCCACTGACGCCCCACATCGCCTCGGTGTGCAAGGTGCGGCGCAGCAACAGGCCGTTGACCAGGGGCGCCAGCGCCGTCTCGTCCGGCTCCACCAGCAGGACCCAGCGCGCCGCCTCCTCCTCCAGGCAACCCACCCAGTCAAGTTGTCGCAAAGCGCGCAAGGGTTCCTCAAGTTGCAGGCCATCAACCCGCAAGGTCTGCGCCATGGCTTCCAGGCTCAGGCCCCGGGGCTCGGCCGGCATGGCGCTTTCGCTGCCCTGTGCTCGCGCCAGGTGCAGGGCGGCGACGATCTCCAGCGCAAGCTGGTAGTTCCAGCCCGGCGTATCGCCCCGGCGGGCGATGCCGCTCAGCAGGCTGGGCAGATAGGCGGCCACCACCGCGCCCAGCAGCACGATCACCCAGGACAGGTAGGTCCACACCAGCAAAATGGGCACGCTGGCAAAGGTGCCGTAGACCACCGAGTAGGTGGGCACCGTGGAGAGATACCAGGCCAGCAGCTTTTTCGCCAGCTCCAGCCCGCTGGCAACGAAGACCCCGCCAATCAGCGCGTGGGTCCAGCGCACCCGGGTGTTGGGCACGTAGCGGTAGAGCGCAGCCATGCCGCCCGTCATGATCGCGAACTGCAGCGTGGTCAGCAGCAGTTTGAGCTCGTCTGGCATGGTGCCCACCAGGCCTTTGGAGGCCGACAACGCGTACGAGGTGGCCGACAGGCTGCCCGCCAGAATCAGCGGACCAAGCGTGAGCAGCGCCCAGTACACCAGCACGCGCTGGGTCAGCGGTCGGCCCACGCGCACCCGCCAGATGTCGTTGAGCTTGCGGTCGATGGTGAGGATCAGGGCCAGTGCGGTGATCAACAAGGCCAGCGCACCGGCCCAGCCCATCTGTCCCGCCTTGGCCGCGAACTGGTTGAGGTAGCTCAACACCTGCATCGAGATGTTGTCCGGAATCAGGCTCGCCACCAGCCAGCGCTTGAGCGTGGCCTGCAGGGTGGAGAACATCGGGAATGCGCTGAAGATCGCCAGCGCCACGGTGAACAGCGGCACCAGCGAGATCGTGGTGGTGAAGGTCAGGCTGCTCGCGGTCACGCCCAGCCGGTCTTCGCGGAAGCGCTCGCGCAGCGTCACCGCGGTGTTGCGCCACGGAAAGTTCAGCGTGTCGCGCCACAGGGTCCGCAGCAGGGCTTCCAGCTGGTGCCAGCGCTCAATCAAGGTCATCCCGGTATCATCCCAGAACCCGTCTTGCTACCCGCTGGATGGCGTGGCGGGAGCCGGGGACCAGACACCGGCATCGCGCCCGGCACACCCGCCCGGCGGCGCGCCTGCCCACCCCCACCACCTGCCCCGATGCACCCACCCCGCTCCCCTGTTGCCATGCCAGACCCCACCGCCATTCCCCCCGGCGCCAGCGTGCGCCGGACCCGCGATCTCGCCGTGGGCAGCCTGCTGGCCCTGATCGTGCTCGGGCTGGCCTGGGAACTCTGGCTGGCGCCGCTGCGGCCCGGCGGCTCCTGGCTGGCGCTGAAGGTGCTGCCGCTGGCCCTGCCGCTGGCCGGCCTGCTCAAGAACCGCATGTACACCTACCGCTGGCTCAGCTTGCTGGTGTGGGTGTATTTCACCGAGGGCGCGGTGCGCGCCACCAGCGACAGCGGCCTCTCGGCTGTGCTGGCCGGCATCGAGGTGCTGCTGTGCCTGCTGCTGTTTGTGGCCTGTGTGATGCATGTGCGCCTGCGCTTGCAAGCCGCCGGCACCGAAGCGGTGGAGGCCGACAAGCTGCGCCACGCTGCGGCCATCGGCGCGGCCTGCGACCCGGTGGCGCCGGGGCTCAGACCATGAACACGCTGTTGCAGGCGCTGCGCGCGGCGGTCGGCGTGGCGCAGGTGCTCACCCACGACGATCCGGGTGCCGACCTCAGCGCCTGGGAGGCCGACTGGCGCGGCCGCACACAGGGCCGTGCGCTGGCGGTGGTGCGGCCGGGGAACACCGCCGAGGTGGCGGCGGTGGTGAAAGCCTGTGTGATGGCCGGCGCGAGCATCGTGCCTCAGGGCGGCAACACCGGCCTGGTGGTGGGCTCGGTGCCCGATCACAGCGGCACCCAGGTGCTGCTCAGCCTGACACGCATGAACACGGTGCGCGCGCTAGACGCCGCCAACCTCACGCTCACGGTGGACGCCGGCTGTGTGTTGCAGGCGGTTCAACAGGCAGCAGAACAGGCGGGACTGCTGTTTCCGCTCAGCCTCGCCGCCGAGGGCAGTTGCAGCATCGGCGGCAACCTCGCCACCAACGCCGGCGGCACGCAGGTGCTGCGTTACGGCAATGCGCGCGACCTGTGCCTGGGCCTCGAAGTGGTCACCGCCCAGGGCGACATCTGGCACGGTCTCAGCGGGCTTCGCAAGGACAACACCGGCTACGACCTGCGCGACCTGTTCATTGGCAGCGAAGGCACGCTGGGCATCATCACCGCCGCCACGCTCAAGCTCTACCCGCAGCCGCTGGCCCGCCTCACGGCCTGGGCCGCCGTGCCCTCGCTGGACGAGGCGGTGGCACTGCTGGGCCTGGCGCAGCGGCATCTGGGCGCCGGGCTGACCGGGTTCGAGGTCATGGGTCAATTTGCACTCAGCCTGGTGGACAAGCACTTCCGCGCGTTGCGCGTGCCGCTGTGGAGCGAAAGCCCGTATTGCGTTTTGCTGGAAAACAGCGACAGCGAATCCGAAGCGCATGCGCGCCAGCAATTCGAGCGGTTGCTGGAAGCCGCGCTGGAACAAGGCCTGGTGAGCGATGCGGTGGTGGCCGAGAGCCTGGCTCAGGCGCACGGCCTGTGGCGCATCCGCGAGAGCATTCCGCTGGCGCAGGCCCAGGAAGGGCTGAACATCAAGCACGACATCAGCATCCCCGTGTCGCGGATTCCCGCCTTCTGCGCCGAGACCGACGCGCTGCTGGCGCGCGAAATTCCCGGCGTGCGGCTGGTGAACTTCGGCCACCTGGGTGACGGCAACCTGCACTACAACGTGCAGGCGCCCGAACACATCGACGCAGCCAGTTTCCTGCAAACGGACGAGTCTAGAGTGAACCGTCTGGTGTTTGACGCGGTGTCGCGCTACCATGGTTCGATCAGCGCCGAGCACGGGGTGGGCAGCCTCAAGGTCGATACCTTGCCGCTGCACAAGGATCCTGTGGCGCTCGCGCTGATGCGCTCCATCAAACAAGCCCTGGACCCGCTCAACACCATGAACCCCGGCCGCGTGCTCGCCCCATGACCCTGCGCCCCGCCCTCCGTCTGTCGTCTGGCCTGTTGCTTGGCCTGCTGCTGGTCGCTGCGCTGCCGGCGCAGGCGGCCACGGCCAGCGCCGAGCAGGCCGCGGCGTGGCGCGAGCAGGCGCGCGCTCTGGAGCACGGCGAGGGCGTGGCGCGCGACACCAACGCAGCGGTGGCGCTGTACTGCCAGGCGGCGGTGGCCGGCGACACACTGGCGCGCTACGACCTCGGCTGGATCTACGCCAACGGCCGCGGTGTGGCCCGCGACGACGCCCAGGCCGCCTACTTTTTCCAGCTTGCGGCCGATCAGGGCGACGGGCCCGCGCGACGCATGCTCGACAGCGTCGGCCCACCAACCGGCAAGCCCGCGTGTGTGGCGCAGATCGAAGCGGAGCAGCAGGCGATCGCCCAGCGCGCCGCGGAGGCGGCCGAGCGCGAGGCGCTGGAGAACCGCTACAAGGGTCTGATCGACAACGCGCAGCGGCGCCAGATCTTTGCCATCGTGCAGCGGCTGGCGCCCGAATACGGCATCCACCCGGCGCTGGCGGTGGCGCTGATCCGCGCCGAATCCAATTTCGACCCGCAGGCGGTGTCGGAGAAAAACGCGCAGGGTCTGATGCAGCTGATCCCCGAAACCGCCGCCCGCTTCCGGGTCAAAAAACCGTTCGACCCCGAGCAGAACATCCGCGGCGGCATGGCTTACCTGCGCTGGCTGCTCGCATATTTCCAGGGCGATGTGGACCTCACCGTGGCGGCCTACAACGCCGGCGAAGGTGCGGTTGATCGTTTTGGCGGCGTGCCGCCTTATCCCGAAACCCGCGGCTACCTCAAGCGCATCCGCGAGGTGTTCCACCTGCCCAGGCACCCGTTCGACCAGCGCATCACACCGCCCTCGCCCATGCTGCGGGCGCTGCTGGCGCAGCAACCCCGCACCTGAACCTCAGCGAGCCGCCTCGGCCACCGCGGTGCGCGTGTCGAGCTTCGCCCTGCACAATCCCGGATCGCCCGCCGCATCCGCCCGCCCCTGACATGACCGACCTCGCACCCACCCGCCCCGTTCGCTCCCAGTACGAAGACTTCATGCGCCACGTCTTCACCACGGGTGTGCAAAAAACCGACCGCACCGGCACCGGCACCACCAGCGTGTTCGGCCACCAGATGCGCTTCGATCTGAGCGAAGGCTTCCCGCTGGTGACCACCAAGAAGGTGTTTCTCAAGGCCATCATCGTCGAGCTGCTGTGGTTTCTGCGCGGCGACAGCAACGTGAAATGGCTGCAGGAGCGCGGCTGCACCATCTGGGACGAATGGGCGCGCGATGACGGCAGCCTGGGACCGGTCTACGGCGTCCAATGGCGCAGCTGGCCCACCCCCGACGGCGGCCACATCGACCAGATCGCCGAGGTGATGCAGGCCCTCAAGACCAACCCCGATTCGCGCCGCATCATCGTCAGCGCCTGGAACGTGGCCGAGCTCTCCCAGATGGCGCTGATGCCATGCCACGCCTTCTTCCAGTTCTACGTCGCGCCGCCCACCGAACCCGGCGGCAAAGGCAAGCTCAGCTGCCAGCTCTACCAGCGCAGCGCCGACATCTTCCTCGGCGTGCCGTTCAACATCGCCAGCTACGCGCTGCTCACCCACATGGTTGCGCAGCAGTGTGATCTGGACGTCGGCGACTTCATCTGGACCGGCGGCGACTGCCACATCTACAGCAACCACCACGAGCAGGTCGAACGCCAGCTCAGCCGCGAACCCTTCGCCTACCCCACGCTGCACATCAGGCGCCGCCCCGATTCGATCTTCGACTACGCGTACGAGGATTTCGAGGTGCTGGACTACCAGTGCCATCCCCCCATCAAAGCGCCGGTGGCGGTCTGAAAAAATGACTCCCACGCTCCGCCGCTTCGCGGGTCGCCAGCCGCAAGGGACCGCATGATTTCGCGCAAACAGGCCTGGGCCTTGCTCGCCCTCACGCTGATGTGGGGCGTGAACTGGCCGATGATGAAACTGTCGCTGCAGGAAACCACGCCGCTGATGTTCCGTGCCAGCACCATGCTGCTGGGCGCTGGCTGGCTGTTCTTCTACGTGGCGCGCAAGGGCGAGCGCATGTGGCCGGTCGGGCGCGAATGGGCTGCCATTGCGGTGCTCGGCCTGCCCAACGTGCTGGGCTGGCACACCCTGTCGATCTTCGGCGTTCAGGAACTGGCCTCGGGCCGTGCCGCCATCCTCGGTTTCACCATGCCCATCTTCACCGTGCTGCTGGGCGCGGCCTTCTTCGGCGAGCGCGTCACGCCGCGCGTTCGTGTGGCGGTGCTGTGTGCGGCGCTGGCGATCGGCCTGCTGTTGTGGCACGAGCTGGCACGCCTGAGTGGCCGACCCGAGGGCGTGGTGTGGATGCTGGGCGCAGCGCTGTGCTGGGCGCTGGGCACGCTGATGTTTCGCCGCGCCAGGCTCACGCTGTCGCCGCTGGTGGTCACCGTCTGGATGCTGCTGCTGGGCAGTGTGGTGGTGGGCGCCATGGCCGTCGCGCTGGAGCCGCTGCCCGACCCGGCCCGCTTTTCGCTGCCCATGTGGACCAGCCTGGCCTACGGTGTGGTCATCAACTACGGCTTCGCGCAACTCATCTGGTTTGGCATGGCACGCGATCTGCCGCCGGCCACCAGCGCCATGAGCATCATGGCAATTCCGCTGGTCGGCACGCTGAGCGCCACGGTGATCGTGGGCGAAATCCCGCACTGGCAGGACTGGCTCGCGATGGGCTTCGTGATGATGGCGATCGCCAGCGTGCTCTGGCCGGCGCGCCAGCGGGCGCCAGAGGCTGCCGCGGCACAATCGCCCCATGCCTGAGCACGCACCGCCCGCCACCCCAGCCGCCCGGCTGCACCTGATCTACGCCCGCGCCGCCAACGGCGTGATCGGTCGCGACGGCACCCTGCCCTGGCACCTGCCCGAGGATCTGGCCCATTTCAAGCGCACCACGCTGGGCTGCCCGGTCATCATGGGCCGCAAGACCTGGGACTCGCTGCCGCCACGTTTCAGGCCGCTGCCCGGCCGGACCAACATCGTGGTCACGCGCGACGCGGCGTGGATGGCCGAGGGCGCGGTGGCGGCCCATTCCCTGGAAGCGGCGCGCGCGCTGTGTCCGCCGGTGAGCGACGCCTGGGTGATCGGTGGCGCGCAGATGTATGCGCAGGCCCTGCCCCTGGCCAGCAGCGTGGTGGTGACCGAACTCGAGCAAGCCTTCGACGGAGACGCGTTCGCCCCCGAGCTCGGTCCCGGGTGGCGCGAGACACAGCGCGAGGCCCGGGTGTCCGCCAGCGGCATGCCGTTCGCTTTTGTGACCTACGTCAAGCACGACTGAACCTTGAGCGGGCCAGAAGGCCAATGGCACCAGCGCCGGCAAGACCGCGCGTTACCATGGCTGCATGACCGTCACCATCCGCTTCCTCGGTGCGTCGGGCACCGTCACCGGCTCCAAATACTTGGTCGAACACGACGGCCAGGGCGTCCTGATCGACTGCGGGCTGTTCCAGGGATACAAGCAGCTGAGGCTGCGCAACCGCGACCCGCTGCCGGTGCTGCCCAACCACATCGGCGCCGTGCTGCTCACCCATGCGCACCTGGATCACAGCGGCTACCTGCCGCTGCTGGCCAAGGAGGGGTTTCGCGGCAAGGTCTGGGCCACACCGGCCACGCGCGATCTGGCGCAGATCCTGCTGCCCGACAGCGGCCACATCCAGGAGGCCGACGCCGATTTCGCCAACCGCCACGGCACCTCCAAGCATTCACCCGCGCTGCCGCTCTACACCGAAGACGACGCGATCCGCAGCCTCAAGCTGTTGCGCACCGTGCCCATGGGCCAGGCGTTCGAGCCGCTCAAAGGCTGGGTGGCCCACTTCTCGGGCGCCGGTCACATCCTGGGCGCGGCCAGCGTGCTGCTGGAGGTCGGGGGTCGCCGCATCCTGTTTTCGGGCGACCTGGGCCGCCCCGACGACGCGCTCATGCGGCCGCCCGAGCCACCGCCGGCGGCCGATGCGGTGGTCTGTGAGTCCACCTACGGCGACCGGGTGCACCCGGTGGAAGACCTGCTGGGCGAACTCGGTCCGGCGCTCACGCGCTGCGCCGCGCGCGGCGGCACCGCGGTGGTGCCGGTGTTTGCGGTCGGGCGCGCGCAGGCGCTGCTGCACGCGATCGCCGAGCTCAAGGCCAGTGGCGCACTGCCGCGCGACCTGCCGATCTACCTCGACAGCCCCATGGCCATCCACAGCACCGGCCTGTTTGCCCGCCACCCTGAAGCACACCGGCTCAGCGCTGCGCAGGTGCATGCGATGGAAGCGGTGGCGAAGATGACACGCACGACCGACGAGTCCAAGGCCATCGCGCTGCAACACGGCCCCAAGGTCATCCTCTCGGCCAGCGGCATGGCCACCGGCGGGCGCGTGTTGCACCACCTGGCCAAATACCTGCCCGACCACCGCAACATGGTGGTGCTCACCGGCTACCAGGCGCCTGGCACACGCGGCGCCACGCTGGCCGGCGGTGCCGTCGCGCTGCGCATGCACGGGCAGGACATTCCCGTGCGCGCCGAGGTGGTCCAGCTCACCTCGGCCTCGGCCCACGCCGACAGCAACCAGCTCATGGCCTGGCTCGGCGCCCTGCCCGCCGCGCCACGCCGCGTGTTCGTCACCCACGGCGACCCGCAAGCCTCGGACCGCCTGCGGTTTCGCATCGAAGACGAGCTGCGCTGGTCCGCCCTGGTGCCGGAACATGGCAGCATGTGGTCCGTTTAACCCCGCGCCGCCTTCGGCGTCACCCCCCTCGGGGCGCAGCCAGTGGCCCGGCTGAGCCGGTTCCACGGTGTGTGCTGGAAGCGGTCACGCGCTCCGGCCAGCCCGCAAAAATCCTCTTGCACTGATCAGCTTTCGCCATTCAAGTCCATGTTGAAACCCACGCTTGCCCTGGTCGCCGCGCTCCTCTGCCTGCCAGCACCAGCCCAGACCCCCTCGCCCGAGTTCACCCGCTGTATCGACGGCTTGCAGGGGCCCGCGCGTGCGGCAGGGGTTTCGACAGCAACTTTCGAGCGTCTCACCCAGGGCCTGGCGCCCGACATGGGCGTGATCGACAAGCTCAACTTCCAGCCCGAGTTCCGCACTCCGATCTGGGACTACCTCGCCGGCCTGGTGGACGACGAGCGGGTGGCCGAAGGCCAGGCCAAACTCGCGCAGTACGCCGACACCTTGCAGCGCGTGGAGCAGCGCTACGGTGTGGACCCGGCGACCGTGGTGGCGGTGTGGGGTGTGGAGAGCAACTTCGGCCAGACCTTCGGCACATCGCGGCTGCTGCAGTCGCTGGGCACGCTCTCCTGTTTCGGCCGGCGCCAGGCCTATTTCCGCGGCGAGTTTTTTGCCGCCCTGCGCATCCTGCAAAAAGGCGATATCGCGCCCGAGCGCCTGGTGGGCTCCTGGGCCGGCGCCTTTGGCCACACCCAGTTCATGCCCAGCACCTACGAGCGCCTGGCGGTGGATTTCGACGGCGACGGGCGCGCCGACCTGATGGACAACGCCAACGACGCCCTGGCCTCCACGGCCAACTTCCTCGCCAAGGCCGGCTGGCGCAGCGGCCAGCCCTGGGGCTTCGAGGTGACACTGCCGGCTGGCTTCGACACCCGGAGTGAAGGCCGGCGCAGCAAGCGCGCCATCAGCGAATGGATGCAGCGCGGCGTGACCCGCGTCGATGGCCTGCCGCTGCCCCTGGATGCCGGCAGCGCCGGACTGCTCACCCCCGCCGGTCCCAGCGGCCCGGCGTTTCTGGTGTTTCGCAACTTCGATGCGATCTACAGCTACAACGCGGCCGAGAGCTACGGCCTGGCCATCGCCCACCTGAGCGACCGCCTGCGCGGCGCCGGCCCGTTCACCACCCCCTGGCCGACCGACGACCCCGGCCTCTCGCGCGCCGAACGCCGCGAACTGCAAGGCCTGCTGGTCTTGCGCGGCCACGACATCGGCGAGGTCGACGGCATGCTGGGCGAGCGCAGCCGCGCCGCGATCCGCATCGAACAGCAGCGGCTCGGGCAGGAGGCCAGCGGGCGCGGCGGACAGAAGCTGTTGCGCGCGCTGCGCGGTGGCTGAGCACCTCGGGCAACGCAACCGCGCGCGGCATCGACCACAAATCCATTGAGCGCTTCTGATGGCGAGCGGTACACCACGCAACGCACCTTTCACACAACGACACAACCCACGACCCCGGAGATTCCATTGAGTGACACAAGCCAAGACCGGTATTCCACCCACGGCGACCTGCTGCTGGTTCTGAACTGCGGTTCGTCCAGCATCAAGTTCGCGCTCTTCGATACCGGGCAGTCGCCGCTGCCCCAGGAACCGGTGTGGAACGGCAAGGTGCAAGGCATTGGCGGGCCAGCCCCGACCTACGGCGAAACCGGCATCGCACCCGCGCCGCTGGTGCTCGAACAGACGCATCCCTACCTCTCGGCGCTCGAGCGCATCCGCGAGCGCGTGATCGCCCGGCTTGGCAAACGCCGGCTCGCCGCGGTCGCGCACCGCGTGGTGCATGGCGGCACCAAGTACTTCGATCCGATTCGCGTCGATGCGGGTGTGCTCGCCGACCTGAAGACCTACATCCCGCTCGCGCCGCTGCACCAGCCCTTTGCGCTGGATGCGATCGAGCGGCTGCTGACCACCTACCCGGCGCTGCCACAGTTCGCCTGCTTCGACACCGGCTTCCACCACACGCTGCCGGTCGTCGAACAGATGCTGCCGCTGCCTTACGACACCTGGGAGCGAGGCCTGCGACGCTACGGTTTTCACGGCCTGTCCTACGAGTACCTCTCGGTTGCCCTGCCCGAGCGCCACGGCGACCTGGCCCGTGGGCGGGTGATCGCGGCCCATCTGGGCAGCGGCGCGAGCCTGTGCGCGATGAAAGGGCTTCAGAGCGTGGCGACCACCATGGGATTCTCGGCACTGGACGGGTTGATGATGGGTACCCGCCCCGGCGCGATCGATCCCGGTGCGGTGATCTACCTGATGGAGATCGAGAAGCTCACGCTGGAACAGGTCGGCCACATGCTGTACCACGACTCGGGTCTGCTCGGCGTGTCCGGCCTGTCCTCCGATCCGCGCGTGCTGCTCACGGCCGAGAGCCAGACGGATGCCGTCGGCGAGCGGGCACGGGCCGCCCTCGCGCTCTATGTGCGGTCCATCGTGCGCGAGATCGGCGCCCTGGTCGCGGTGCTCGGCGGGCTCGATCTGCTGGTATTCACCGCCGGCGTCGGTGAACACAGCGTGGAGATCCGCAAGCGGGTGTGCCAGGCCCTGGGATTCCTGGGCATCGCGCTCGATGACGACGCCAACGGCGTGCACGCGGCGACGATCTCCACCGCCGCGAGCCGGGTGCGCGTCGGCATCGAGCCGACCAACGAGGAATGGATTGCCGCGCGGGACGCGGGCCAGTTGCTGCTGGATGGCGCTGGCGACACGCACCGCAGCAACGGCGGTTCAGCCAACCCGCCAGACCGACCCGTGCCCCAGCTCTGATACGGTTTCGCCTTCAAGCGCAGAACAAGGCGGGAGCCGCAGACCGTGCTGTGGCACGGCAAGGCGAACCAACGCAGTTGTGCGTTTGAGGGCGAATCCGCATGAAGCGGTGGTTCCTGGCCGCCGGATGTCAGGCGCTGCCTTGCAGCTCGCGCTGCAGCGCCCGCTGCAAGGCGTCGGCCAGCGCCTCCGCAGCCACCGACCGGCCCGCCAGCTCGGCACACGACACCGTGCGCCGCGTCAGCGCCGCCAGATCCCGATCCTGGCCCAGGGTGGCACACAAGGTGGCCCAGGGCGGCACGCTCACCAGGCTGCCGGCCACCAGCAGCACGCCACTCTGCTGCCGCCGCTGCGCCAGGCCGGTCAGCTTGCGCCCCTGTTCATCGGTCAGTTCCCACGGCCCCAGGCCACCGAAACAGGCCCAATCCACCGGCGCCCCGGTGCGCGCGGCGGCGGCGCGAACCTCGGCCGGCGGCACGGCCTGCGCCGGCACACCCAGCGCCGCCAGCACCTCCACATGCAACCGCGCCAGGCTGCGGTAGCTGTCCAGCAGGCCACCCCGCACCCACGTGTGGTCGGGCGGCAGCACCACCGACACACCCACCAGCCAGGGGCCGGTCAGCACCGCGCCCCCGCCCGTTGCACGCTCGAGCAGATCGACACCCGCAGGCAACCGGGTTTCGGCCAGCGGGCGCAGGCCGTGCTGCGAACACCCCAGCACGATGGCGGGCGACCGGTACGTCCAGACCCGGAACTGCGGCCGGTCCACCCGCTGCACCAGCCGGTCGCGGTTCCACGCCTGTTCGTCGGCGGCGGTGGCTACGGCGCGCGCTCCAGTGTTGCCATGGGCTTGCCGCGCGCAAAGGTGTCGCCGGCGGCCACCAGGATCTGGCCGATGCGGCCGTCGGCCGGCGCCACCACCTGCTGGCTGGCCTTGACCAGCACCACATCGGCCAGCGGCTGCCCCTCTTTCACCGTGTCGCCCGCCTGCACCAGCCATTTGTCAACCAGTGCCTCGACGGTGGCGTCCACCCCTTCCCAGGCCTCGTCACGCAGGCTGACGTCGATCATGCGGCCACCAGCTGTTTGGCCGACGACTTCATCAGGTCCTGCACCGCCGCCACCACGCTGCCCACCTGCGGAATCACAAACTGCTCCAGCGGCCGGCTGTAGGGAATCGGCACGTTGGGCACGGCCAGCCGCCGGACCGGCGCCTTCAGTTTCAGCGTGTCGAGGTTCTCCGCGACGATGGCCGCTATCTCGCCGCTCAGGCCAAAGCCCAGGTAGTCCTCGTCGGCCACCAGCAGCCGCCCGGTCTTGGCGACCGACTTGAGCACCGCCGCGCGGTCCAGCGGCACCAGCGTGCGCAGATCGAGCACCTCGGCGCTGATGCCCTGGCCGGCCAGTTCCTGGGCCGCCAGCAGCGATTTCTGCACCATCTGGCTCAGGGTGACGATGGTCACATCGCTGCCCTCGCGCACCACCTTGGCCTGGCCAAACGGGATGGTGTAGGCCTCCTGCGGCACCTCGTTGCTGCTGCCCTCGAAGAAGGCCATCCAGGGCAGTCCCATGATGCCCTTGTGGTACATGAACATGACCGGGTTGTCGTCGCGGATGGCCTGGATCATCAAGCCCTTGGCGTCGTAGGCGTTGGACGGCACCACCACCTTGAGCCCCGGCATGTGGGCAAAGGTGGCGTACAGGCACTGGGAGTGCTGCGCGGCGTCGTTGTAGCCGCCACCAATCGCCGTCGTCAGCACCACCGGCAGCTTGATGTTGCCGCCGGCCATGTAGGTGTTCTTGGCCA
>CAYRIT010000040.1:0-24952 GCA_964424415.1 uncultured Hydrogenophaga sp.
TCATTCCCACTCGATCGTCGCTGGCGGCTTGCTGGAGACGTCGTAGGTCACGCGGTTGATGCCACGCACCTCGTTGATGATGCGACTTGACACCTTTTTGAGCAGGGCGTACGGCAGTTCGGCCCAGTCGGCGGTCATGAAATCGCTGGTTTGCACCGCGCGCAGCGCCACCACGTAGTCGTAGGTGCGGCCGTCGCCCATCACACCCACACTCTTGACCGGCAGGAACACGGTGAAGGCCTGGCTGGTCAGGTCGTACCAGCTTTTGCCGCTGACCGGGTCCAGGGTCGATCTCAGTTCTTCGATGAAGATGGCATCGGCCCGGCGCAGCAGATCGGCGTACTCCTTCTTCACCTCACCCAGAATGCGCACGCCCAGGCCGGGGCCGGGGAACGGGTGGCGGTACACCATGTCGTGCGGCAGGCCGAGCGCCACCCCGAGTTCGCGCACCTCGTCCTTGAACAGGTCACGCAGCGGTTCCAGCAACTTCAGGCCCAGCTGCTCGGGCAGGCCGCCCACGTTGTGGTGGCTCTTGATGGTCACCGCTTTCTTTTTGCCGGTGGCTGACTTGGCGCCACCGGATTCGATCACATCCGGGTAAATAGTGCCTTGTGCCAACCACTTGGCGCCGTTTGTTGAAGCACCACTTGAAATCAACTTGGCGGCTTCGGCCTTGAAAACTTCGACAAATTCGCGGCCAATGACCTTGCGCTTGGCCTCGGGATCGGACACGCCAGCCAGGTGGCCGAGGAACTGGTCGGCCGCGTCCACCCGGATCACTTTGGCGTGCAGCTTGCCGACAAACATGTCCATCACCAGGTTGCCCTCGTTCAGGCGCAGCAGACCGTGGTCGACAAACACGCAGGTCAGCTGGTCACCGATGGCGCGGTGGATCAACGCGGCGGCCACGGAAGAATCCACCCCGCCCGACAGACCCAGGATGACTTCTTCGTCGCCGACCTGATCTCGGATTTTCTGGACCGCTTCTTCAACGTGGTCACGCATCACCCAGTTGGGAGCCGCCTGGCAAATGTCGAGCACAAAGCG
Source organism: uncultured Hydrogenophaga sp. (assembly GCA_964424415.1). Lineage (GTDB taxonomy): Bacteria > Pseudomonadota > Gammaproteobacteria > Burkholderiales > Burkholderiaceae_C > Hydrogenophaga. The sequence continues at coordinate 1,048 of CAYRIT010000040.1, forward strand.
CTCCAGCATCACCCGGCCCTGCACCGTGTGCGTGACTTCAGGGTGGAACTGCACCGCGAAGTAGCGGCGGTCTTCGTCGGCCATGCCGGCGATCGGGCAACTGTCGGTGCTGGCCATGAGCTTGAAGCCAGGCGGCAGTTCGGTGACCTTGTCGCCATGGCTCATCCACACCTTGAGCATGCCGTGGCCTTCTGGTGTGTGGAAATCGGCAATGTCTTTCAGCAGCGCGGTGTGGCCTCGGGCGCGCACCTCGGCGTAGCCGAACTCCCGTGTGGACGATCCCTCGACCTTGCCGCCCAGCTGCTGCGCCATGGTCTGCATACCGTAACAAATGCCCAGAACCGGCACACCCAGATCGAACACCGCGTCGGGTGCCTTGTCATCGACCTCGTACACGCTGGCGTGGCTACCCGACAGGATCACGCCCTTGAGCAAACCGTCGGCGGCGTAGGCGCGCACCCAGTCGTCGCTCACGTCGCAGGGATGCACCTCGCAAAACACATGGGCTTCGCGGATCCGCCGGGCAATCAGTTGGGTGACCTGGGAGCCGAAATCGAGGATGAGGATTTTCTGGTGCTGCATGGGATTCGTTGCGAAGAAGGCAGAAAAATGAAAAAGGCCGTCGCAGTGGACGGCCTCCTGCGCAGACCCGATCAGTCTGCCCGGTAGTTGGGGGCTTCCATGGTGATCTGCACATCGTGTACATGGCTTTCACGGATGCCGGCCGAGGTGATCTCGACAAACTCGGCTTTGTGCCGCATGTGCTCGATGGTCGGGCAGCCGCAGTAACCCATGGAGGCACGCAATCCACCAGCCATCTGGAAGATGATGGAAACGACCGTGCCTTTGTAGGGCACGCGGCCCTCGATCCCTTCGGGCACCAGCTTGTCGGCGCTGGCGTTGCCGGTGCTCGACTCCTGGAAATAGCGGTCGGCGCTGCCCTGTTGCATCGCACCGATCGACCCCATGCCGCGGTAGCTCTTGTAGCTGCGGCCCTGGAACAGCACGATTTCGCCGGGCGCTTCTTCGGTGCCTGCAAACATGCCACCCATCATCACCGTGTTGGCACCGGCTGCGATCGCCTTGGCGATGTCGCCGCTGTAGCGGATGCCACCGTCGGCAATCATCGGCACGCCAGTGCCTTGCAGTGCGCTGGCCACGTTGTCGATCGCCATGATCTGCGGCACACCGACACCGGCCACGATGCGCGTGGTGCAGATCGAACCCGGGCCGATGCCGACCTTCACGCCGTCGGCGCCCGCCTCCACCAGGGCCATGGCCGCGCCGCCGGTGGCGATGTTGCCGCCGATCACGTCGATTTGGGGGTAGTTCTGCTTGACCCAGCGCACGCGGTCGATCACACCCTTGCTGTGTCCGTGCGCGGTGTCCACCACGATCGCGTCCACGCCGGCCTTTACCAGTGCCTCCACCCGCTCCTCGGTGCCCACGCCCACGCCCACCGCAGCGCCCACGCGCAGACGGCCGGCAGCGTCACGCGCGGCATTGGGGAAATTGAGTTGCTTGGTGATGTCCTTCACCGTGATCAGGCCCTTGAGCTCGAACGCGTCGTTCACCAGCAGCAGGCGTTCCAGCTTGTGTTTGTTCAGCAGCGTCTTGGCCTCGGCGGGCGTGGTGCCGTCGGGCATGGTCACCAGCCGCTCACGGGTGGTCATGATCTCGCTCACCGGCAAGTCGTAACGGGTCTCGAAGCGCAGGTCGCGTCCGGTGACGATGCCCACCACTTTGCCGCCGTCCAGCACCGGGAAGCCCGACACACCGAGATCCTCGGACAGCTGCATCACCTGGCGCACCGTGGTTTGCGGTGAAATCACCACCGGGTCGCGCAGCACACCCGACTCGTAGCGTTTGACCTTGGCCACCTGGGCCGCCTGGTCCTGGGCGCTCAGGTTTTTGTGCACGATGCCAATGCCGCCCTCCTGGGCAATGGCGATTGCCAGCCGCGCTTCGGTCACCGTGTCCATGGCGGCCGACACCAGGGGCAGGTTGAGCGAGATGTTGCGGGAGAACTGGGTGGCGAGCGAGGTGTCCTTGGGAAGGACCTGGGAGTACGCGGGCACCAGAAGAACGTCGTCGAAGGTGAGCGCTTTGCCGAGTAGGCGCATGGGTGAAGCTCCAAAAAATCGATTGTAGCCGCGGCACCGGGTGGCCTTGCCGCTGGCTGGTGGCGCGCCGGCACCCGCGCCTGAAGACAAAACCTGCAGCGCATCAGCACAAACACCGCCGATCCGGTGCTGCTTCGCGGCTGTCCCCGCCCGCTCTCGGACCCCCAAATGGCGCGGCTACACTGCGCGCATGACCGTCCAAACACCGTCCGTTTTCTCTTGGCGCAGCGTTCTGCTCGCCGTGACCACCTTGGTCTGCACCAGTGCCTTTGCGCAATGGCAGTGGGTGGATGGATCGGGGCGCAAGGTGTTTTCCGACACGCCGCCACCGTCCAGCATCCCCGAAAAAGACATTCTCCGGCGCGCCGGGCCGGTGCATGCCGCGTCTCCCGTGACCACCACGTCCGCGCCTTCGGCAGCGCCGGCTGCCACGCCCCAGATCAGCGGCCGGGATGAGCAACTGGAGGCAAGGAAGAAGCAAGCCGAAGCCCAGGAGCAGGCGCAGAAAAAGGCCGAGGCCGACAAACTGGCCAAGGCCCGTCAGGAAAATTGCGAGCGTGCCAGGCGCAGCAAGGCGACGCTGGAGTCGGGTGTGCGCATGGCCACCACGAACACCAAGGGTGAGCGCGAAATCATGGACGATGCGGCCCGCGCCGCAGAAACCAAGCGCGTCAACCAGATCATTCAGTCGAGCTGCGGCGCCAGCACACCCTGAAAACCGCTTGATCTGGCGCCAAGCGATCCGCGACTCAGTAACCCGGCTTGGCGCCCGGTCGGCGGCGCGAGAAGAGCCCGGCACTCCGACTGCCCTGCCCCACAAAGCGCTCGCGACGCGCCACCTTGGGATCGACCCGCAGCGCGCGGTAGAACTCCACGCGGTCCCCTTCCCGCAGCTCCGCGTCGCGCGCCACCTTGCGGTTCCAGATGCCGGCGGCGAGTATGGCCAGCTCCGGAAAAGATCGCAGCCAGCCTGAGGCGACCAGCGCCTGGTCAACCGTGCAGCCCTCGGGTACCACCAGCGCCAGTACATGCACTGTGCGCGGCGCGCTGGCGTAGGCCAGTTCGATGTTCATGCGCCATACACCTGGTCGGCGCGCTTGACAAACGCATCCACCAGATTGCCCGCGATCTTGTCAAACACCGGGCCCACCACCTTGGCCAGCGTCTGGCTGGCAAAACCGTAGGTCAGGCGGAATTCGATCTTGCAGGCGCGCTGGGTGCCGTCGCCCAGTGGCGTGAAATCCCAGCAACCTTCGAGCTGCGAGAAGGGCCCGTCCACCAGCTCCAGCAACACCCGCCGGTCTTCCACATGGGTATTGCGTGTGGTGAAGGTCTGGCGCAGGCCGCCGATGGACATGCCCACCTGCGCCACCATGCCGGCCTCGTGGCGCTCGATCACCGCACCCTGATCGCACCAGGGGAGGAACTGAGGGTAGTGCTGCACGTCGGTCACCAGCGCGAACATCTCGTGCGCGCTGTGCCAGAGCAGGACAGACTTCTGAATCGTTTTCATACAATCGCGTGAAGGGCAAGACACCAAGCCCTGTTCGGGGGCGCCGCCCAGACAGCGCAGCCGCTGTTGTTGCATTGTATTGGCCTGTTCTGGCCGCATCTGAGACCCCATGTCCACCAAGCCCAGCAAAGCCGCACCCACCAAGGGTGTGGACTCCCGCATCGCCGACAACAAAAAGGCGATCTTCAACTACGCCATCGAGGAGCGCTTCGAGGCGGGCATGGTGCTCCAGGGCTGGGAGGTCAAGGCCTTGCGCGAGGGCAAGGTGCAACTCACCGACGGCTATGTGGTCATTCGCGGCGGCGAGCTGTTCCTGATCGGCTGCCAGATCAACCCGCTCAACACCGCCTCGACCCACGTCAGCCCGGACGCGGTGCGCACCAAGAAGCTGCTGTTGCAGAAAGACCAGATCCGCCGCCTGATCGGCAAGGTCGAACAAAAAGGCTACACCCTGGTGCCACTCAACCTGCACTGGAAAAACGGCAAGGTGAAATGCGAGATCGCGCTGGGCAAGGGCAAGGCCGAACACGACAAGCGCGACGTCATCAAGGATCGCGAAGGCAAGCGCGAGGTGGAGCGGGCAATGAAGTCGCGTCAGCGCTGAGCGCGTTCCACATCAACCCACAGAAGTTTGGGCCTCTCGATCGTTTGCCGAGCGCAACCAGGCGCATCAACGAATTTGTCAACAAGAAGCTGATCCGAATCGCCTGACCCGAGCTGCGGTTTTCGCCCCGCGCACAAAAAAGCCGGCCTAAGAAGGCCGGCTTTTTACTGGGCTGACAAACAGCCTGACACCTTCAGGCCTGTTGCTCTGCCACCTGCTCCGCTGTGGGCGGCACGATGGCGCCGATGATGTCACCCATGGAGATCACACCCAGGTGCTTGCCTCTGGCCGTCACCACGTTGGCGGCCTCTTTGCTCTCGACGCTGAGCTGGCGCGCAGCCTCCTCGATCACCAGGCTCGGGTCCACATCAGGACCCTCCACCCGCGCGCCAGGCACCATCAGCGTGCGGCAGCGGATGACTCGACCCCGGTTCACATCGCGGACAAAACTCTCGATGTACTGGTTGGCCGGTTTGAGCACGATCTGCTGTCCGGTCCCTTGTTGCACCACCTCCCCGTCGCGCAGGATGGCGATCCTGTCACCCAGGCGCAGCGCTTCGTCCAGGTCGTGGGTGATGAACACGATGGTCTTGCCAATTTCCTGCTGCAGGTCAAGCAGCACACTTTGCATGTCGCTGCGGATCAGCGGGTCCAGCGCAGAAAAGGCCTCGTCCATCAGCAAGATGGGCGCGTCGTTGGTCAGTGCACGGGCCAGACCAACACGCTGCTGCATGCCGCCCGAGAGCTGGTTGGGGTAGTTGTCCTCGTAACCCTTGAGGCCCACACGCTCGATCCACCGCAGCGCCCGTTCGCGGCGTTTCTTGCTGCGGATGCCCTGCACCTCCAGCCCGTACTCGGTGTTCTCCAGCACGGTGTAGTGCGGGAACAGCGCAAACTTCTGGAACACCATGGCGGTCTGCTCGCGCCGGAACCTGAGCAGTTCCGTGTGGCCCATCTTCATCACGTCCTGCTCGCCCACCAGGACCTCGCCTGCGGTGGGGTCGATCAGGCGGTTGATGTGGCGGATCAGCGTGCTCTTGCCCGAGCCGGAAAGCCCCATCACCACCTGGATGCCACCCGCGGGCATGTCGATGTTGATGTCGCGCAGGCCCAGCACGTGGCCATGCACGTCGCGCAGTTCCTGCTTGCTCATGCCGCTTTGCACCGCCTCCAGGAATTTGTCGGGCGTAGGGCCGAAGATCTTGTAGAGCTTGCGCACCGAGATACCAACGCCCGAAGGCGCGGCAGCTGCGCTCTGGGTGGTGGCGGGGTTGGCCGTGCTGGTTTCCAAGGGTTCGGTGGACATGCGGGGTGCGCTGACTGCTTCAACCATGGACCACCTCCAGGTGCCGTTGCAGCCGCTTGCCATAGGCCTGCGACACGCGGTCAAAAATGATGGCGATGCCGACAATGGCCAGGCCATTGAACACACCCATGGTGAAGTACTGGTTGGAAATGGCTTTCAGCACCGGCTGACCCAGGCCCTGCACGCCGATCATGGAGGCGATCACCACCATGGCCAGCGACAGCATGATGGTCTGGTTGACACCCGCCATGATGGTGGGCAGCGCCAGCGGCAGCTGCACCTTGGTCATCTTCTGCCAGACCGAAGAACCGAAGGCGTCGGCGGCTTCAAGCAGGTCTTTGTCAACCAGGCGGATGCCCAGGTTGGTGAAACGGATCACCGGCGGGATCGCATAAATCACCACCGCAATCAGCCCGGGTACGCGGCCGATGCCCAGCAGCATCACCACCGGGATCAGGTAGACAAAGCTCGGCATGGTCTGCATCACGTCCAGCGAAGGATTGACGATGCGTTGCAGGCGGTCCCAGCGGCTCATGAGAACGCCAATGGGCAGGCCCAGAACCAGCGCCACGACGGTGCAGACAAAGATCATCGAGACGGTCTTCATGGTGTCGTCCCACATGCCGAAGTAGCCAATGGCCAGCAAGGTGAGCACCGTGCCGGCCACGATCTTCCAGGACCGCGAAGCCAGCCAGGCGATCAGGGCGATGGCAGCGATGACCAGCGGCCAGGGCGAACGGGTGAGCAGGTGCTCGGAGAACAAAAGAAAGTCGCGCAACGGATCGAAGGCGCGCTCCAGCGGCTCACCATAGGCTCGGGTGAACTCGCGGAACGCGCCGTCGATCGCGCGGCGCAGGGCACTGAGGGTCTCAGAACCCAGCGAGGGAAATGTTTGCAGCCAGGACATGGTGTTCCTTGGTGTATGAAAAAACGGCGGCGCCGGTCAGCTCACCCATGTCGAGTGAGGGCACCGGCGGCCCCGGGCTGACCGGGACGTGCGCCGTGCATCGGATCAGGACAGCGAAGCCTTCACCTTTTCAGCCACCTCGGGACTGACCCAGGGCGTCCAGATCTCGGGCTGGGTCTTGAGGAAATGCATCGCGCCATCGGCACCGGTGGCCTGGTTGTCGCTCATCCAGGCCAGCAGGGTGTTGACGGTGTTGTTGTCCCAGGAACGGGTTTTGAGGTAGTCGATGGCCGGGCCGCCGGTCTTCTGGAAAGAATCGGTGATCACGGTGTAGACCTCGGAGCGCGCCCAGTCGTTCTTCACCGGTTTGTCGCAGTCGGCCACCGAGTTGCAAGCCTCCCAGGCGGCCTTGTCGTGGGGCACACCTGCGTCGAGCTTCACCATTGCGTACTTGCCCAGGATCGAGGTGGGTGCCCAGTAGTAGCCCAGCCAGCCTTCCTTGCGTTCGTAGGCTTTGGCGATCGAGCCGTCCAGGCCAGCGGCCGATCCGGTATCGAGCAGCACGAAACCTTTTCTGGCTGCGTCCCAGGCCTTGAAGGCGTTGCCCGTGGTGAGCTGGCAGCTCCATCCCGCGGGACAGTTGTGCACCACGCCCTTGCCCTTGTTTTCCACCGACGGGAACAGCTCGGGGTGCTTGAGCGCGTCGTCGATGGTCTTGATGTCCGGGTGGGCATCGGCGACATACTGGGGAATCCACCAGCCTTCGATGCCACCGTCTTTCAGTGACTCGGCGCCGTAATGCAGCTTGCCTTCTTTCACCGCAGCGTCCAGCGGCTCGCGTACCGCGTTGACCCAGGCTTCGGGCGCCACATCGGGCTGGCCTTTCTCCATCATCGCGGTCAGGGTGGGCATGGTGTCGCCCGGCACCAGCTCGACTTCACAGCCGTAGCCTTTGCTGAGAATGATGTCGTCGATGTTGGCCAGCACCTCGGCCGACTGCCAGTTCATGTTGGCCACCGTGACCTTGCCGCAACTCGCGGCCATGGCTTCAGCGGCCGGCGCTGTGGCGACCGGGGCCTCTTCCTTCTTGCCGCAGGCAGCCAGCAGGACAGCGGCGCTGACGATGGCCAAGGCCAGTTGAGGGGTTTGCTTCATGGGATTTTCTCCTTCGTTGGTCGGGAATCCACCGACGCACGGCGCCGTTGAATGTGGAAAGCACATCCAACGACCTGGAGAAAACGAACGCTGCTGCAAACAAGGTGACCAGCCGCTCAACCAACAGGGCGTTGGGTGAACTTAGCTTTCCATTATACGATTTCATCTATGAATGCACAAAAATCTATTGATTTTCATATAATGAAAGCGACTGTCCAGGCCAGCGAGATGGCCTGGAGCGTCAGGCCAGGGCGCGCAACGGGTGCTGATCGCCCGGCCAGGGGCTGTCAAAAAACGCCGCCACCTGGGCCGGTGCCACGTCTTCGATGCGGGCGGGAGACCAGCGGGGTGCATGGTCCTTGTCGATCGCCAGGGCACGGATACCTTCCACCGTTTCGCTCGCGGCGCCCGGGTGCAGGTGGAAACAGTGGTGCACCAGCCCGCGCTCCATGCGCAGGTTGTCGGCCAGACCAAGGCCGCGCGCGCGGCGGATCTGCTCGAGCACCACATGCAGCATCAGCGGCGAGCGCTGGCGCAGCAAGGCAGCGCACTCGCGGGACCAGTTGTCGTCCGCTGTCTCAAGCGCGCTCACGATGGCGCCCACGCTGTCCAGTGCAAACACACGGTCGATGCGCTCGCGCACCCCAACGCCCAGCACGTCCGCGCGCGGCGCGATCTTCTGCGTGTAGGTCTCGCACCAGCGCTGCACTGCTTCCCCACTCTCGTAGGGAGTCTGACCCAGGCTGTCCCACAGACCTCCCAGGCGCACGCTCTCCATCTTGGCGTCGGCCAGGCCCACACCCAGTGCGGCCATGCCGTCGAGCACCCGGCCGGTGAGCGCCAGGTATTCACCCACGTGCCCAGGGCACCGACTCAGGAAATAGCCGCCGCCCACATCGGGGAACAAACCGATCCCTGTCTCCGGCATCGCGATCTTGCTGCGCTCGGTGACCACACGCAGGCTCGCGCCCTGGCTGATGCCCATGCCGCCGCCCATGACAATGCCGTCCATGAAGGCGATGCAGGGCTTGGGGTAGGTGTGGATCAGGTGGTTGAGCGTGTATTCCTCAGTGAAGAAGGCTTCCAGCGCTTCGTCACCAGCCAGCGCGGCCTGGTGGAAAAAGCGGATGTCGCCGCCGGCACAGAAAGCACCGAACGGGCCTTCCTTGCCCATGCCGCGCACCGTGACCGCCAGCACCATCGGGTCGTCGCGCCAGGCCTGGAGCGCATCGGTGATGCTCCGGATCATGGCCAGAGACAGGGCGTTAAGGGCCTGGGGGCGGTTGAGCGTGATGCAGCCGACTCGGCCACGGACCTCCGCGATTACAAAGTGTTCGTTGCGGGCGATGGATGGGGTCATGGTGTTTTCTCCGAATGGGGCGCGCGGTCCGCCACGGCGGCCGCGGCTTCAAGAACCTGGATACGGGGCGAGCCGGCGCGCGAACGCCAGGCCACCAGCTCGTTGATGACCAGCGCGCCGAGCACCACGCTGCCACCGGCGAGCACCTCGGCGCCGGGCGCTTCGCTGGCCCAGAGCCAGGGCCAGAGAATGCCGAACACGACCTCCAGCAAAGCCAGCAGCGAGACCTCGGGCGCCTTGAGCACCCGCGCAGCGGTCACGGCCAGCATGCAGGGGATGGCGAGCTGGCACAAGCCCAGCACAGCCAGCCAGGCGATGTCGCTGCCGGTGGCGGCAAACGGCATGGCCAGCGGCAGCGTCGCGAGCGAAGACATCGCCGCACCCAGCAGCACCGAGGGCACCAGATCGATGCGCTCACCGTGGCTCTGGCTGCGCTGTACCACCGTCCAGTTGATGGCGGCAGCCGCCGGCACACACAGGGCAATCAGGGAACCGATGACCATGTCGTTGGCCTGCGCAGCGTCGCTGCCCACCAGGGCCAGCATCTGGCCGCCGTACATGTAGGCCATGCCCGCACCCGCGACCACGATGGTGATCCAGACCCGCCAGGCCATCGGCTGGCCGGTGACCACCCGCGACAACAGGGCGGTGAACAAAGGGCCGACCGCCAGGATGATGAGCACGTTGGCCACACTGGTGAAGCTCAGGCTCACCATGAAGGCGGTGAACATCACGCTCCAGCACAGACCGGACACCCAGAACGCCGGCGACTCGGGCAGCAGGCCCCAGTGGCGATGCAGGAAGCCGGCCGCCGCCGAACGCCGGGCCACCGGTGCCGGCCGGCTCATCACCCGCTCGGCGCGGCGGTTGGCGGCACGCCACAGCGGCAGGATGAACAGCAGCGACAACACGTTGAACGCGCTGCGCCAGAACGTGACCTCGAAGCGCACCGCCGATTCAAGCTGCCGCGCGACCACACCGGCAATCGACCACAGCAACGCCGCCGCGACCATCATCGCGACCGCCTGCGTGTGGCTCAACGGAGGGCGTTCGTTCATCGGCGCGTCGATCGCCAGCCAGGGCGATGGCGGGCGGCAGAGGGGCTTGCGATGACGGTCAGTCGCGAGAGGCGCGCTTGCGCTCGTGCTCTTTCAGGAAGCGCTTGCGCAGGCGCACGCTCTTGGGCGTGATCTCGACCAGCTCGTCGTCCTCGATGAACTCCACGCCGTACTCCAGCGTGAGGTCGATCGGCGGTGTGATCTTGACCGCGTCTTCCTTGCCGCTGACACGGAAGTTGGTCAGCTGCTTGGTGCGGGTGGCGTTGACCACCAGGTCGTTGTCGCGGCTGTGGATGCCGACGATCATGCCTTCGTACACCGGATCGTTGGGGCGCACGAACATGCGGCCGCGGTCGTCGAGTTTGCCCAGGGCGTAGGTGAAAATTTCGCCGTCGTCCATGGAAATCAGCACGCCGTTCTTGCGCCCGCCGATGTCGCCCTTGTGTGCTTCGTAGCTGTCGAAAATGTTGGCAATCAGGCCCGAGCCACGCGTCAGGTTCATGAACTCGTTGGTGAAGCCGATCAGGCCACGTGCCGGGATGCGGTACTCCAGGCGCACACGGCCCCGGCCGTCCGACTCCATGTTCACCAGCTCGCCCTTGCGCTCGCCCAGGGCCTGCATCACGCCGCCCTGGTGCGACTCCTCGATATCGGCGGTCACCAGCTCGATCGGCTCGTGCTTCTCGCCATCGACCTCCTTGAACACCACGCGCGGCTTGGAGACAGCCAGCTCATAACCCTCGCGGCGCATTTCTTCGAGCAGGATGGTGAGGTGCAGTTCGCCGCGGCCCGACACTTCAAAAATGCCGTCTTCGTCGGTCTCCTTGACGCGCAGTGCCACGTTGGAGCGGAGCTCCCGTTGCAGACGGTCCCAGATCTGCCGGCTGGTCACAAACTTGCCTTCGCGGCCAGCCAGCGGGCTGGTGTTGACGCAGAAGTTCATGGTCAGCGTCGGTTCATCGACCTTGAGCATGGGCAGCGGCGTCGGGTTGGTCAGGTCGGTGAGGGTCACACCGATGCCCAGGTCGGCAATGCCGTTGACCAGAACGATCTCGCCGGGACCGGCTTCGTTCACCTGCACACGGTCCAGGCCCTGGAAGGTGAGCACCTGGTTGATGCGGCCTTTGTAGGACTTGCCGTCCGGGCCTTCCATCACCAGCACGTCAACGTTGGGCCGGATGGTGCCCTGGCTGACGCGGCCGACACCGATGCGACCGACGAAGGTCGAGAAGTCGAGCGCGGAAATCTGCACCTGCAGCGGTGCGCTGGCGTCGCCCTTCTGGGTCGGCACATGCTTCAGGACGGTGTCGAACAGGGCCGACATGTCGGGACCCCATTGCTCGCCGGGAGCGCCCTCTTCCAGCGAAGACCAGCCGTTGATGCCCGACGCATAGACCACGGGGAAGTCGAGCTGCTCGTCGGTGGCGCCGAGCTTGTCGAACAGGTCGAAGGCGGCGTTGACCACAAAATCGGGGCGCGCACCGGGCTTGTCCACCTTGTTGACCACAACAATGGGCTTGAGACCCAGCGCCAGCGCCTTTTTGGTCACGAAGCGCGTCTGGGGCATCGGGCCTTCCTGCGCGTCGATCAGCAGCACCACACCGTCGACCATGGACAGCGCACGTTCCACCTCGCCACCGAAGTCGGCGTGGCCGGGGGTGTCGAGGATATTGATGTGGGTGCCCTGCCAGCTCACGGCGCAGTTCTTGGCCAGGATGGTGATGCCACGCTCGCGTTCGATGGCGTTGTTGTCCATCACGGTATCGACCACTTTTTCGTGCTCGGCGAAGGTGCCCGACTGACGCAGCAGCTGGTCGACCATGGTGGTCTTGCCGTGGTCGACGTGGGCGATGATGGCGATGTTTCGGATTTGTTTGCTCATGGTGAGAGTTCCGTTGCGGTTTCCAGGATTTGCTGTATTTCGATGGGGCTCAGCAGCCGGCCCGGGATGAGTTCGCCGCCGGCGGTGTGGGCACTGCCAAGCAAGGTGTTGGCGGGGTTGGCTGCGCTCGGCGCAGGACCGAACACCGCCACCTGGGCCTGATTGGGCCAGGCGCCGCGGCGGCGCACGCCGCTTAGAAAACGCGCGGCATTGTCTGCGTCGAGCGTGACCGGGATGTGATCGTGCAGCAGGGTGGGCACCGGTAGCAAGCGGCCAGCGCGTTCGGCCTCGCTCATGGCGTCCAGTGCGTCCAGCGTCACACACTGCGCTTCAAGGAAAGACCCGGTGGCCACCCGGCGCAGCAGCGTCAGATGCCCGCCACAACCCAGCGCTTCGCCGATGTCTTCCCCCAGCGTGCGGATGTAGGTGCCTTTGCTGCAACGCACGCGCAGCCGCAGGCTGGGCGCGCCACCGTCGAGCTGCATGTCGAGCAGATCGAGGTCGTGGATGATGACCCGGCGCGCTTCGCGCTCCACCGTCAACCCTTCACGGGCGTACTCGTACAACGCCTTGCCGTCCTTTTTCAGGGCGCTGTGCATCGGGGGCACCTGCTCGATCTCACCCATGAACCGGTCCAGCGCCTCGACCACCTGCCCCACCGAGCAGGTAACCGGGCGCTGTTCGATCGCCTCGCCTTCGGCGTCGCCGGTGCGGGTCTTGACACCCAGGCGCACCACGGTCTCGTAGGTCTTGTCGGCGTCAAGGTGCAGCTGGCTGAACTTGGTGGCGGCGCCGAAACACAGCGGCAGCACGCCAGTGGCCAGCGGATCGAGGGTGCCGGTGTGTCCGGCCTTTTCGGCGCGCAGCAACCACTTGGCCTTTTGCAAGGCTTGGTTGCTGGAGAGACCCAGCGGTTTGTCTAGCAGAAGCACCCCATGCACAGGGCGCCTCTGCACCCGTGTGCGTTGGCCCTGCATGCTCAGTCTTCGTCCTTTGAACGGGAAGCGACAGCCTTGGAAATCAAGGCGTTCATGTCGGCAGCACGTTCGGTGGTGCGGTCAAACACAAAGTGCAGCGTGGGAACGGTGTGAATGTGCAGCCTCTTGAACAAGCCACTGCGCAGGAAACCGGCGGCCGCGTTGAGGCCCGCCAGGGTTTCTTCGGGGTCGCCTGTGAGCAGGCTGAAGAACACCTTGGCGTGCGCGTAGTCGGGTGTGACCTCGACCGCGTTGATCGTCACCATGCCGACACGCCGGTCTTTCAGCTCGCGCGCGATCAGCTCGGCCAGATCGCGCTGGATCTGGTCGGCGACGCGAAAGCCGCGGTTGGGCACGGATGACGATTTGCGGGCCATGGTTGAGTTGCTTACAGGGTACGCGCGACTTCCTTGACCTCAAAGAATTCGAGCTGGTCGCCCTCTTTGATGTCGTTGTAGTTCTTGAGCTTGATGCCGCACTCGAAGCCTTCCTTGACTTCGCGCACGTCGTCCTTCAGGCGCTTCAAGGTGTCGATCTCGCCGGTGTAGATCACCACGTTGTCGCGCAGCAGGCGGAAGTGCGCGCTGCGTGTGACCTGGCCCGATGTGACCATACAACCCGCCACGGTGCCAATCTTGGACGCGACAAACACGGTGCGGATCTCGGCCGAACCGATGATCTCTTCGCGCTTCTCCGGTGCCAGCATGCCCGACATGGCAGCCTTGAGTTCGTCGACCGCGTCGTAAATGATGTTGTAGTAGCGCAGATCGACATCGTTGCCTTCGGCCAGCTTGCGCGCACCCACATCGGCGCGCACGTTGAAGCCGATGATCACCGCCTTGGACGCGATGGCCAGGTTGACGTCGCTTTCGCTGATGCCACCAACCCCGGTGAACACCAGCTGCACCTTGACCTCGTCGGTCGAGAGCTTGAGCAAGGACGCACCGAGCGCTTCCTGCGAGCCCTGTACATCGGCCTTGATGATGATGGGCAAGATCTTGACCTCGCCGGCACCGATGTCGGAGAACATGTTCTCGAGCTTGGCGGCCTGCTGTTTGGCCAGCTTGGTGTTGCGGAACTTGCCTGCACGGTAGGTAGCGATCTCGCGCGCACGGCGCTCGTCGGTCATCACCATGAAGTCGTCACCGGCCTGCGGCACCTCGGACAGACCCTGGATCTCCACCGGAATGGACGGACCGGCTTCCTTGATGGTCTTGCCGTTTTCGTCGAGCATGGCGCGCACACGACCCGAGGTCTGTCCGACCAGGACCACGTCGCCGGTCTTGAGCGTGCCGCTTTGCACCAGCACGGTCGCCACAGCGCCACGGCCCTTGTCGAGACGGGCCTCGATCACCAGGCCTTTGGCCATGGCATCCACTGGCGCCTTGAGCTCCAGCACCTCGGCCTGCAGCAACACCTGCTCGAGCAGCGCATCGATGCCCTCGCCGGTCTTGGCCGACACGCCCACAAAAGGCACGTCGCCGCCGAACTCTTCGGGCACCACCTGCTCGGACACCAGCTCGGTGCGAACCTTGTCCAGGTTGATGTTGGGTTTGTCGATCTTGGTCAGCGCCACAACCATGGGCACCCCTGCTGCCTTGGCGTGTTTGATGGCTTCCCGGGTCTGCGGCATCACACCGTCGTCGGCTGCGCAGACCAGGATCACGATGTCGGTCGCCTGCGCTCCACGGGCACGCATGGCGGTGAACGCCTCGTGACCCGGGGTGTCGAGGAAGGACACCATGCCGCGCGGCGTTTTCACGTGGTAGGCACCAATGTGCTGCGTGATACCACCGGCTTCGCCCACCGCCACCTTGGCGCGGCGGATGTAGTCCAGCAGCGAGGTCTTGCCGTGGTCGACGTGGCCCATCACGGTCACCACCGGGGCGCGAGGCAGCGATTCGGCTTCCTGTTGCACACCCTCCTCGGTGAAGGCCTCCGGATCGTCCAGCGCCGCCACCACGGCGGTGTGGCCCAGCTCTTCCACCACGATCATGGCGGTGTCCTGGTCCAGTGGCTGGTTGATGGTGACCATCTGGCCGAGCTTCATCAGCTGCTTGATCACTTCGGACGACTTCAGGCTCATCTTGTGGGCCAGTTCGCCCACCGTGATCGTCTCGGGCACATGCACCTCGATCACCTTGAACTCGGTCGGCGCCACAAAACTGCTGTGGCTGTCGCCACCCGAATCGCGGCCGCCGCGACGTCCACCGCCCCCGCGCGGTCCACCGCGCCAGTTGGAACGGCCGGCACTGGTGTCACCGCGGGTCTTGATCTCTTTCTTCTTCGCCGCATCGTCCTTCCAGGTCGACGACAGGTTTTCCGACTTGACTTCTTTCTTGCCTGCCACGCCGGCAGCACCGGCCGTTCCCGCAGGCTTGGCACCCGGTGTGCCGGCCGGCTTGTGCAGCGTGCCCTTGATGCCAGCGGCGGGCTCGGGTTTCTTGGCCACCAGCGTCTTGGCCGGAGCGGACATCATGGCGCGGATGTTCGCAGCCTCTTTCTCGGCCTTGCGACGGCGCTCCAGCAGGTCCTGCGCGCGCAGATCTTCGGCTTGTTTGAGCTCCGCGCTGCGCTCGGCCGCGGCCAGCGCCTGGGACTCGCGCTCCAGACTTTCTTCTTTGGCCTTGGCGTGCTTCTCGGCCAGCGTCGTGGGCTCCTCGACCGGCGCATCGGCAGTCGGCTGGACCTGGGCTTGCGCCTCGGCCTCGACCTTGGCTTGGGCGAGCGCGGCCTCAGATGCCGCCTGCTCGGCTTGTGCCTGGCGCGCCTCTTCGGCTTCGCGGGCCGCGCGCTTGGCGGTCAGCTCTTCCTCCTGTCGGCGCAGCAGCTCGGCCTGGCGACGGGCTTCTTCCTCGCGGCGGGCCAGCTCTTCGGTATCGACCACCGGCGCAGCCGGTGCGGGCTCGGGCGCTGCCACCGGCTCATCGTCGCGCTTGATGAAGGTGCGCTTCTTGCGCACTTCCACCTGGATGGTGCGCGCGCGCCCGGTGGCGTCGGCCTGCTTGATCTCGCTGGTGGATTTTTTCACCAGCGTGATCTTCTTGCGCTCGCCGCCGGCCTGACCATGGCTGGCCTTGAGGTGCGCCAGCAGCTTTTGCTTGTCAGACTCGGAAACCGGATCGATTCCCGCGTTCTTGGACACTCCGGCAGCGGAGAGTTGCTCCAGCAACTGGGAGGTTGGCTTGTTCAGCTCGGCAGCCAATTCGGCGACGGTGGTAATTGTCATAGGTTCTTTTCTCCGCTGGGGCCTCCGCTGTTCAGGTGGTGGATTGCGCTTCGTCACCGGCGAACCAGTGGGCGCGGGCCAGCATGATCAGCTTGGTCGCATCTTCAGGCGACTGGCCGGTGATATCGGTCAGCTCGTCGGTGGCCAGATCGGCCAGGTCGTCGCGCGAATGCACACCCGCCTCGGCCAGCTTGGCCACCAGCTCGGGTGTCACGCCCTCGAGGTCGCGCAGCTCACGGGAAGCGGCCTCGACCTTTTCCTCATGGGCAATTTCCATGGTCAGCAGGGCGTCCTTCGCGCGAGCGCGCAACTCGTTGACCGTGTCTTCGTCGAAGGACTCGATCTCCAGCATTTCCTGCAAGGGCACATAGGCCACTTCTTCCAGGCTGGTGAAGCCCTCTTCGATCAGGATGTCGGCGATCTCCTGGTCCACGTCAAGCTTGGCCATGAAGACCGAGCGGATACCGTCGGCCTCTTCGGCCTGCTTCTGTGCCGACTCGTCGGCGGTCATGATGTTGATGCGCCAGCCGGTGAGCTCGGAGGCCAGGCGCACGTTCTGCCCGCCGCGGCCGATGGCAATCGCCAGGTTTTCCTCGTCGACCACGACATCCATGGCGTGGCGTTCTTCGTCGACCACGATGGAAACCACGTTGGCCGGAGCCAGTGCACCGATCACAAACTGCGCCGGGTCGTCACTCCACAGCACGATGTCCACACGCTCGCCAGCCAGCTCGTTGGTGACACCGGTGACACGGGAGCCGCGCACACCGACACAGGTACCAATCGGGTCGATGCGTTTGTCGTACGAGAGCACGGCGATCTTGGCGCGCGAACCGGCATCGCGGGCGCAGGCCTTGATCTCCAGCAGGCCTTGCTCGATTTCGGGCACTTCCTGGCGAAACAGCTCGATCATGAAATCGGGCGCCGAACGCGACAGCAGGATGGGCGCGCCACGCAGCGTCAGATCCACCTCCATGATCATGGCGCGCACGCGGTCGCCGGTGCGGAAGTTCTCCTTGGGAATCATCTCGCTGCGGCGCAGACGGCCCTCGACGCGCCCGCTTTCGACGATCAGATCGCCTTTGTCCATGCGCTTGACGGTGCCGACAAAAATCTTGTCGCCGCGCGACATGAAATCGTTGAGCAGCATCTCGCGCTCGGCATCGCGGATCTTCTGCAGGATCACCTGCTTGGCCGCCATGGCGCCAATGCGGCCGATCGGCACGCTCTCCACCGGCTTCTCGATGAAGTCGCCCTCTTCGATGTCGGCGATCTCGTCACGCGCATCGGTGAGCAGTTCTTCGGCATCCGGGTTCTGCAGGCCAGCCTCATCGGGCACCACCAACCAGCGGCGGAAGGTGTCGTAGGCACCGGTGTCGGGGTCGATCGCAACCCGGATGTCCACCTCGCCCTTGTAGAGTTTTTTGGTGGCCGAGGCCAGCGCCAGCTCCACCGCGCCGAGCACGACATCACGCTCCACGTTTTTCTCGCGGGAGATGGCATCAATCAGCATCAACATTTCGCGGTTCATTTCACTCGCCAACCTTTCCGGGTGTCTTCTTGGAAATCACAATTTTTGCTTCTCAGGCGCTGGGCCCCGCCGCGGCGCGGCCTTTGAAATTCACAATCGGCGCCAGGCGCGCCTGCTGCACGTCATCCAGCACAAAGTCGAGCGCCTGCAAGGGCACGGGAACGCGTTTCTTGCTCACCCGCTGGCCGGGCTTGGGCGCAGGTTCGTCGCTCCAGACCAGGCGCCATTGCACACCGTCCTCGGCACGCTCGAGCGTGCCGCGAAACTTTTTCCGGCTGGCCGACACCTCGGTGCCGGTCACACCGATCCGCGTCTTCAGGGTGATGTCCACCACCTGCCCGGTGAAGCGCAGGTAATCCTGCTCGTGCCGCAGCGGTCGGTCGATGCCGGGCGACCCGACTTCCAGGCGCCGGTACTCCAGGCCCTCCACCTCCAGCAGGTACTGCAGCTGGCGGGTGATTTTTTCGCAGTCCTCGACCGTGACATACCGCTCCGTGACCAGGTCGCCAGGCGCCGGAGGCTGCCATGGCCAGTCGATCGTGACGCGCAACAGGCCGCCGGCGGAGCGCTCAAGGTCCACCAGGTCAAAACCCAGTCCGGTGACGGTTTGCTCGACGGTTTGTTGCCAGGCCATTCGGTAGAGGTCTTCGGTCCTAATTAGGGCAGTGGTTCAAGGGATGTTTTTCGGCGATTGCGGGCCCCAGAAGGCACCCGCCGCGAAAAACGTTCGGCCAAAAAAAAAGGGCCGGTAGTTACCCGCCCAATTGGTCGTGAAGCGAGCATTATAGCCCGGTAAATCGGCGCTTGGCAATCTGCCCGCTGTGTCTTTTGAGCGCGTGAATGCTCAGATGCCCAGGATCCACTGAATGACGTTTTTGGCCACGAAACCCAGCATGCCAAAGGACAGCACCAGAAACAGGATGAAGGTGCCGAACTTGCCCGCCTTGGACTCCAGCGCCAGGTTGAGCACGATGAACAGCATGTACAGGATGAAGGCGCCGACGCCGAACGTCAGGCCGAACTGGGCGATCTGCGCTTCGGTGTATCCGAACAGGGTGGCTTCCATCGGCGGGCCTCAGCGGGTGGACGGGCCATCGGCGGACCCCGCGGCGAGATCGCGGTAGGCGTGCCAGCTGGCGTGGGCGATCAGCGGGACGATCACAACCAGGCCGAGCAGAGCGGTTGCCATCCCCAGGCAAACCAGCAACACGATCAGCACCGCCCAGGCAACCATGGGCCCGGGGTGGCTGGCCACCGCGCGCCAGCTGGCCTTCACCGCGTCCATGACGGAGGCGCGTGTGTCCACCAGCATGGGCAAGGCCACCACCGAAGAAGCAAACACCGGCGCCGCCAGCACCGCGCCAAGCAGCAGCCAGACTTCGAACAGTCCGATTTCGCGCACCAGCACCACGTGGCGCAGGAAGTCAGCCGGCTTCTGGATCGGCAGTGGCGACCAGAGCGTGATCAGTCCGGCCGAGGTCAGCACCCAGCCGGTCCCCGCCAGCCCCAGCAGCAGCCCGAAGACCACCAGCCGCCGGTCTCCGGAGCGCCAGAGCGAGACCACCTCGTCGAGACCGACGCAGCGTCCGCTTTCGCAGGAGCGGCTGACCTGGTAGAGGCCGGTGGCCAGAACCGGGGCGACGATCAGGAAGCCCGAGAACGCACCGGCAAGCAGCCAGAACCGCTCGCCCGCCGCCCAGAGCAACAGCGCACCAAAGGCGGTCAGCAGGAAACCGTGGAACAGGCCCGGCAACGGGTTGCGCCGCAGATCGGACCAGCCCAGAGCCAGCCAGCGTGCCGGCGAAGCGAAGCTCACGGGCGGGCGTGCTGCGGGAGATGGAGCGGCAAAAGGCTGGGGGACGGGGCTCATGGGAATCGTTTTGGTGGCTGCAAGCAGGCCAGCCGGGGTTATAGCGGTGTGATGACCCGTCGGACATGACAAAGATCAAGCGGGAACAGACGGGACGATAGCGCAAGCGCGTCACCGGCTGTGCTGCTGGACATTCCGCGCCAGCTGCGGACCTCGTCCCGCGGCGCGTTCAGGCCGAGGCCTGCACCAGCGCGCGGGTGTAAGGGTGCTGCGGCGCTGCGAGCACCTGGTCGACCAGGCCCCGTTCGAGCACCGCCCCCTCTTTCATCACCAGCACCTCGTGGGCCATGGCGCGGATCACATCCACATCGTGGGTGATGAACAGATAACTCAGTCCGCGCTCGCGCTGCAGGCGCTGCAACAGGGCCAGCACCTGTTTTTGCACCGTGACATCGAGCGCGCTGGTGGGCTCATCGAGCACCAGCAACTCCGGGTTGACGATCAGGGCCCGCGCGATCGCCAGGCGCTGGCGCTGGCCGCCGGAGAATTCGTGGGGGTAGCGCTGCAGCCAGTCGCTGCCCTGACCCGGGTCGTCCACCAGACCCACATCGGCCAATGCTTTCACCACCTGTTCGCGCCGCTGCAAAGGCGTGAGCCCGGGCTGGTGCACCTGAAGGCCTTCGCCCACGATCTGCTCCACCGTCATGCGCGGCGAGAGCGAGGAAAACGGATCCTGAAACACCACCTGGATGCGCTGGCGCAGCGACTTCGCGTGGCCACTGCGGCGCGCCTCGGTCCAGTCGGTGCCCGCCACACGCAGGCTGCCCCGGAACGGCAGCAGCCCGAGCACCGCCAGCGCCAGCGTGGACTTGCCCGAACCCGATTCGCCGATCACCCCCAGCGTCTGCCCCGGCGCAATCTCCAGATCGGCGCCCTGCACCGCCACGAACTCGCCCTTGCCGAACCAGCCGCGCAGGCCAGGCAAGGGCACCGGGTAGCTGACCCGCAGACCGCGTGCGCTCAGCACCGGCTCGCCTGCGATGGGCACGGCCTCGGTCAGATCGCGCTCGGGCCGGCTCGCCAACAGCTTGGCCGTGTATGCGTGCTGCGGCTCCGTGAACACACGCGCCACATCGCCGGTTTCCACCAGGCGCCCACGCTCCATCACCGCAATGCGGCTGGCGAAACGGTGCACCAGGTTCAGGTCGTGGGTGATCAGCAGCACCGCCATGCCGTGCTGGCGCTGCAGGTCGGCCAGCAGATCGAGGATCTGCCCGCGCAGGCTCACATCCAGCGCGGTGGTGGGCTCGTCGGCCAGCAGCAGCTTCGGACTGCTGGCCAGTGCCATCGCGATCATCGCGCGCTGGCGCTGGCCTCCGCTGAGCTGGTGCGGGTAGGCCTGGGCACGGCGTGCCGGCTCGGGAATGCCGGTGGAAGCGAGCAACTCCACGCTCGCCGCTTGCGCCTGGCGCGGGGTCAGGCCCTTCTTGAGCTGTAGCACCTCGCCGATTTGCGTGCCCACCGTGTAGAGCGGGTTGAGTGCGGTCATCGGCTCCTGAAAGATGATGGCCACCTCGTCACCGCGCACACCGCGCAACTGGCGCTCACTCATCTGCAGGAGGTCGCGGCCTTCGAGCAGCGCCGAACCCGACACCTCGGCGTTCTGCACCAGCCGCAGCAAGGACAGCGCCGAGACCGATTTGCCCGAGCCCGACTCGCCCACCAGGGCCAGCCGCTCGCCGGCGGCGATCTGGAAGTCGATTCCATGCACCACCGTTTGCGAACCAAACGACACCCGCAGGCCTTTCACATCGAGCAAGACACCGCCACGCCCCGCCGCCAAGTCGTTCCAAGGCGGGGCAACCTCCCCGGGGGGCGGGGGCAGCGAACCATGCGCAGCGGGGATCGTGGGGGTGCCGGCCTGGCCGCCGGGCCGCCCCAAGGCGAGGCCCGCCCCCTCGGGGGGCAGCGAACCTCGCGCAGCGGGGAGCGTGGGGGTCGTCATCTATCGGCCTTTCGGGGGTCGAGTGCATCGCGCAACGCATCCCCCATGAAGGTGAGCAGCAACAGCGTGATCACCAGCACCGCAAAGGTCGACATGGAGATCCACCAGGCATCGATGTTGTTCTTGCCCTGACTCAGCAGCTCACCCAGCGACGGTGTGCCGGGCGGCACACCCAGGCCCAGAAAGTCCAGCGAAGTCAGCGCCAGGATGGCCGCGCTCATGCGAAACGGCAGAAAGGTCACCACCGGCGTGAGGCTGTTGGGCAGCACGTGGCGCCAGATGATCTGTCCGCTGGACAGGCCCATGGCACGTGCAGAGCGCACGTAATCGAGCTGGCGGTTGCGCAGGAACTCGGCCCGCACATAGTCCGACAGTCCCATCCAGCCAAACAGGCTGAGCAACACCAGCAGCAGGCCGATGCTGGGCGCGAACACCGCCGAAAAGATGATCAGCAGGTACAGCTCGGGCATGGACCCCCAGACCTCGATGAAGCGCTGAAACGCCAGATCGGTCTTGCCGCCGAAGAAGCCCTGGATGGCGCCGGTGATCACGCCCAGCAGCACGCCGGTGGCGGTCAGCGCCAGCCCGAACAGCACACTGACGCGAAAACCGTAGATCAGCTGCGCCAGCAGGTCGCGCCCCCGGTCGTCGGTGCCGAGCCAGTTGGCGCGCGTGGGCGCTGACGGATTGGGTGCTTTCGCAAAGTAATTCAGCGACTTGGGTCCATAGGGATTGGGCGCGTAGAGCGCCCAGTTGTTCCCGGCGGTGATCCGCTCGCGAATGAACGGGTCGAGGTAGTCGGTGTTGCTCTCGAAATCGCCACCGAACACGGTCTCGGGGTAGTCGTTGAGCAGCGGGAAGTAGGTCTGCCCCTCGTAACGCACGACCAGCGGCCGGTCGTTGGACAGCACCTCGGCAAACAGGCTCGCCAGCACCAGCAGACAGAACACGATCAGGCTCCAGTACCCCAGACGGTTGCGTTTGAAACGCTGCCAGGCCCGTCGCGAGGGTGAGCTTGGTGGAGTCGTCAGGCCTTTCATGCCGCCAAAATTCCGATCGATGGAGAAGACAGCGCTCGCCAAGGTGCAGCACACACCGCAGAGCTGGCTTTCCCAGGCCGCTGGTGTGATCTGCCCTGCGGCAGGACGACGCGAAGTGGCGCAGCGGGTTTAGTCATATTTCACCCGCGGGTCCACCCAGACATAACAAAGGTCGGAGACCAGCTTGGTCACCAGCCCGATCAGGGTGAACAGGAACAGCGTGCCCATCACCACCGGGTAGTCGCGCCGGATCACGCTCTCGTAGCTCAGCAGGCCGAGGCCGTCGAGCGAAAACAGGGTTTCGATCAGCAGCGAGCCGGCAAAAAACGCGCCGATGAAGGCGGCCGGGAAACCGGTCACGATGGGGATCAGCGCGTTGCGAAACACGTGTTTCCACATCACCTGCCGCTCGCTCAGGCCCTTGGCGCGCGCGGTCGTCACGTACTGTTTGCGGATTTCTTCCAGAAACGCGTTCTTGGTCAGCATGGTGGTGACCGCGAAGCTGCCCAGCACCATCGAGATGACCGGCAGCGTGATGTGCCACAGGTAGTCCACGGTCCGCGCGCCCCAGCTCAGCGTTTCCCAGTTTGACGAGGTCAGGCCGCGCAGCGGGAACCACTGCAACTGGCCGCCAAAAATCACCAGCAAGGCCACACCCAGCACAAACCCCGGGATGGCATAGCCAATCAGCACCAGCAGCGTGGTGACCAGATCGAAGCGCGAGCCGGCGCGCACCGCCTTGGCCACCCCCAGCGGCACGGCCACCAGGTAGCTGATAAAAAAGGTCCAAAGTCCCAGGCTGATGGAGACCGGCAGTTTTTCGATCACCAGCGCCGACACCGCCTTGTTCTGGAAAAAGCTGGTGCCCAGGTCAAAACGTGCAAACTGCTGCAACATCTGGAGAAAACGCTCGTGGGCCGGCTTGTCAAAGCCATAAAGCGCCTTGATCTGCTCCAGCCGCTGCGGATCCACTCCCTGCGCGCCCCGGTACACCGCTCCGCCCTCGGCGCCACTCCCCGCCCCGGCCCGCGCCTCGGCCAGGTACTGGTCCACCGGGCCGCCCGGCACAAACTGGACCACCACAAAGGTCAGCAACAAGACGCCGAACAGCGTCGGGATCATCAGCAGCAGGCGCTTGAGGATGTAGACCCACATGTCAGACCGCGCTCCAGGAAGCAACAACGCAGCGACCCGGGCGACCCACCCAGAACGCTGAAGATCCGACAACACCGGCCGGCCTGCGCTGCCCCTCAAGCGGCTGATCGGTCACGCGCAACGAGCAGGCGATGGGGATGGTCATTGTTTTGCCCACCAGGTGTCGATCGCCCAGGTTTCCCCCGGTGCATACGCCGGCATGGTGGCGGGCCGCGCCAGCCGCCAGGCGTTGTAGACCATGCGGTGGGTG
>CAYRIT010000041.1:0-24670 GCA_964424415.1 uncultured Hydrogenophaga sp.
CCGCCGCATGAAAACCATCGACCTGCTGCCAGCGGCGGGCCTGGAACGCCACCAGGGTCCCGTTGCCTGCGGTGGCAGGCTGCCCGTTGAAAGGCGGGCACAGCCACAGCGCGATTTCACGCGCGCCGTCGTCGGTGTAAATCCCCCAGCCGTACCAGCCGCTGCCGTCCGGCTCGCTGCCGGTGTCACAACACCGATGCCCCAGGGCAGCCATGACCGCGTCGTAAAACGGGACCGACCGCTGCGGCCGGTTGGTACCCAGGCAGACATAGGTGAACATGCCGCTCAATCCTCGGGGCCGCTCCCTGCCGTCTCCAGGGCCAGGCACAGGTCGGCCCAGGCCTTGGCTTTGTCGGCGGGAGTGCGCAGCAGGTAGGCCGGGTGGTAGGTCACGATCACCGGCACGCCCTGGTAGTGGTGCACGCGGCCGCGCAGCTTGCCGATGGGTTCATCGGTCTGCAGCAGCGACTGCACCGCGAAGCGGCCCATCGCCAGGATGATTTTGGGTTGCAGCAGCGCCACCTGGCGCGCCAGGTAGGGCGCGCACTGCACCACCTCGGCGGGCTGCGGGTTGCGGTTGGCCGGCGGGCGGCACTTGAGCACGTTGGCGATGTAGGCGCCCTGCGCGCCCGCGCCGCCGCGGCTGCGTCCGACCGCGCGCAGCATGTTGTCGAGCAGCTGGCCGGCCGGGCCGACAAAAGGCTGGCCCTCGCGGTCCTCGTTCTCGCCCGGGGCTTCGCCCACCACCATCCAGTCGGCCGACACGTTGCCGGTGCCGAACACGGTGTTGCGCCGGCTCTCACACAGACCGCAGGCGCGGCAGGTGGCCACCGCGGCTTCGAGCTGCGGCCAGTCCATCTGCGCGATGCCCTCGGCAGGTGGCGACAAGACAGGGCTTGCCTTGACTGTCGGGGCGGCGACCGCGATGCGCTGGGCGGGCGGCGCCGTCGGGCGCGGCGCGCCGGGAGCGGGCGGGGCTGCTGCGGGCGGGCGTTCGGCCGCTTCGACGGCGCGCGCCACAGTCACGGCGGCGGGCGGTGTCGCCTCGACCACCACCGGCCGCGGCGCCCAGACGCGCACGCCCATCTCGGCCAGCATGGCGCGCTGGCGCGCGTCGAGCTGCGGCACAAAGGAGGTGTCGGGCACCGGGATGTCGGCGTCGTGTTCGCTCATGGCAACGCGCCAGGTTGCGGCGCCCCGTCCAGCGGCAGGCTCATCACCACCGCGTCTTCGCGCCCGCTCGGCGCAGCGGGGTAGTAGGCCCGGCGCAGCCCCACCTGTTTGAATCCGTAGCGCTCGTAGACACGGCGCGCGCCGTGGTTGCTCTGGCGCACTTCCAGCCACAGCCACTGCGCACGCTGACCGCGCGACCACAGCACCAGCGCGTCGAGCAGGCAGCGCGCCCAGCCGTGGCGCTGATGGGCCGGTGCCACGGTGATGTTGAGCAAGTGTGTCTCGTCCACCCCCGGCATCGCAATCAGGTAGCCGAGCAGCACCCGGCCATCTGCACGCGGTGGATG
Organism: uncultured Hydrogenophaga sp.; assembly: GCA_964424415.1. Taxonomy (GTDB): domain Bacteria; phylum Pseudomonadota; class Gammaproteobacteria; order Burkholderiales; family Burkholderiaceae_C; genus Hydrogenophaga. Next base: position 1,521 of record CAYRIT010000041.1, read on the forward strand.
CACCGGCTCACCCGGCGCGGCCTCGCCAAGCAGCATCACCGCAGCGTAGCCGGCGGCCAGCGAGTCGGCGAAGTGTTTGCGCGACCAGGGATGGGGATAGGCCGCCGCCTCCACCGCCTGCACGGCGTCGAGATCGCTGGCGGTCATGGGTGCGAACGCCACACGGCGCGCGACGCCCGCACCCGCTGCCGGCTCAATCCGCGGCGGCCAGCCGGCCAGAGCTGGCGACTCGTCACGGACCTGAGACGCGGTGGCGACCATGGGGTGACTCATCGGCGACTCACACGTCCAGCGGCGCGGCGGGTGCCTGCGAGGCCAGCCGGGCCAGCTGCTGCTGGCGCAATTGCTCGCGCTCGGCCGTGGTCTGTGCCACTTTGTCGCGCACATACAGTGGCAAGGCCTGGTGCGCGCTGACCGCGGCGCCACTTGCCAGCGCGGCGGGAGCCAGGCGCAGGAGAGCGCGCGCGGTGGGCAGTGCAACCTGGCGGCGGCCGGGCAGATCGCTGAACTGGGCGCCATAGGCCTCGAACACATTGCCCGCCAGCAGGTCGGCGCTGCCGTCTGGCGCGGCGGCGTCGGGCCAGGCGCTGCGCCACCAGCCGGCCAGCTCGTCGGGCGCACACAGGCGCGGCGGCTGATGCTCCACCAGACCGACATCGGTGCAACGGTAAGCGCCCACATACATTTCACCCATGCGCGCATCGAGCAGCGCGGCGATGCGCTGCGGTGCCGGCGATCGCGCCTCGTCCTGCAGGCCGCGCGCCTCTTCGGCCAACGCGGCCAGGGTGTCGATCGGCAGCACCGGCAGGCCGTCGGGGCAGCCCGCGCCGCGCGCGCCATAGGCCAGACCCTGGACCACCGCACAGGCGGTGCGCAGCCCGGTGAACGAGCCCGGCCCGCGCGCGAACACCAGCGCGTCCAGATCCGTCAGCTGCCAGCCGGCCTGCGCCAGCAGCGAGCCGATCACCGGCAGCAGCGTGAGCGAGGCCTGTGCCGCGCCAGGCCCCGTGTGCTGCCACATCGGTTCGCCCGGCGCACCGCTGCCCAGCGCGACCGACAAGGTGTCGGTGCTGGTCTCGATGGCGAGCAGGCGAAGCGCGGGCGAAGGCATGGGCCATTATCGGACAGGCCCTGTCCCCGGCCAACGACCGCACCCGGGCCACAGCCACTGCACGGCGGCCTTCCGCGCAGCGCTTTCATAATGCAGGCAGCCATGACATTTTTTCCACGCGCTCAGCCCGACAACCCCTCTTTCTGGCCCGTGTGGGCACGGCGTCTGGCGGCCGTCCTGCTGGCCGCCGTGGCGCTGCCGGCCTGCGCGCAACTGCCGCCCAGCGTGAATGCTGCCCTGCAGCGCGCCCAGGTGCCCACTGACGCGATGTCGGCCCTGGTGGTCCCGGTCGACCCGCCGCTGGCCGACCGCCTGCGCTACCGGGCCGACGCGTCGGTCAACCCGGCCTCGGTGATGAAGCTGGTGACCACTTACGCTGCACTCGATATGCTGGGCGCCGACTACACCTGGGACACCCAGTTCCTCACCGACGGTGTGGTGGAACAGGGTGTGCTGCGCGGCAACCTGTATGTGCGCGGTGGCGGCGACCCCAAACTGGTGCTGGAGCGCCTGCAGGCGGCCTTTTTCACCCTGCAGGAGCAGGGCGTGCGCGTGATCCTGGGCGACATGGTGCTCGACAACAGCGCCTTCGAGCTGCCTGCCCACGACCCCGGCGCTTTCGACGGCGAAGCCCAGCGGCCCTACAACGCCAGCCCCGACGCGCTGCTGGTCAACTTCAAGTCGGTTGTGCTCACCTTCCAGCCCGACCCCGCAGCCGGTGTGGCCCGCGTGCGCAGCGAGCCGCCGCTGGCCGGCCTGGCCATCGACGCCACCGTGCCGCTGGCCCGGCGCGGCTGCGGCGACTGGCGCACCGGCCTGCAGGCGCGTTTCGACGACGCCAGCCGCATCCGCTTCGAAGGCCAGTACCCCAGCGCCTGCGGTGAACGGGTCTGGCCGGTCGCCTACCAGGACCCGGCCAGCTACGCGGCGCGCGCCATGGAAGGGCTGTGGCGCGCCGGTGGTGGCTCCATCACCGGCCAGGTGCACCCCGGCCTCACGCCAGCCGCCGCGCGCCTGCTCTACCGCGCGCCCTCGTTGCCGCTCTCGGACATCATCAGCGACGTCAACCAGTGGAGCAACAACGTGATGGCGCAGCAGGTCTTCCTCACGCTCGGGCGGCTGGCACCGGCACGGGTCGATGCACTCACCGAACCACACGGCTCGCTGCGGCCGATGCGCGCCGGCCGTTTCGAGCGCTCCCAGGAGGTGATTGCGCGCTGGTGGAAAACCACCTTCGGCATCCGGCCCACCCCGCCGGTGATGGACAACGGCGCCGGCCTATCGCGCGTTGAGCGCATCACCCCCGACGCGCTGGCCGCGCTGCTGCGCCACGCCGCGCGCCACCGGCAAGGCGCGCAGTTCGTGCAGAGCCTGTCGGTGGCCGGCGTGAGCGGCACCGCCGCGCGCATGGCCCGCGGCAGCGACAGCGCCGCCCGCGGCAACGCCTGGCTCAAGACCGGCACCCTGCGTGACGTGACCGGTGTCGCCGGTTACGTCAACGCCCGCAACGGCAGACGCTACGTGGTGGTGGGCTTCGTCAACCACCCCAACGCCCCGGCCGCCCGAGCCGCACTGGACGCGCTGGTGGAGTGGACGGCGGCGCTGCCCGACTGAACACGCGCCATCGGCTCAGCTTCCTCGCACCGTCCATCCCCACCACCATGTCCCTGGGCGAAATCATCGGATTTGCAGCGGCCGGTCTGACCACGGTCAGCTTTGTCCCGCAGGCCTGGCACACCTTCCGCACCAAGGATGTGCGCGGGGTATCGCTCGGCATGTACGCCTGCTTCACGCTGGGCGTCTTTCTGTGGCTGGTCTATGGCCTGCTGATCGGCGCCTGGCCGGTGGTGGTGGCCAACGCGATCACACTGGCACTGGCGGCCACCATCCTGGTGATGAAGCTGCGGTATTGACCCATTGCGGTCCCCGCGTTGCCCCGCAGAGGCCGATGCCTGCCGCCAAAAAAAACCGACCACAAGTCGGTTTTTTTGTTTCCGTGTCTGCGCTGTGTCACCAGCGCTGGCTGATTTTGTCGTAGGCAAAATCGCCAAACAAACGGTGCGCCTCGGGTGTGAGGTAGCGATCGTCAGCGAACAGGTAGTCGACGTAGTTGGGGTTCACCAGGGTGGCGGTGGTGCAGTCGATGGCCAGCGGCGTGGTGCAAACCGGGGTGGATATCGTGCTGGCGTCCAGACCGTAGTAGCCAGGAATCCGGACCAGCTCGTTGACGTAATAGGCCAGGTCCACGAACAACAGGTTTTTCCCGAACGGCTCCGCACCGATCTTGAACGCGTCGTTGTACTGGGTCACTGCCGCTTTGAAAGCCGCTTGCTGGCCCAGCGTGATGACCGCCGGCGATTCGCTGAGGTCATACACGCCGGCCACCACGACATACTGCGCGCCCGAATTGATCAGGTCCGCCACCGCCTGGGCCAACGCGGTGCCTGCAGCCTTGGCGGCCAGTTCGGACGCTGCCGAATCAAAAATGTCCTTCATCGGCGCGTTGATCAGATACAGATCGTTGGGCGCGGGCGTGCCGGCGGCGGCGATCTGGGCCGCGATATCGGCGGCGGTCGCGTCGCCGGCGGCAAAGCCGTCGGCGGCGGTGAGTGACATACCGTAGCGGCTGGCAAGCTGGTCGACCCAGAGGCGGGCCGTGCCGGTGATCGGGTTCACGGTGTACCGCGGGCTGCCCAGAAAGCTCAGGCCGTCACCCAGCACACGGATGCGCGAGGGCTTGAGGGCCGAGACGATGTCGCCCGAGCCGCAGGCGCTGAGCAGCGCGGGGCCGGCCAGCGCCGCGGCGCCGGTGAGCAGGCTGCCTTGCAGGAAACGGCGGCGCGATGGTGCGGCGGCGGTGTTGGCGCTGGTTTTGACGGGGTTCATGGGAGCTTTCGCGGGGGCAACGAGCCGGTCGGGCTCAGGGCAGGGAAATGGGGATCGCTATCTTATCGGCTTGGTGTGGCTGCCGGCTCGGCTTCGGGGGCCGGTGCGGTCAGGCAGCGGCGCGCTGCAGGCGGTCGCGAACGCCGTCCCAGGCCGGTTCGTCGGGCGGCGTCTCGACCCAGATCAGACGCACGCCGGTGGCATCAAGTTCACGCAACACCGCAAACAGTTCGTGCGCGGCTTGCTGTGCGTCGTCGGGCATGTGGCGCAATGGCACGGTGCGGGCGGCTCGCATGGTCTGGCGGGCGTAGACCGCGATGTGCTTCGCCTCCAGGCCGAGCACATCGAGCGCGGCCTGCAGCTGCTGCGCCGGCATGAGGCGCACGGTGGCGCGCGGCGCGTAGTGGGAGGCGAGCGTGCCGGAGGCACGGGGGGCTGCCTCGTCGCGTTCACGCACCGCGAGACCACAGGCGGCCTCGATCTGGACCGGTGTGATCATGCCCGGGCGCAACAGCACCGGGGCGGCCCGGCTGCAATCGACGATGGTGGACTCGATGCCCACCGGGCAGGCGCCGCCGTCGAGGATGAGCAGCGCCTCGTGGTCCAGGTCGGAAAATTCCTCGGCCACATGGGCCGCGGTGGTGGGGCTGACGCGGCCAAACCGGTTGGCACTGGGCGCGGCCACACCACGCACACCCAGCGCCTGCGCCGCCACCAGCAACGATTGCGCGACCGGGTGCGACGGGCAGCGCAGACCCACCGTGTCCTGGCCGCCGGCCGCCACCGCCGCCACCTCGGGCCGGCGCGGCAGGATCAGCGTGAGCGGGCCGGGCCAGAAGGTCTGCATGAGCGCTGCGGCGAAGTCGGGCAGCTCGCGCGCAAACGGCGCCGCCGCTGCGCGCCAGCCAGCCGCGTCCCGGGATGCGGCCGGCGCGATGTGCACAATCAGCGGGTGGTTTCTGGGCCGGCCCTTGGCCTCGAAGATGCGCTGCACCGCGCTGGCGTTGCCCGCGTCGGCCGCGAGGCCGTAGACGGTTTCGGTGGGCATGGCCACCAGCGAGCCGGCGGCCAGGCGCTGCGCGGCGGTGTCGAGAGCGCCAGGGTCGCTGGCGTTCAGAAGCAAGACCATGGCCAGCCCATCAGGCGAGCGCCGGCAGGCCCAGCAAGGCCACCACCTTCGCCGCCGTCTGCCGCACTTCGCTCACGGTTGAACCCGTGATGTTCAGGTGGCCCATCTTGCGGCCGGGCCGCGCGCTGAGCTTGCCGTACAGGTGCAGGTGGGTCCCAGGCAAGGCCAGCAGCTGCGCCCAGGGCGGCGGCGCCGGTGCCTCGCTGCGCTGCGCGCGCCCCGCGTTGGGCTCGAACCAGAGATCCCCCAGCAGGTTGACCATGATGGCCGGGCTGTGCTGACGCGGCGCGGGCAGCGGCAGGCCGGCCAGTGCGCGCACCTGGGCTTCGAACTGGGAGATGTCGCAGGCGTTTTGTGTGTAGTGCCCGCTGTTGTGCGGGCGCGGCGCCATTTCGTTGACGATCAGCTCGTGGTCACCGGCGGCGTTCTGGACGATGAAGTACTCGACACACAACACACCCACGTAATCAAGGTGGTTCGCTATCGCCACCGTGCTGGCCTGCGCACGCGCGGCCAGTGCGGGCACCACCGCGCCGTCGAACACCTCGGTGATCGCCAGGATGCCGTGGTGGTGGGTATTGGCCTGCACCGGGAAACAGGCGGTCTGGCCATCGACACCGCGCGCCACGATCACCGAACACTCGGCCTGCAGCGGCAGCAGCTTCTCCAGCACACAAGGCACTTGCCCCAGTTGTGCCCAGGCGGTGGCCAGTTCCTCGCGGTTTTTCACTCGCACCTGGCCTTTGCCGTCGTAACCCAGACGCGCGGTTTTCAGAATGCCCGGCAACAAATCGTCAGCGACCGCCGCCATCTGCCCGGCGCTTTCAATCGCGGCGTAGGGCGCGGGTGACACGCCGCTGATGGGCGCACACTGCACAAAATGCGCCTTTTCCTGCAGCCGGTCCTGCGCCACTGCCACACAGGCGGCGGCAGGCGCCACCGGACGCTGAGCGGCCAGGGTGCGCAACGCGGGCGCTGGCACGTTCTCGAACTCGGTGGTGATCGCGTCGCAGCGCTGGGCGAGCTCGGCCAGGCCCGCCGGGTCGTCGTAGGCGGTGGCGATGTGGTGGTGCGCGATCAACCCGGCCGGGCTGGCCGGGTCGGGATCAAGCACCACGGTCCCATAACCCATGGCCTGGGCGGCCTGCACAAACATGCGGCCGAGCTGACCACCACCCATCACGCCCAGCGCCATGGGCTGGCCGCTGGGGGAGAGGCTGCCGGGAAGAAGGGGATTGGGTCTCATGCGATGCGGATCGTGAAAAAAGTCTGGCCCACAGAACAACGGCCTGAATGTGTCCGGGGCGGTTCAGAGAGGCAGCGTCATGCTGCGCGCGGCCTCGGTCTGCGCGGCCCGGAAGTCGTGCAATTTCTGGCGCAGGGCGGTGTCGTGGTTGGCCAGCAGCGCCACCGCAAACAGCGCGGCGTTGGCGGCGCCGGCGGCGCCGATCGCAAACGTGGCCACCGGCACCCCCTTGGGCATCTGCACGATGCTGTGCAGCGAATCCACGCCGCTCAGGTGCTTGCTTGCCACCGGCACACCGAGCACCGGCACCACCGTCTTGGCCGCCAGCATGCCGGGCAGATGCGCCGCCCCGCCGGCGCCGGCGATGATGGCCTGCAGACCACGGTCCGCGGCCGATTCGGCGTAGGCAAACATGTCGTCGGGCATGCGGTGCGCCGAGACCACACGGGCCTCGAACGCAATGCCGAAGTCTTGCAGTATCTGCACGGCGTGCTGCATGGTGTCCCAGTCGCTGCTGGAGCCCATGACCACGCCCACTTGAATGGGGTTCATTGGATGACCTTGTGCCGGGCGCTCGCAGGCCGGCCGGGAATGCCAAACCGGGCGCAGTCGCCCGGGTCCGGTAAAGTTGGGATTTTACGTTTTGCGCTTGCGTCGCCCTTCATTGCCATGATCAACGTCACCATCGCCAATTTCGAAGCCGAGGTCATCGAAGCCTCGATGCAAACCCATGTGCTGGTCGACTTCTGGGCCCCGTGGTGCGGCCCGTGCAAGGTGATCGGCCCCATCCTGGAGAAACTGGAGACCGAATACGCCGGCCGCTTCAAGCTGGTGAAGATCGATTCCGACCGGGAACAGCAGCTCGCACAGGCCTTCGGCGTGCGCAGCATTCCCACCTGTGTGCTGCTCAAGGACGGCCAGCCAGTCGACGGTTTCATGGGCGCGCTGCCCGAAGGCCAGATCAAGGCCTTTCTGGACAAGCACCTGCCCGCAGCCGAGGAGCTGGCCGCCGCCGAGGACGAGGCACAGGCGCTCGACGACCTGGCCGCTGGCGACACCGAAGGCGCGCTGGAGAAGCTGCAACACGCGGTGACCACCGACGCCAACAACGACGACGCGCGTTTCGACCTCGTGAAACTGCTGCTGCAACTGGACCGCGACGACGACGCCAAGGTGGCGTTTGCGCCGGTGATCGCCAAAGCCGCGGGCGTGCGGCGACTCGACTCGCTGCAGCGCTGGATGGCAGCGCGCGATGCGCAGCTGACGGTGGCCGACGCGGCGTGTCATGCCGCCGGACTGCAGTCAAAGATCGTCGCCAACAAGCGCGACTTCGAATCCCGCTTTGCGCTGGCCCAGCAGCACATGGCACACAGCCGCTGGACCGAGGCGATGGACGAGTTGCTGGAAATCCTGATGCGCGACAAGACCTGGAGCGAAGACCTCGCGCGCAAAACCTACATCGCCATCCTCGACGTCATCGAACCACCCAAACCCAAGGTGGCCGAAGGCCAGGTGCCGCCTGAAGACCCCACGGTGGCCACCTACCGCCGGCGTTTGTCCAGCGTGGTGCTCAGCTGAAGACCGTCAACCCATCAGGCGCGTGAGCGCCTCCTGGTATTTCGCCGCGGTCTTCTCGATCACTTCCTTCGGCAGACGCGGCGCGGGCGGCGATTTGTCCCAGGGTTGGCCGCTGATGCGCACGGCCTCCAGCCAGTCGCGCAGAAACTGCTTGTCGTAGCTCGGCGGATTCTCACCCACCACATAACTCTCCAGCGGCCAGTAGCGCGAGCTGTCGGGCGTGAGCACCTCGTCCATCAGCACCACGCGGCCCTCACGGTCCAGGCCGAATTCGAACTTGGTGTCCGCGATGATGATGCCCTTGTCCAGCGCGATCGCGGCTGCGGCCTGGTAGAGCTGGATTGCGTAGTCGCGGATCTGCGCCGCCACATCGGCACCGACCATGGCCACCGTCTGCTCGTAGGTGATGTTTTCGTCGTGTTCACCCATCTCGGCCTTGGCCGCGGGCGTGTAGATCGGCTCGGGCAGCCTGGATGCGTTCTGCAGCCCTTCGGGCAGCGGCACACCACAGACCGAGCGGCTTTCCTGGTATTCCTTCCAGCCGCTGCCGGCCAGATACCCGCGCACCACCGCCTCCACCGGAATCGGTTTGAGCCGCTGCACCAGCATGGAACGGTCACGCACCTGCGGCGCTTCGGCCTCGCTCACCACGCTCTCGGGCACGGCGCCAGTGAGGTGGATCGGGCAGATGTTCAGCCCTTTGGGGCCGAGCTTGTCGAACCAGAACAGCGAGAGCCGGGTGAGCAAGGCGCCCTTGCCCGGAATCGGCTCGCCCATGATGACGTCGAAGGCGCTGATGCGGTCGCTGGCGACCATGAGGATGCGGTCGTCGCCCACCGCGTAGTTGTCGCGCACCTTGCCGCGCGCCAGCAGCGGCAAGGAGTTCAGGGTGGAGGTGTGCAGGGTCATGGGGTAAGCAACCGGAAAACAGAGGCCAAAAAAAAGCCCGCTGAACAGTCAACGGGCTGGCGGCTATTCGGGCCGATTATCGCAAGTTCGGCGCGGCCGCATCCGGCGCGCGCCAGGCCTCAGTTCACCTGCTGCGCCAGCTCACCCTTGGCGTAACGGCTGGCCATCACGCTCAGGCTGTCACCCTGGATCTTGCTGCCCTGGCCTTCACAGCCGAACTGCAGGTAGCGCTGCTTGCAGATCGCCTTGGCCGCTTCGCGTGCGGGTTTGAGCCACTCGCGGGCATCGAATTTGTCGGGGTTTTCGGCCAGGAACTTGCGCACCGCGCCGGTCATGGCCAGGCGGATGTCGGTGTCGATGTTGATCTTTCGCACGCCGTGCTTGATCGCTTCCTGGATCTCTTCGATCGGCACGCCATAGGTTTCCTTCATCTTGCCGCCGTACTGGTTGATGATGGCCAGCAGATCGGCGGGCACGGACGAGGAACCGTGCATCACCAGGTGGGTGTTGGGAATGCGCTGGTGGATTTCCTTGACGCGGCTGATGGCCAGGATGTCGCCAGTGGGCTTGCGGCTGAATTTGTAGGCCCCGTGGCTGGTGCCAATCGCAATCGCCAGCGCGTCAAGCTGAGTGGCCTTGACGAAGGTGGCGGCTTCTTCCGGGTCGGTCAACATCTGGCTGTGGTCGAGCTTGCCCTCGGCGCCCACGCCATCTTCCTCACCCGCCTCGCCGGTTTCCAGGTTGCCGAGGCAGCCCAATTCGCCTTCCACGGTGACGCCAACCTTGTGCGCCATCTCCACCACCTTGCGTGTCACGTCCACGTTGTATTCGAAGCTGGACGGGGTCTTGCCGTCTTCCATCAGCGAGCCGTCCATCATCACCGAGCCAAAACCCAGGTCGATCGCCCCCTGGCAGATCTTCGGGCTGGTGCCGTGGTCCTGGTGCATGACCAGTGGGATGTGCGGATAGGCCTCGCAGGCGGCCAGGATCAGGTGTTTGATGAACGACTCGCCCGCGTACTTGCGGGCGCCCGCACTCGCTTGCAGGATGACCGGTGCGCCGACTTCGTCGGCCGCGGCCATCACGGCCTGCACCTGCTCCAGGTTGTTGACGTTGAACGCCGGAATGCCGTAGCCGTTGGACGCGGCGTGATCGAGCAGTTCGCGCATGGAAACGAGTGCCATTTTTTCCCTCTAAAGCAGTTGGTAACCGTGATGTAACTTCACGATCATTTTACGGCCCGAGACTTGGCGTCCCTATGACAAGTGCGACGCAAGCTCAGGTCATGACGACGCAGTGCGCGGCTTCTTCCAAGTGTAGACGGCCGTGACCGCGTAGTTCCACACCGCGCCCACCAGCACACCCGCCACGGCCGAAATCACCCAGTAGTCGGACTGCTTCTCGAACAGCCACTCGGCAAGGCCGATGTTGGCCAGCGCGCCCACGCCACAAGCCAGCGTGAACGAGAACCAGCCGGTGAGCAGATGCCAGCCGCGCAGGCGCATGTCGCGGTAGGTCAGCACGTTGTTGAGCAGAAAATTGCTGGTCATGGCGACCAGCGTGGCCGCGCCCTGGGCCACCAGGAAAGACGCACCCCATCCCTTGAACAGCGTCGTCAGCACCGCCAGGTGCACCAGCAGGCCGAACAGGCCGACCAGCACGAAGGCGATGAAACGCACCGGCAGCAGGCCGCCAAACAGGCGGTCGAGCAGCATGATGAAGTATTCCCATGCCACCGTGGTGTCGAGCTTGCTGGCGCCTGTGAAACGGTTGCGGAACTCGAACGGCAGTTCGAGAAAACGCAACGGGCGGGGTGAGCTGGCAAACAGGTCGAGCAGGATCTTGAAGCCCACACCCGACATGCCCTCGCGCACGCAGCGCAAAGCCACTTGGTGGCGGATCATGAAGAAGCCGCTCATCGGGTCTTTGAGATCGGCTTTGAGCACCATGGCGCTCAGGCGCGTGGCCAGTCGGCTGATCTTGGCGCGCGAAGCGCTCCAGTCGCTGGTGCCACCGCCTTCGACATACCGGCTTCCCACGACCACGTCGAGCTGCTCGTCGGCCTGCAGCGCCTCGTACATGGCCGGCAACAGGCGTTCGTCGTGTTGCAGGTCCGCATCCATCACCGCCACCAGAGGCGCCGAAGACGCCAGCATGCCTTCCAGGCAGGCCGACACCAGGCCGCGCCGGCCTATGCGGTGCACGCAGCGCACCCGTGGGTCGGTTTGCGCCATGGAGCGCACGGCTTCGGCGGTGCCGTCGGGGGAATCATCGTCCACGTAAAGCAGCTCCCAATCGACGCCCTGCAGGGCGGCCGCGAGCCGGTCGCGCAACTCGACCACGTTGCCAATTTCGTTGAACGTGGGGGCGATGATGGAAAGCTGGGGCATGGGGAAAATATGCTGTCTCAGGGGGTGGACTCGACCGGCGCGGTGTCGTCGGGCATCGGGCGACCGTGGTAACCAGCCCCGCGCCAGATTTCGATGCGGCGCGTGGTGTGACCCATGGTGCCGACTTCGAACACCTCAACGCGCTCCAGCGCGTCAAACAGCGGCCGGACCTTTTCGATGTCCAGCGCCGACTGCGCCTGGTCCGACAACACCAGAAAGCCGGTGGCACCGATCAGATCGGTGAGGTGTGGAAAGTGGTCGTACTGCAAGGCGCGACGGCCCAGGATGTCCTGCGCGTAGGTGCGCTCCTGCGTGGGGCGGTAAAACCACAGTAGCGAACTGATCTTGTAGTTGGGCGAGAACACAAAAACTTCTCTCCCTTGTGCGCGCTCGGTGGCCACCACCCGATCCACACGCTCGCCAGCGGCGCGCCAGCCGCTCCAGATGTTGAGGTCACCTGGCAGCGGCAGATTGGGCACAACGGAAATCACCACGCCCGCAGCCACCAGCAGGCCCGAGCTGGCCAACCCCCAGAGGCGCCAGCTCGGGCGCACCGGGCTGGCCAACACGTGGCGCAGACCCAGAACGATCAGCGACCACCAGGCCGGCAGCAACCAGTTGATCTTGGCATTGGTTCGAAAACTCACCGCGGTGAACAGCAGCAACGGGATCAGTGCGCTCAAGAGCAGCAGCAGCTCCTGCGGCGTTATGCGTCGCGCCAGCCAGGCATGCAGTCCGCGCCAGAAACCAAGCAGCGACACCGCAAACAAATAGGGCGTGACGAGCAGAATCTGCGTCACCGTCAGCAGCAGAAAAAAACGCGGCTTGAGTCCGCCCATTTCGCCCAGCCGCCGGCTGCTCTGGAAGGCCAGCGACACCCATTCGTTCTGCGCGTTCCAGATGATGACCGGCAAAAACACCAACGCGGCCAGCAGCAGTGCCAGATAAGGCTGGGGCCGGCGCAGCCAGTGCCGCATCGAAGGCATAGCCAACAGGTAGAGGCCCACGACCGGCACCAGCAGCACCCCCGAATACTTACCCAGCCAGGCCAGCCCCATGAAGAATCCGGCCACGAACCACCAGCGTCCGTCGCCTCTCTGGCGCACCCGCCAGACGGCCCAGATGGTGCCGATCCACCCGAACAACATCGGGCCGTCGGGCGTGGGGCCGAACCCGTACAGTTCGTACAGCAGGGTGAGGTTCAGCGCCACCAGCGACCAGAACACCAGCCGGCACTCGCCAAACATGTCCTGAATCAGCCGCGCCCACAGCAGGTTCCAGCCCAGCGACCACAACACCGCCGCCGACTTGATACCAAACACCGTCTGACCCAGCACCGCGGTTGTCAGTGCGATGGTGTAGCTGGCCAGCGGCGGATGATCGAAATACGACCAGTCGGGAAAGCGGCTCCAGGTCCAGTAATAAGCTTCCTGCGGCGTGAGCGGTGCAAAGGCGGCCACGAAAAAACGCAGCAGCGTGACGCCGGCGATCAACCAGACGACGGCTTGGCGTGAAGGGGCTCGGTCGGGTCGAAAGGTCATCACTTGGGGTCCCGGGGTGCACGGGTCGGAAAAGGCGAGTGGACACACCGCCTATCCGCGCCTGCGCTCCGGAAAACATTGGCAAACCCTACGACCCTATCGCCGCCACCTTAAATGGCGGTTAAGACGCCGCGTCGCAGCGTCAGCTCGCGCGGCAGATCTTGAGCGTGTTCGTACCACCCGGCGAGCCCATCGGTTCGCCGACCGTGATCGCATACACGTCGCCCGCCTGCACGATGCCACGCGCCTTGAGATGGGATTCGGCGTCGGCCAGTGCGGTGTCGCGGTCGGCGCTGGTGTCCATCAGCAGCGGGCGCACGTTGCGGTAGAGCGTCATGCGGCGCTGCGTGGCGAGGCTGGCGGTGACGGCGTAAATCGGCATGCGCACGCTGTGGCGGCTCATCCAGAGCGCGGTCGAGCCCGACTCGGTGAGCGCCACGATCGCCTTGGCCTTGAGGTGGTGCGCGGTGAACATCGCGCCCATGGCGATGGCGTGGTCGATGCGCTTGAAGGTCGCACCGTGGAAGTCGTCTTCCAGCGGGGCATGGTCGGTCTTCTCGGCTTCCAGGCAGATCGCGGCCATCTGCGTCACCGTTTCCAGCGGGTACTTGCCGGCGGCGGTTTCGGCGCTGAGCATCACCGCATCGGTGCCGTCGAGCACCGCGTTGGCCACATCGCTCACCTCGGCGCGGGTGGGCACCGGGTTGACGATCATGCTCTCCATCATCTGGGTGGCGGTGATCACCACCTTGTCCATCTGGCGCGCCAGCTTGATCATGTGTTTCTGCAGGCCGGGCACCGCCGCGTTGCCCACCTCCACCGCGAGGTCGCCGCGCGCGACCATGATGCCGTCGGACACCTTGAGGATGTTGGCCAGCTCGGGGATCGCTTCGGCGCGCTCGATCTTGGCGATCAGCGCGGGCTTGTGGCCGATCTCGGCGCCGGCCACGTTGCACAGCTGGCGCGCGAGCTCCATGTCGGTCGCGTTCTTGGGGAAGCTCACCGCCACGTAATCGGCCCGCAGGCCCATCGCGGTCTTGATGTCTTCCATGTCCTTGGCGGTCAGCGCGGGCGCGGTCAGGCCGCCGCCCTGCTTGTTGATGCCCTTGTTGTTGGACAGCTCACCGCCGAGTTTCACGGTGGTGTGCACCGCCGGGCCGACCACCTTGTCGATGGTGAGCACGATCAGGCCGTCGTTGAGCAGCAGCGTGTCGCCAGCCTTGACGTCGCGTGGCAGTTCCTTGTAGTCCAGCCCCACGCCGCCGAGGTCGCCGGCTTCGGTGCGTGAGGCGTCGAGCACAAATTTCTCGCCCGGTTCCAGCATCACCTTGCCTTCGGCAAACTTCCCGACGCGGATCTTCGGCCCCTGCAGGTCGGCCATGATGCCGACCTCGCGCCCGGCGCGTTGCGCAGCCTCTCGCACCAGCCGGGCGCGGTCGATGTGGTCCTGCGCCACACCGTGCGAAAAGTTGAGCCGGACCACGTTGACGCCGGCGCGGATCATCGCCTCCAGCAGGTCGGGGGCACTGGAGGCGGGGCCGAGGGTGGCAACAATTTTGGTGGCGCGCTGGTTCATGGCGGTTGTCTCTTCTGGGGCAGTTCTGCCGGGCGGGATGCCCAGCCGATGTAATTTGGTTTCAATTGTCCATGAAACAAGTTACCAACGCGGTACCAAACGCATTGATCGGCGCGGCGCCGGCCGCGGGGGTCGGAAGTGGTTCAGCCCGGATACAGCCCCAGCGTCCGTGCCTGCAGCCGGCTCAGGCCGAGCAAGGCATCGGTGAACGGAGTCGCCACGCGTGTCAACTGCCCAAGTTCACGCACCACCGTCACCAGCGCATCGAGCTCCACCGGCTTGCGCGCCGCCACGTCCTGCAGCATCGAGGTCTTGAACGCCCCGAGCTTGAGGGTGACCGCGTGGCGGTCGGCTGGCTGCTGATCGATCGGGATGCCCAGGTGCTCGCCGATGGCCTTGGCTTCCAGCATCACCGCAGAGATGAAACCGCGAACCAGTTCGTCGCCCAGGATGCGGTCGGTGGTGGCACCGGTGAGGGCGCTCACCGGGTTCACCGTCATGTTGCCCCAGAGCTTGTACCAAATGTCTTTCTGGATCTGCGGCGACACGCTGGCGTTGAAGCCGGCCTTTTGCAGCAATGCCGCCAGCAAAGACACCCGTTCGCTGGCCCCACCGGCCGGCTCGCCCAGGATCAGACCGTTGCCGAAATGGTGCCGCACCACACCCGGCGCCTCCAGCGAGCAGCTGGCGTGCACCACACCGCCAACCACATGGCGCACCGGGATGTCGCGCGCGATCTGACCACCCGCATCGATCGAGGCCAGGCGGGTGCCGGCGAGTGCGCCGCCAAAGCCGTCGAGAAACCACCAGGGCACACCATTCATTGCGGTCAGCACCACCGTGTGGCGCCCGTTCAGCGGACCGATCTGCCGCGCCACCTCGGCCAGCGCCGGTGCCTTGACCGCCACGATCACCAGATCCTGCACCCCCAGCGCCGCGCTGTTCTGCGAGGCCGTCACCGGCGTCTGCAACGACATCTCGCCCGAGCGCAGCTGCAGGCCATCGCGCTGCAGCGCGGCCAGTGTCGCGCCGCGGGCCAGCGCGCTCAGCTCGCAACCCGCACGCGCCAGGTGCACGCCGAGCCAGCCACCGATGGCGCCGGCACCGACGATGGCCACACGGGAGAAGTTGGTCGAAGGGTTTGGGTTCATGGGTCAAGGGCCTGATCGGGGACTTCCGGAGAACGGCTGCGTCGCCATCGAGAAGAAAAACAAAAGAATAGCAGCGCCGCTCTGATGCAACCTCACACACAAGCGGCGCGCGCAGACCACACACCGCATGAGCGGGCGCAACCACCGACCGCCGGCTGGCGGCGGTGAGAAGAATGCCCATCACCGTGCTTATCGGCACTAAAGGTGGTGGCGGATCGCCCGATAAACCGAGGGTGGGAGGCATGGGCCGCCCGCTCAACCCTTTTTTTGGCAAGGAAGCTGACATGAACAAACGCAAATGGATGCAGTGGACCGGCGTGGTGGTGCTGGGCCTGGGTTCGCTCACGATGTCGTGGGCGGTCGAAACACCGGCCACGCTCGCCGGGGCAAAGGTGATCGGCGCGGACGAGGCAAAGAAGCTGCTCGATGGCGGAACGCCGTTTTTCGACACCCGGGTGTCGGCCGAGTACGCCGAGAAAACCATCAAGGGTGCGACGAGCCTGACCTACCGCGAAAAAAGCGCCAAGGCAGTCGACTTCGACGCCAGCCAGGACCAGTTCGAGCTGAGTAAATTGCCAGCCAACAAGGCGGCGCCGGTGGTGTTTTTCTGCAATGCTGGCGAATGCTGGCGCAGCTACAAGGCCTCGACCGTTGCCATCAAGAACGGCTACAGCAAGGTCAGCTGGTTTCGCGGCGGCATGCCCGAGTGGAGCGCCAAGGGCCTGCCCACGCAATGAGCGTCAGGCCGGCGCTGAAACCGGTGCCGCGGTGATCCCAGGCTGAGCGCGCTGCAGCGTCGGACGCTCAGCCTCCCTATTTGTCAGAAGGAAACGGCATGCAAGCCAAGCTGTCAATCACGTTGCGGCTCCTGATGTTGTCGCTGTTGGCCGTGCTGGGCACGGCCATGGTGACCGCGCTGTTCTACACCTCGAACCGGACCAACGAGCGCGCCCTGGTCGAGGTGTACGAACAGAACGGCGAGTCGCTGCTGCGCATGCAGCGGATCGAAAACCTGCTGCTTGAGCTGCGTTTTCGCGCTGCCGGTGTGCTGCTCGATCAGCTACCGCCGCAAGGCTCGCACAACCACCTCAAGGACGCGCGCGTGGAACTGACCCAGCTCTGGACCGAGCTCCAGACCAACGCGGGCACGCTGTTCGACGCCGAGGCGGCCAGCACCGAGATGCAGGCCCTGCGGTCGGGCTGGTCCCAGGTCGAGTCAACCCTGAGCCAGCTCGACCAGGGTTACAGCGCCCGCGACAACCAGCGCCTGGCCGAGGTGCTGGAGGAGCAGTGGCCACTGATGGTCAAGGTGGCGGTGAAGCCCTTGCAGACCCTGATTCCGCTGGCCCGGGAACACTCAGGTGAGGCATTTCGCAGCGCCAGGGCCACCAGCCAGCGCATGCTGCAAATTGGCGTGGCTGTGGCCGCGGTCTGTCTGCTGCTGCTGAGTGCGGTGGCCTGGTTCACCATGCGCGCCATCCTCGCGCCGCTCGACGAGGTCAAGCGTGCGATGCGCCGCATCGCCGATGGCGACCTGGCCGCCCAACTGCCTGAGGCCCAGGTGCCCGAGCTGCGCAGCATGGTCGACGCCATGCACGACATGCAGCAGGCGCTGATGCGGCTGGTGGGCCAGGTGCGGGCATCGTCCGAAAGCATCCAGGTGGCCAGCAGCGAGGTGGCGTCGGGCAATGCCGACCTGTCCGCACGCACCGAACAGGCCGCGTCCAGCCTGCAGCAGACGGCCGCCTCGATGGAGCAGCTCAACAGCACACTGCTGCAATCGGCCGATGCGGCACGCCAGGCCAGCCGGTTGGCGAGCACTGCCGCGCAGGAGGCCACCCAGGGCGGGCTGGTGGTGGCGCAGGTGGTGAGCACCATGGACGAGATCAACAGCTCGTCGCGCCAGATCGCCGAGATCATCGGCGTGATCGACAGCATCGCCTTTCAGACCAACATCCTCGCGCTCAACGCCGCGGTGGAAGCGGCCCGCGCCGGCGAACAGGGGCGGGGCTTCTCGGTGGTGGCCAGCGAGGTGCGCAGTCTCGCGGGGCGCTCGGCGCAGGCCGCCAAGGAAATTCGCGGCCTCATCGGTGCCAGCGTCGACAAGGTGCAGGCCGGCAGCCAGCTGGTGGCCAACGCCGGGCACAGCATGGGGCAGATCGTCACCTCGGTACAGCGTGTGGCGCAGATGATCAGCGAGATCAGCGCCGCCAGCGGCGAGCAGTCAGACGGCATCGGCCAGGTCAACACCGCAGTGACCCAGCTCGATCAGATGACGCAGCAGAACGCGGCGCTGGTGGAGGAATCGTCGGCTGCGTCGGAGAGCCTGAAGGACCAGGCGTCGCGGCTGATGCAGGTTGTGGCGGTGTTCAAGACGGCTGCGGTGACCTGAGCGCCCCAGGTGCCCGGGCAGGCACTGACGTCAAGGCGTCGCCCGTTGCATCGGGCGAACCAGGCCATCGGACACATCGCGCCCAGCCCCATGCCGGGGTGGTATTCCAGCGGGTGCAAAGACGTCCACGGTGGAATCCTTCTCGACATCAGTAAACGCTGCCGCGAGGCAGCGCCTCGGTGGCCGGCGTACCGGCCTTGAACCGCGCAGCCAGCGCGCTGGTCTGCCGCGCCAAGATCTGGGTATCCAGCCCCACCGCCACAAAAATTGCGCCCAGGCCCAGATAGTGACCGGCCTGCGCTTCGTCGGTACAGAGAATGCCGGGCGCTTTTCCTGCTCGCCGGATGCGGACAATGGCGTCTTCGATCGCGGCCTGCACGACTGGATGGTCGGGACGATCCACATACCCGAGCGATGCGGAAAGGTCGGCCGGCCCGATGAACACACCGTCCACACCGGGGGTGTTGGTGATGGCGTCCAGCGACGCCAGTGCCTCGCGCGTCTCCACCTGCACCAGCAGGCACACCTGGGCATTGGCCGCGGTGGCGTAATCGGTGAAACGTCCCCAGCGCGACGCGCGTGCGCCCGCCATGCCCCGCATGCCCCCCAGGCCATCGTCCTGCGGATAGCGGCAGGCGCTCACACACAGAGCCGCCTGCTCAGCGCTGTTGACCATGGGCACCAGCAGCGTCTGGACCCCGGTGTCGAGGAATTGCTTGATGAGCACCGGATCGGCCACGGGCACACGCGCGATGGCATGGCTGGTCGGGTAGCCGGCGATCACCTGCACCTGGGTCTGCACATCGGCCACATTGAATGGTGCGTGCTCGCCATCGATCAGCAGCCAGTCGAATCCAGCGCCAGCGCAGATCTCCACCGAGGTGGTGCCGCCCAGGCCCAGCCACAGGCCGATCTGCGCACGCTGCTCGCGCAGCGCCTGTTTGAAACGGTTGGTTGTTGTCTGCATCGGCTGGATCCGTCAAGGTTCGACGGGAGAATACCCCGGCCGATCCGCTGGGATGCGCTCCGGCGGGACAATCTGCCCATGAAGACCTTGCACCAGCTGTTCAACACCGAACTGCCCCTGATCCAGGCCCCGATGGCGGGTGTGCAGGGCTCGGCCCTGGCGATTGCCGTCTCCAACGCTGGCGCGCTCGGCTCGCTCCCCTGCGCGCTGCTTGCGCCGGACGCACTGGCACGCGAACTGCAGGCGCTGCAGGCCGGCACCACCCGACCGGTGAATCTCAACTTTTTCTGCCACACACCGCCCGAGCCTGACGCGGCGCGCGAAGCTGCGTGGCGCCGCCTGCTGGCGCCCTGCTACGCCGAGGCCGGGCTGGACATCGCCAGCGTACCGGTCGGCGCAGGCCGTGTGCCGTTCAGCCACGCCATCGCCGACCTGATCGAGCCCCTGCGCCCGCCGGTGCTGAGTTTCCATTTCGGTCTGCCCGCGCCCGATCTGCTGGCGCGCGTGAAGGCCTGGGGTGCGGTGGTGATCTCCAGCGCCACCACGGTGGCCGAGGCGCGCTGGCTGGAAGCCCACGGTGCCGACGCCATCGTTGCCCAGGGCCTGGAGGCCGGCGGCCACCGCGGCATGTTTCTGACCGACGACATCGGCACCCAGATGGGCACCCTGGCGCTGGTGCCTCAGGTGGTCGCTGCGGTGGCGGTGCCGGTGATCGCGGCTGGGGGTATCGCCGATGCCGCCGGCGTGGCGGCCGCGATGGCGCTGGGTGCGTCTGGCGTGCAGGTCGGCACGGCCTACCTGTGCAGCCACGAGGCCAGAACCAGCGCCCTGCACCGAGCCGCCCTCGTCAGCGAGGCCGCGCAGCACACCGTGCTGACCACGCTGTTCACCGGCCGGCCGGCGCGCGGCATCGTGAACCGCGTGATCCGCGAACTCGGCGCGCTCAACCCGGCCGCCCCTGCGTTCCCGTTCGCCACGGCCACCATCGCGCCGTTGCGCGCGCACTGGGAAGCCCGCAGCAGCGCCGATTTTTCGCCCCTGTGGGCGGGCCAGAACACCCGCGGCTGCCAGCCCCTGCCGGCGGCCGAGATCACGCGCGCGCTGGCGAAGGGGCTCGCGCCCAGCCGCTGAACGCCGTCAGCCCAGCCGCTGTGCCACCACGGTCTGGGTCTTGAGCCAGCGTTTGAAGCCCGCGTCGGTCTGGGCGAGCCGGGCATCGGCGCGCATCAGTTCCAGGGCTGTCTCCAGTTCTTCTTCCTGCTCCAGCAACACCATGTGCAGCGTCCTGGGCGTCACGCCCAGCCCGTGCGGAACCTGAAACTCCTGCGCCAGCGCATCCTGCCGACCGGCCCGCTCGCGCTCCAGATCGGCCACCTGCTGCTTGAGCAGCAGCGTCATGGCAGCAAGCTGCTCGTCGGCCAGGGCACCCAGGGCGAGCGCATCGGACAAGCCGGCCTGCTGCTGCAGTTGCAGCAGCGCCAGCAGGTCTTTGCGCGCGTAGGCGGCGTTGGCCTCACCCATGAGCGCGGTCTTGCGCTGGCGCGCCGCGGCGTCCGTTTCTCGATCGGGGTGCAGGGCGCTGGCGAGCTGGCGGAACAGGCCGCGCAGCAAGCCGGTCGCGTTGTGCTGCCGGACTTGAGCTGGCGTCTGCGCAGGGGATGATCTGGCATTTTTTGCTTGCCGGCGCTCGGCCCGCGCGCGCTTGGCATCGGCAGTTTGTGCCTGCTGTTCGCGCAGGCGGGCCATGCCCGAGGCCAGGATCTGCTCGGCGCTGGCATCGGGCGGTAGATCTTCCAGATGCGCACCCAGCGCGGCTTCGATGTCGGCGCGCATGGCCTGGCTGCGCACGCGCGCCAAAGCGGCCAGGGTCGAGGGACTGTGGCGGTCGTGCAGCGCCGCCATCTCCGTGTCGCCCGCACGCGCCAGCGTGGCGGCCATGCCACACAGGATGCGCACCGCCGCCTGCCGCTGCGGCGCGGCGAGTGTCTTGCCGCGCAGGCGCTCGTCGATCAGCAACACCATCTCGCGCAGCTGCTGGCGGTGCGCCACCTGCAGAGGGTGGACCCGCTGGTGCACGGCCACACGGTGCGCCGGGGCCAAGGTGTCGAGTTCCGCGATCTGCTGTTTCAGCCTGGTGATGCGGGTGAGCTGCAGCTGATGGGCGCGCCCGGCGGCTGAGGCCGCGTTGGGCCGCGCAGGCTTTGGGGGGGTCACCACCAGATCGGTCAGGTCGGCGGAGCGGCGAAAACGGGGATCGGTGGCGTTCATGGGTCACGGTATTCTCCCCGCATGGCCAAAGACAAGACCCTGTATGTGTGCAACGAGTGTGGTGGCACCAGCTCGAAATGGTTGGGCAAGTGCCCCCATTGCGGCGCCTGGAACACGCTGATCGAATCGGTGGCCGAGTCCACCGCACCCGCGAAGAACCGCTTTGCCTCGCTCGCCAAGACCGCGGCGGTGACCGTGCTGGCCGACATCGAAGCGACCGATGTTCAGCGCACGCCCACCGGCCACGACGAGCTCGACCGCGTGCTGGGCGGCGGTATCGTCGAAGGGGGTGTGGTGCTGATCGGCGGTGACCCGGGCATCGGCAAGTCGACGCTGCTGCTGCAGGCGCTGGATTCGCTGCAGCGAGCCGGGCTGAAGACGCTTTACGTGACCGGCGAGGAAAGCGGCGCCCAGGTCGCGTTGCGCTCGCGCCGTCTCGGGCTCGATGGATCGCAGGTCAGCGTGCTGGCCGAGATCCAGCTGGAGAAGATGCTGGCCACGCTGGACGCACAGAAACCCGCGATTGCGGTGATCGACTCGATCCAGACCGTGTATTCGGAGCAGCTCACCTCGGCACCGGGGTCGGTGGCGCAGGTGCGCGAATGTGCCGCGCACCTCACCCGCGCGGCCAAGGCCAGCGGCACCGCGATCGTGCTGGTGGGCCACGTGACCAAGGAAGGCGCGCTGGCCGGGCCGCGCGTGCTGGAGCACATGGTGGACACGGTGCTGTATTTCGAGGGCGACACCCATTCGAGCTTCCGTCTGATCCGCGCCATCAAGAACCGCTTTGGTGCGGTCAACGAGATCGGCGTGTTCGCCATGACGGAAAAGGGTTTGAAAGGCGTGTCCAACCCGAGTGCGATCTTTCTGTCCCAGCATTCGGAGCCGGTGCCGGGCAGCTGCGTGATGGTCACGCTGGAAGGCACACGGCCGATGCTGGTGGAAATCCAGGCGCTGGTGGACAGCGGCGGGCCGTCGCCACGGCGCTTGTCGGTCGGCCTGGACCGCGACCGTCTGGCCATGCTGCTGGCGGTGCTGCACCGCCACGCCGGCGTGGCCTGCATGGATCAGGATGTGTTTGTCAACGCGGTCGGCGGTGTGCGCATCAGCGAGCCGGCGGCCGATCTGGCGGTGATGCTGGCCATCACCTCCAGCCTGCGCGGCAAGGCCCTGCCCAAAGGTTTCATCGCGTTTGGCGAGGTCGGCCTGGCCGGCGAGGTGCGCCCGGCGCCGCGAGGCCAGGAGCGCCTGAAGGAAGCGGCCAAGCTGGGCTTCAGCGTGGCGGTGGTGCCGAAAGCGAATGCGCCGAAAAAGAACGACAAGGCGTTCGAGGGGCTGACCATCCACCCCGTGGAGCGCATCGAAGACGCGATGAACCTGGTGCGGGGGCTGTGAGCATGATGACGCTGCCGCCCCGCCTGCGCACCCTGCTGCTTTCGGTAACGGCGCTGGCGCTGACCTATCTGGCCTGGCGCCACTATGGCGCGCCAGGCCTGCTGCTGGCCGTTCTTGTGCTGAGTTTCTGGTTGCTGCTGCAATTCACCAAGCTGATGCGGTTGCTGCGCACGGTGGGTGCCCGACCGCTGGGCCGGGTACCCGACGCGGCGGCCCTGCACGCGCGCCTCAAGCCCGGCATGGCGATGGTCGACGTGTTGCGCCTGACCCTGAGCCTGGGCCAGCTGCGCACACCGCCCGACACCGAGCCCGAGCAACGTTGCTGGGCCGACGGCACCGGGCAAGCCGTGGTGGGCACCTTTGAACACGGCCGCCTGGTGTCCTTCGAGCTGGAAACCACCCGGGCGCCGGCGCTTGGTGACACCAGCGATCGACCCGACGCAGCGCCGTAAAATGCCGGCTTTGCCCGCCCGCACCCTCAGCCGGCTGGCGCCCATTCACTTACACCCCCACGAGGCACAGCGCATGGCACCGATTCCTTCAATGTCCGACCGCGACGGCAAGATCTGGATGGACGGCCAGATGGTCGACTGGCGCGACGCCAAGATCCA